>NZ_JAUFQR010000001.1:2771335-3079262 GCF_030409875.1 Chryseobacterium tructae | reverse complement strand
AGTCCATTGTCAATATTATACCAGGTCGATGTATAGCGTTGTCCGTATATGTTGAAATATAAGCAAGTAAAAAACAATGCCCAAACTCTCATGCAAAACTGATCTGTGTCTTTTGCCCTAAAGCAAAAAACGGTTAATAATAGTTTTTGTACAAGTCGAAGTTTTTTTAATAGAGGGGAACGATTGGAAATAAGTTTTTGTCATTAATTTTTTGCTTCTGTGTTTTTAAGCGTTAAATACTTTCGTTTGATGCTGTAAAAATAATGAAATTATACAGATAAATCAGCATGTTTTGATGTGTTTTATTATAAGTTTTGTCTGTATTTATTGATAGAGACACTGATATTAGTCGGCTTTTTTGTAGTAATATTTCTACATAAGGTGATAATTTATTTACGAATTTGACTTTAGTGAATCGTATTTAAATCTGTATTTGTTTTCACGGTATTCATTTTATGAGATCCGAATACTATAGAAAGTGAGTAATAGGAGATGTTTCCAAGTTTTTGCGGATTAATAATATTGAAATTCAATGAGATATGTTTTTTTTATTATTGCCGTTTTTTATTCTGTGTAGTGTGTTGTGAATAGTCTTTGTATATTATGTTTTTGTAGTAAAAGTTTTACAAAAAAATGAGGTTTATTCTACATCTTATTTTTGATAGGATTTGACAGGTTTCATACTTTTGCAAACAGTTCCTACAGTGATGAAAAAGAGATTATTTACTCTCATAATGATTCTATAAACACAAACGATTTTATCCCCAAATAAAGGTCTCAATTAGGAGATCTTTTGTTTTTATCACCCAACAGAATGTTACTGAAATTGAATGAAGAGATAGAGATTGAGCTATTTTTTTTTAGGCTAAAAAAGTAGAGTTATTATCTTTATTAATTATCCGAAAAGTTCACCATGTGGATTTTAATTCGTACTTTTATTTTTATAATTTTAATTAATTATAAGTAAAAAACAAGATGAAAAGAAGTGAAGAGATTACCCACCAGTATTTTAGTTTTTTAGAAAGCCATATCCAGAAAGTTATTTCAGGAGAAGTGTCTGATTTTATGGAGGTAAATGAAATTGCAGGACATCTGGCTGTTTCTCATAAACATCTTACAGATACCATAAAAAAAGAAACGGGGCAGCATCCTTGTCACTTTTATGATGGAGAAATTATTAAACAAGCCAAACAAATGCTTATAAATTCAGATCAATCTGTTGCAGAAATTGCACGTATTTTTACTTATGACCCTTCAAATTTTTCAAAATTCTTTAAAAAAATGACAGGGAATACACCTGGTGATTTCAGGAAGTCATTCAAAAGATGAATTTTTAGTTCTTAAAACCTTATTAATTGGAGTTGAAATTTTTTTAGCATTGAATTTAACAATAAGATCTGTTAGAAATATCTTTACTGATTTGTTGATCTTTTATGTTGATGAATTAATGAGAAAAATAATGATTTATAAATGAGATAGTTGTAATTAATGGGATGAATTTTTTACGGTTTGTTTATTTATATTGGTTTATGAGTTTCTTTTTTTTATTAAATTTATATTTAGAAAACGACTTGAATCAAAATAAAGAATATTTAAAAAAGCAGCGAGTATGTAGTTAATTTGACTTCAAAAGTGTTATGTCTTTAATGTTTTTTTAATTTCATAAACCTCTTGAAGCCTCTTTAATAGTTATATATTTGCTACTTAAACCCCCCACTAAATAACTAACTTAGGATGAACATTGATTTTGCGACAGCAACATTTAAGGATTTTGAGAATATCCCTGATTATGATATTGCTCAAAGAGCCGATTACTTTTATGAATTTCTAGATAATATGAAGGCTAGAGGACACATGAACTATAGACTGAGAAATACCTCAGGAACTAATGCTACATTAAATATCAATATTGCGGATCAAAATAAGCAGTATGTAAGCTTTGTGTCTAGTGATTATTTAGGATTTACACAGCACCCGAAAGTAAAACAGGCTGCTATCGAAGGGATAGAAAAATACGGAACAGGTACCGGAGCTACACCACTTATTGGTGGGTATTTTGATTATCATTATGCTCTGGAAAAAAAAATTGCTAATTTTTTTGGTAGAAATGAAGATGAAGCTGTTATCTTTACAACCGGATATACAGCTAACAGTGCCACTTTGCAAATATTGCTACAGAAGGAAGATATTGCCATTCTGGATAGTTCAGTACATGCAAGTGTACATGAAGGATGTGTTTTTACAAATAAAAAAACGTTTCCACATAATAATTTGGAAGCTTTGGAACACATTTTGAAGATATCTGAAAATACGTACCGTACGAAACTCGTTATTGTGGATGGAGTCTATTCTCAGGATGGTGACACCTCACGTATTAGCGAAATATATGATCTTGTTAAGAAATATAATGCCTACCTGATGGTAGATGACGTACACGGCGTTGGCATTATGGGAAAAACAGGAAGAGGAACTCTTGAAGATCCAAATTTGCTAGATAAAGTAGATTTTATTACAGGTACTTTCAGCAAAACTTTTGGAAATTTAGGCGGGTACGTTATTACCAATAAAAAAATAGCCTCTTTTCTTAAGTTTCAATCCAGACAACAGATTTTCTCCGCTACCGCTCCACCTTCCTCCGCCGGAATCGTTACAGCTATCGAATTAATTGATGAAGAACCGATTTGGAGAGAAAGACTATGGAATAACATCCACTATTTAAAGAAAGGTCTGGATGACTTAGGCCTGGATACCGGAATTACGTGTTCAGCTATTATTCCAGTGAAAATTGGAGACCAAAGTAAAATGTGGGATATAGGTAAAATGTTGATTGATGAAGGTGTTTATACAAATCCTATTATGTATCCAGCTGTACCTAGAAAAGATGCTAGAATCAGAATGAGCGTGACGGCGAGACACGAGAAGGAACATCTCGACAAAACACTTAATGTCTTTGATGATATTAATAAAAAAATGCATATTGCAAAAAAATAATAAATTATGCCTAGAAAAGTAGTGCAGGGCCCAATTAGGGACAAAGAAAAAACCAAGCAAAAGCTGCTGGCAGCAGTAGGTAAAATTTTAAGAGTAAAAGGTTACTCCGGATTAAAAGTAAGTAAAATTGCAGCAGTAGCTGGCTTCGATAAAAAGCTTATATATGAGTACTTTGGAAGTACAGATAAGCTTATTGATGAGTATATCAAGTCTCAGGATTATTGGAGCAAGTTCAGTCCGAATATTGAAGAAGAGCAGCAATCAAGCAAAGGGCAGGATGCTTTAACAAAAGGCATTCTTTCTCAGTTTGAAAATTTGAAGAAGAATAAAGAACTTCAAAAAATTATTCTTTGGGAACTTTCTGAGAGTAAACCAATCCTTCGAAAGCTTGTACAGGAAAGAGAAGATGTTGGTAAATTGCTGTTCGAAAATATTACTGATCCTTATTTTGGTGAAGAGGCAAAAAGATTCAGGGCTATTATCGCTTTAATTGTTTCTGGTGCTTATTACCTAAACCTTTACCCTGCCTATAATGCAAGTGAGTTCTGTGGCCTTGACATGAAGACGGAAGAGGGAAGAGGTGAAATAGAAAAAGCAATTGTAGATATCATCAATTTTGCTTATCAGAAAAAAAGTAATTAAAGATGAATTAAAAGTTTTCCAATTAAGACAGGATTAAGCTCCTTGTGGATAATTTGAAAACTTTTAATTTTCAAATTAAAACTATATTTCTTATTTTTGACCAATGGAAAATTTTATAGTATCTGCAAGAAAATATCGTCCTCAAGAATTTGACACAGTTGTAGGGCAATCTCATATTACGGATACTTTAGAACACGCAATTGAAGATAGTCAATTAGCTCAAGCCTTACTTTTCTGCGGGCCTCGTGGAGTAGGGAAGACTACTTGTGCTAGAATTTTAGCAAGAAAGATCAACGAGAAAGACGGATCTGTTTCAGAAGATGGGTTTGCTTATAATATCTACGAATTGGATGCTGCATCTAATAACTCTGTAGATGATATTAGGGAACTGATTGATCAGGTACGCTTTGCCCCTCAGGTAGGTAAATACAAAGTATATATCATTGATGAGGTTCATATGTTGTCTTCTGCTGCTTTCAATGCTTTCCTTAAAACGTTGGAAGAGCCTCCTGCACATGCCATTTTTATTTTGGCAACTACAGAAAAACATAAAATTATTCCAACCATTCTATCCCGTTGTCAGATTTATGATTTTAAAAGAATCACCATTGAAGACATTCAGGGACATCTTAGAAATATTGCTCAGAAAGAAAATATACAGTATGAAGATGATGCGTTGTACCTGATTGCCCAAAAAGCTGATGGCGCATTAAGAGATGCTCTTTCTATCTTCGACAGACTTTCTACATTCTCTCAAAGGAATATTACTCTGGCAAAAGCAGCCGAAGTATTGAATATTCTGGATTATGATCAATATCTGAATATTGTAGATCTTGCCAAGGAAAATAAAATTCCAGAAGTGCTTTCCGCTTTTAATGATATTGTTAAAAGAGGGTTTGATCCTCATATTTTTGTTGCCGGCCTCGGAAATCATTTCCGCGATTTAATGATGGCACAAAATGCTTCAACTATTGACCTGATTGAAGTAGGAGAGAAAACAAAGTCTAAGTTTGTAGAGCAAGGACAGAAATGGGTCGCCCAACAACTGATTGACGGAATTGAAATTTGTAACCATGCGGATATTAATTATAAAAATTCCAAGAACCCAAGACTTACTGTTGAAATTGCATTAATGCAATTGGCTTCGCTGACTGCTAATTCAGACGTTACTAAAAAAAAAAATTCCTGATACTGGCTCCGTTTCTCAGTGAGAAACAGGAAGTGAAAATTCCTGAAAAAGTTCAGGAGAAAAAAGAACCCATTAAGGCAGAACCATCAGTACAAACTGAAAGTGTTCAGGAAAGTTCTATAAGCAAAACAACCAAACCTTTATCCAGAACCGGAGTTTCTTCCGGCTTTAGTATCAACTCCTTTTTAAATAAAGAGGAGAAAGTAGATACTAAAGAAGAGGTGGCCATAAAAACAGATCATCTTCCTAAAAACCATTTTACAGATACTGATCTGCAGGTAGAATGGAAAATCATGCTTAAACAGTTGCAGGTAAAAAATACCTTTGTTTTTAATGCAGTTAAAACTTTTAAGCTGGAGAAAAAAGAAGAAAACAAAATCACTGTTTTATTTCCTTCCGATTCTGCAAAAGTAGAGTTTGATAAAATTAGTGGAGAATTTTTTAATCATTTAAGAAGAAAAGTTCAAAATTATTCTATTGAGATAGAATACGTGCGAGACGTTGAGAATCTGAAGATTGAGGTGGTTACCAAAAGAAAAACATTTGAAAAATTCATAGAAAAAAATCCACTTTTGAGAGATCTTGATGATTTAATGAAGTTTGATTTGACATAATTTTTATATATTTGTCAAAGTTTTCTGCGAAAAACAACTTTTCGACAAAAACAAATTATAGTAAGAAACGCTAAAACAAAGACATTTCCAGAGTAAAATGGAAAAATTATCTAATACATATCTGTCTTTCTTTACACCCGCTAATTATTTTAGCGGTTACTTTAGCTTTTCTGCTTCTTATTATAGAAATTTTAGAACGTATTACCGATTTTATTGGTACTGTTAATAAAATTTCTTTCCAAAAAATACAGGAGAAGTAGAGCCCTTTTATTTTCCTGATTCCTTTAAACAACTTTGAACGGCATTTTTTGAAAAGAATTATAAAGTAAATTTTATAATCAAAGGGCTATTGCTGTGAACTTAACAAAAAATATAAAAACAATAAAATTTAGAATATGAATTTAAAAGATTTAAAAAACGAGTGGATTAGCGGGCTTACACAACCCTTAATGATTGCTGGACCATGTAGCGCAGAAAGTGAAGCTCAGATGCTTGAAACAGCGAGAAGAATTAAAGAGTCTAACGCTCAAGTATCAGTATTCCGTGCAGGAATTTGGAAACCTCGTACCAAACCTAATGGTTTTGAAGGAGTAGGAGTGATCGGTTTGAACTGGCTAAAAAAAGTAAAGGAAGAGTATGGTTTCAAAACAGCTACTGAAGTTGCTAACGCACATCACGTATTTGCAGCATTAGAAGCTGATGTGGATGTTCTTTGGATTGGAGCTCGTTCTACTGTAAACCCTTTCACGGTACAGGAAATCGCTATGGCTTTAAGAGGAACGGATAAACCTGTATTTGTTAAAAACCCTGTAAATCCGGATTTGGCTTTGTGGATCGGAGCTTTGGAGAGACTATTAGGTCAGGATATTAAAAACCTGGGTGTAATTCACAGAGGATTTTCAACATACCAAAAAACAAAATACAGAAATAACCCTAACTGGCAGATTGCTCTTGATTTCAAAGCCAGTTCCCTGATATTCCAATGTTGATTGACCCATCTCATATTTGTGGAAACAGAACAGGATTAGCAGATATTACCCAGGAAGCACTTAACGTAGGCTACCAAGGAGCAATTATCGAAACTCACTCTAACCCTGATGAAGCTTGGAGTGATGCTGCACAACAGATTACGCCTGAAGTGTTGGCTGAATTAATTGGTAATTTGAAAGTAAGAAGTACAAATCTTGCTGGTTTCGAAGGAGAAATGGGAAGACACAGAACTCTGATCTCTGATCTTGATTTCCAATTAATTGAACTTCTTTCTCAAAGGATGAAAATCTCAGAAAAAATCGGTAAACTTAAAAAAGAAAACGATATCGCGATCTTCCAGCCTGAACGTTGGAAAGTGATTACAGAATACGCAACGCAAAAAGCAAAAGAAACAGGAATGTCTCAGGATTTTATTGAGAAAGTATTCAAGGCGATTCACGAAGAATCTATTGAAGTACAGAACAATATCATGATCGATAAAAAATAAATCGTAGACAAAAGATAATAGGACTAGGGCTTAGGGAGTAAGAATTTAGGAAATTGGAACATTTGTTTCACCTATATTCTAAACCCTAAGCCCTAATTCCTTATATTTGCACCATATTATCTATGAAAGGAAAAATCATTAAATCTACAGGAAGCTGGTATCAAGTTCTGGAATTGGAAACTGATAAAATTTTCGAGGCCAGAATCAGGGGAAAATTCAAATTAATCAAAACAAGACTTACCAATCCACTTGCTGTAGGAGATTTTGTAGAGTTTCAATTAGAGCAGGATGATATTGCATGGATTACCAAAATAGAATCCCGCAGGAATTATCTAATTAGAAAGTCTGTAAACCTTTCAAAAGAAGCTCATATTATTGCTTCCAATATTGACCTAGCCTGCTTTATCTTTACTTTGAAGCATCCGGAAACTTCGTTAGGATTTCTGGATAGATTTCTGGCGTGCTGTGAAGCATACAATATAAAACCTTTAATTCTTTTCAATAAAATAGACGTCTTGTATGAAGAGGAAATTGAAATTGTTAAAGAGGTTGAGTTTGATTATCAGAAAATAGGGTATGATACTTTAGAAATTTCATCATATTCAAAACTGAACCTGGATCAGCTTCAGGAGCTTTTGAAAGATAAAACCTCTGTCTTTTTTGGACACTCAGGATGTGGTAAATCTACTCTGGTTAACGCTTTACAGCCTGGATTGAACTTAAAAACTTCTGAAATTTCGGATACCCATTTAAAAGGTAAACATACCACTACTTTTGCACAAATGCATTTCTGGCATTTTGGCGGAAATGTGATTGATACCCCCGGGGTTCGTGAATTTGCTATGATTGATATTGAAAAAGAAGAAGTACAACATTACTTTCCTGAAATATTTAAAAAAAGAGAAGAATGTAAGTTTCATAATTGCCTCCATATTAATGAACCTAAATGTGCTGTAATAGATGCTCTTGAAACAGGCGATATTCAGCATTCCCGTTATGCAACTTATATAAAACTGATGGATGAAGCAGAGGAAGCTGCCCAAAAGTAATAATAAAATAATTCTATCAATAAATATAAATCCTTCATATAGTGAATATGAAGGATTTTTTATATACTTCGATTATATATAAACGCAATAAGCTTCTAGAGTCTGCTAGGTTTCTTTACTTTAATAATTATTATACGTCATAAATGGAACTTCATATTAATTAGCCTAATTAAAATAAAGAAAAGAGCTTTTTATTCAACATCGAAAATGTAGCTTACAGAAGTAAGAAAGGTAAAACCAGTTTTAACTGATTTTTTTCACTTCAATTACATTTTATATGGAAGCTATTTTTTAAAAAACGTAAGCTTAGGTGGTTGGTTCTTTTTTTTTGGAGTAGAAAAATAGATTTTTTTATAATAACTCCACTTTTTGACATTGTATTTTGTTGTATAACTCCACTTTTTAATATCAGAATTCTTTGAAATGAAAAAATATTAAAAAAATGTCAATTATTTCATTGATTGAAATAGAAGCAATACTATATTAATCTACTTTTATATGGTTTTCAATTTTATCAAATTATCAATAAAACGATTGATTTTTTACAAATAAAAAACCCAGCCGAAGCTGGGTAAAAACTAATAACCATGAAAACTCAAATTAAACATGAGAATCGTAATAGAATTAACAATTACTGTGCCAAAGTTTGGTTCATGATTTCTTAATAAAAGTTATTTTTATGTTAAAAAAAAATTAAAATCAAAATCAAAGATATTTTTTGTAATTTTGCACCATTAAAAAAATATACATTTATGTCTAACATTACATTCACTATGATTAAGCCTGATGCAGTTGCTGACGGACATATCGGTGCAATATTGGGTAAGATTGCTGAAGGAGGTTTTAAAATCAAAGCTTTAAAATTAACTCAGCTTACAGTTGCTGATGCAAAAAAATTCTATGAAGTACATGCTGAAAGACCATTTTATGGTGAATTAGTAGAATTCATGAGTTCTGGTCCTATCGTAGCTGCTGTTTTAGAAAAAGACAACGCAGTTGAAGATTTCAGAACATTAATCGGTTCTACTAACCCTGCAGAAGCAGCAGAAGGTACAATCAGAAAAATGTTTGCTAGAAGCATCGGAGAAAATGCAGTTCACGGTTCAGATTCTGACGAGAATGCATTAATCGAAGCTCAATTCCATTTTTCAGGAAGAGAGATTTTCTAAGAAAATTATCTTACAAAATAAAAGATCCGGAGAGTATTTTCTCCGGATTTTGTTTTTTATAATGGTAGGCTTTTAGTTCATCTTGTAAAAACAAAATATTGAATGATAAATTGTTGTACTTTTAAGATGTAAATAAATGGAACGTTTATTGCAAAATTTTCTTTAAAAAGCAATTATGAAAATTCCAGCATTATTAATGGCTAGTTTATTGGCGGTAGGAGTTTCTGCACAAAGCACAAAGCCTGCTACAAAAACTAAAAAGCCAGTGAAGAAAGTTAAAAAAGTGGCTCCTATTCCTGAAAGCTCCGAAAAGCCAAAGCCAACTACGCCTAAAGCTGTTGTTAAAAGAGATACCACAAAGCTTCAGCCTCGCTGTCCGGCCTGTGGTATGGGGTAATGCTATGGGAAAACCGCTGTTAGGACTATCCATGATGGCAGAGGCAGAATTTGTTTCTGCTATTTTGCCTTTATTACAAAGCAATTCTGTTGAAGTGCTTGAATGGTCATTTGATACAGTCTACCATACAAAAGAACCAGACTGGCTGAATGATTTACTGAACTATTATTCTGAAAATAACCGCTTGATTGGACATGGGGTTTATTATTCATTATTTGATGCTCTTTGGAGCGAAAGGCAGGAGATTTGGCTAAGGAAATTAAAAGAGGAATTTCATAAAAGAAATTATAGCCATATTACAGAGCATTTCGGTTTTATGAATACCGAAAATTTTCATCAGGGAGTGCCATTGCCAGTTTCTCTACACCCTAAAACATTAGAGCTTGGAAAAGATAGACTTTGCAGATTGCAGGATGCAGTGCAGGTTCCTGTTGGAATAGAAAATCTGGCTTTCTCATTTTCATTAGATGATGTGATGGAGCAGGGTATTTTCCTTGACAAACTAACGGAAGGTACTAATGGATTTCTGATTTTGGATCTTCATAATATCTATTGTCAGTCTTGTAATTTTGAAGTGGGAATGGAGGATATAATCAAATTATACCCGTTAGATAAAATTAAAGAAATTCATCTCTCAGGGGGAAGTTGGCAGGAGAGCGTATATGGAAAGAAACCTGTACGCAGGGATACTCATGATGATATAATTCCTGAAGAAATACTTTCCATATTGCCTTCAGTTTTATCTCAGTGTAAAGATCTGGAGTACGTTATTATTGAAAGACTTGGGCATACCATCGGTACAGAAGAAAAAAGGAATGGCTTTTTGGATGATTTTAGAAAGGTTAAAATGATAATAGGTTCCATAGACTGGCAGATTCAGCATAGAGATTCATGGATCAAAAAAGAAGTGAAAATTTCAAAAAAGCCTTTAGAAGATAGGGGGTTGTATGAAGAGCAGACATTGCTTACAAAATTATTGTTTGATCATACTGCGGTTGAGTCTATTAAGAATCAGGAATTTCAATATTTTAAAACAAGGAACTGGGATTCGGAAATGATTCTTACAGCCCAGAATATCATTAAAAAATGGAATCCTTATTAAACTGATAGAACTAATCATCACAAACCAAATTATATGAAAATGACAACAGTATTATTAATCATTACAGCGGTACTTACAGCGCTCATAGCCGGACTTTTTTATGCCTACTCATGTTCTGTGGTTCTTGGGTTGGGAAAATTGAACGATATTGAATATCTGAAGGCGATGCAGAATATTAACAGGGAGATTCTAAATCCTGTTTTTTTTATGAGCTTTATGGGAACTGCCATTCTTCTTCCTGTGTCTGCTTTCATGTTAAGAGGTGAGCAACCAGCCTTTATTTTTCTTTTACTGGCAACATTGGCTTATATCATAGGGGTTTTCGGAGTGACTGTGATTGGAAATGTTCCTATGAATGACCAGCTCGACCAGTTTGATATTTCCGGTTCTACTACAGAGGCTATTAAACAGATGCGTGACAATTTTGAAAACAGATGGAATTTTCTGAACAACATAAGAACCGTTTTTTCAGTAATCAGTATAATATTAGCTGTTTGTGCCTGTATTTGGCATAAAGAGTAGTGAGTAAGGTTCTGGAATACGTGGAAATACCCAGACTGAAAATTCCGTGTTTTTACGGATTGACTGAAGTTGATTTTATTCAGATCTTTGTGTTGTTAGTAAGAAGAAATTTAGACATTAAATAATTTTGAAAAAAAATTAATAACCAAGACGACTCAAATTCTATTGAAAAAGGCAGTTCTATCGGAACTGCCTTTTATCTTTTTTTACTTTTTTAGATTTTCAAAAGTTCAATGGTTCTTTCCGGACTTTCAGCAGAGAATACTGCATTTCCGGCAACCAAAACATCCGCTCCGGCTTCGAAAAGCTTAGAAGCGTTGTCAAGATTTACTCCACCATCTACTTCGATAAGAGCTGTAGAGTTATTGCTTAAGATCAGATCTTTTGTTTCTGCAATCTTTTTGTAGGTATTTTCAATAAATTTCTGGCCTCCAAATCCTGGATTTACACTCATCAATAGTACAAGATCTACATCTGCAATGATATCTTCAAGCATTAAAACAGGAGTAGAAGGGTTCAATACAACACCTGCTTTTGCTCCTTTGCTCTGAATATGGTGAATCGTTCTGTGAAGGTGAGTACATGCCTCATAATGTACAGATACAAGGTCAGCACCGTGGTTGATAAACTCATCAACATACTTTTCTGGCTCAACGATCATCAAGTGAACATCCACGAACTTTTTAGCATGTTGCTGAACCGTTTTCATTACCGGAAAACCAAATGAAATGTTAGGGACAAATCTTCCGTCCATTACGTCAATATGAAACCAGTCTGCCTGAGATTGGTTCAACATTTCAATGTCTCTTTGCAGGTTCCCAAAGTCTGCAGATAAAAGGGATGGAGCAATAAGCTTCGTTTTCATTTTTACTTTTTATACTTTTACTTAGATTTCTCTCTTCTAAAATGGATTATCAACCAAAATATGATATAGGAAAATACCTCCAAATATAATACTCTCTATGATAGTCAATTTGATATGATTAATTTTAATCACTAATAATCTGTCAATTATAAATAATCCTAAAGGTACAATACTGACAATTAATAACATTTCAATAATCATATTGTATGGCGATCCTATTTTAGGAGGATCAAACAATTTATATATACTTAAAAATACTATATAACTAAAGAAAAGAGCACTTAAAATAGATATAAACGTTGGTTTTCGGACTAAATGATAAAAGAAGGTTTTCATCTTAATGATACTTCAGTTTCATTTCCGGTTTAATCTTCAGAACAGTTTCGTAGATAAGTTTAATAACGTTTCCTACGTCTTCTTTAGATACCATTTCTACTGTTGTATGCATATAGCGCAAAGGTAAGGAAATTAAGGCACTTGGAACACCGCCATTAGAGTGAGCAAAAGCATCTGTGTCCGTTCCTGTAGCTCTGCTTGCAGCTGCTCTCTGGTAAGGGATCTTTTTAGCTTTGGCGGTGTCAATGATCAATTCTCTGATTGTGTGATGAACACTTGGTGCAAAGAATACAACCGGCCCTGCGCCACATTTTTGGTCTCCTTCTTTCTTTTTCTCGATCATAGGAGTCGTGGTATCGTGGGTAACATCAGTTACAATTGCAATATTTGGTTTAATCGTGTCAGCAATCATGTCTGCGCCATATAATCCAACTTCCTCCTGAACGGAATTGGTGATATAAAGACCGAATGGAATTGATTTTTTGTTTTCTTTTAAAAGTCTTGCTACTTCAGCGATCATAAAACCTCCGATTCTGTTGTCAAGGGCTCTGCAGACAAAATATCTGTCATTCATCTCGAAAAATTCGTCAGGATAGGTAATCATACATCCTACAAAGATTCCCATTTCCTCTACTTCTTTTTTAGAAGTTGCCCCACAGTCAATAAAGATATTTTCTATTTTTGGAGTCGGTTCGTTTTGGTTTGTTCTTGTGTGGATAGCTGGCCATCCAAATACCCCTTTTACAATCCCGTTCTCTCCGTGGATGTGTACCACCTTTGAAGGGGCAATAGTCTGATCTGAACCCCCATTTCTAATGACATAGATCAGCCCGTCATCTGTAATATAATTAACGTACCAGGAGATTTCATCAGCATGAGCTTCAATCACTACTTTAAATTCTGCTTCAGGATTAATGATGCCATAACATGTACCATAATGATCTACTTCAATCTTGTCTACATAAGGTCTGATGTAGTCCATCCAGACTTCCTGTCCTTTGTGTTCATAACCGGTTGGAGATGAAGTATTTAAATATTTTTCTAAAAATTTCAAAGATTTCTTTTCAAATTTCATAAAAAGGAATGATTTTTGCGTTTAATTTTTGTTCTTATAAGTGTAAAAATAATGAATTTTAGTAAGATTATCTGTCTTTTTATGTTCTTTTTTGGAGTCAGTGTTTTTGGGCAGAATGATACTGTGGTGGCAAAACCGTTGAATCAATACCCCGCTGAATCTTTGAAAGTGGATGAATTTGGCAATAAATATTATTACGACGAACAACAGAAAGTTAAAATTTTTGAAGTTAACGGTGAACCCGTAGTTGTGATGGATGAGTTGGTTTTGGTTAATAAACCGAGGTTTAATAATCAATTGGATAAAAATTACTATTATTTCTTAAATAAGAAGCTATATAGAGTATATCCTTTATTTGTAACTGCTCTACAGCAATACAGAGACATTCAGGTAGACATGAATGATATGGATAATAAAGCCAAAAGAAAGTTCATAAGAGAAAGGCAAAACATGTTAGCCGATCAATATGAAAAACAATTGAGAGACCTAACCACTACCGAAGGACAGGTTTTTGCTAAACTTATGAATAGGGCGACTGGTAAAAATGTGTATGAGATTATTAAAGAGATGAGAGGTGGGTTTAGTGCCTTTTGGTGGAATCTGAAAGGGAAAATGGCTGATATTGATCTAAAAGAACGATATGACCCTCATAAAAACAGAACAGATGAATTTGTAGAGTCGTTACTGCAGTCTAACTGGAACTCAGGGTATTTGAAACCTTATCCCGGTGCAAGCGATTTTAAAGTCAAAAAATAATAATATAAAAATTCCTGTAAGGTCACTTACAGGAATTTTTCTTTTAATTTATCAAATACGATTTTATCTATAGGAAGAGGGAAGGGATTGTCTGGTCTGTCAATCTCCAGCCATTCCGTTTTTTCAATACATGGATCTAAAATAAGAAACTCTTTTTCATCCACAATGTTTACAATATAATATATGGTAAGAAGTTGTTCGTTTTCTCTGAAACGGGAAACCAAGAAATTTCCTGAGTGTAGAAGTGTTCCACAATATCTACTTTCACATTCAGTTCTTCATCGAATTCACGGTGCAAGCATTCCAATGTTCCTTCACCGTATTCCAGCCCACCGCCTGGAAATTTCATTAAAGCTTCGCCTGCATATTCCTCAAATAGGGTTAAAACTTTTTTATCTTTTACTGCACAGCCATACACTCTAATGTTGATCTTGTCTATCATATATATAATGTATAATATTTTGTATAGCTAAGGTAAGGAATTTTTGTGAGGAGGGATATTGATGAAGAGATAAAATAAATAAAATACAAGCTGTATTATCTCTTTGTGATACTAAAGCTTTATTGCATTGATCATCTCTCTTTTTCCTGGTGGGCCTTGCTTTTTCTCTACCTGGAAATTAAGCTCCTTTAGGATTCTTCTCACACTGCCTTTAGAAGAGTAGGTTGTTAATAATCCGTTAATGGCCATTTTGTCAGTTATCAGTTCGAATAGTGGCTTCTCCCAAAGGTCTGGCTGTACTCTTGCACCGAAACAGTCGAAATAAACAAGGTTGATGGCAGGCAGATCTATGTTCTTTAGGTCGAAAAAGTCACATTCTATCTTTTTAAGGTTGAATCCACTAATGATTTCTACTGGCTTTTCCCAATCTGCTAGATGAATTTTCTGATAAATATTTTTAAACTCTGGGTTATCAAAAAGCTCAAAGTAAGCTAAATCATTAACTTCGGATTCATTTATGGGGTATTTTTCGAGCGAAAAATAATTAATGACATGATTTTTGTCAGTTTTTAAATATTCATTAATTGTCACTAAAACATTCAAACCTGTTCCAAAACCTAGTTCTAAAATATTAATTTCGCAATCATTGATTAGATTTAATCCATTTTTGATAAACACATGTTCTGCTTCCTGAAGAGCACCATTATGAGAATGGTAATTTTCATTTAAGTCTTTGATAAACAATGTTTTACTTCCGTCTTTTGTGGTCTTAATTTCTCTTTCCAAGCTAATTTTTTGTCAAATTTACTCTAAAATTTTTATATTTAGAAAATTATGTTAAATTTGTAGAACATCGTAAAAATTTTTAAAAATGATAATTCAAAAAACTGAAAACTCCAGAATTTCTACATTTGACCCAAACAATTTTTCATTTGGTGGTACCTTCATAGATCATATGATTATATGTGAGTACGAAAATGGAAAATGGGGTGATGTAAAATTAGTTCCTTACGGTCCAATACCATTTACACCTGCAATGATGGGAGTAAACTATGGGCAAGCTTGTTTTGAAGGTATGAAAGCCTATAAAGACAAAGACGGGCAGGTTTTCCTTTTCAGGCCTGAAAAGAATTTTGAACGTATCAACAAGTCAGCGAAGCGTCTTGCTATGCCTGAGGTGACTGAGGAAATTTTTTTAGACGGATTAAAAGCATTAGTAGATATCGATAGAGACTGGATCCCTCAGGGAGAAGGTATGTCTTTATATATCAGACCATTGATTTTTGCTACAGAAGAAGCTTTGAAAGCAAGAGTTTCTGAAAAATATATGTTTGCTATCGTAGCAACACCTGCGAAAAGTTATTACTCAGAGCCAGTATCTGTAAAAATATCTGATCATTATTCAAGAGCAGCAAACGGTGGAGTTGGTTCTGCTAAAGCAGCTGGTAACTATGCCGCTTCTTTCTATCCAACTCAGTTAGCTATTGAAGAAGGATATGAGCAAATCATCTGGACTGATGATGCAACTCACGAATATTTTGAAGAGAGTGGTACTATGAATGTATTTGTAAGAATTAACGATACAATTTATACACCACCAACATCTGAGAAAATTCTTGATGGAGTTACAAGAGACAGTTTCCTTCAGTTAGCTAAGAAAAGAGGAATTGAAGTAAAAGTTGAGCCAATTCCGGTAAAAACAGTAATCGAAGCTTTGAAAAATGGATCTCTTAAAGAAGTATGGGGAGTAGGTACTGCGGTGGTAACCACTCAATTCCAGGCTTTAGGATATGAAGGTGAGAAATTATCGCTTCCAAGATTATCTGATGAAGAAAGCTATGCTGCTATCCTTAAGAAAGATTTAGTAGATCTTCAAAACAACCTTTCCGAAGATCCATTCGGATGGAGAGTGGTAGTAGATCATGCTCTTGAAACAGTTTAATAATAGTAAATAAATAATATAGAAAGCCAGGAATCTTCCTGGCTTTTTTGTTGCTGTGTACTTTTTGTATTTACATTGATTCTACGTAAATTTATGCAGATTTACACAAATTTTTGTAAGTAATGTTGCCTACAAGTGGAATAGATTGGATAGGTTTTATAAAAATATTTGGTTTTTAAAACTTATGTATTCCTTTCAATGCTGTACTTTTAACATATAAAAACTGAAGTGTTTAAAAACTTTTGTATCTTTTATAATTGGATCTGAGCATAAATATCATCGGATGCTTTTATATAATTTACATGAATGGTTTAAAAGCTTTTGTAATTGATTCACAAAATGTGTATTTTCGCAAAAGTTTATGAAAAAAATACTCTTCATATCGGCCTTAAGCCTGTTGAGTTGCAATAGAAATGCACCTAAGGCCCATCCTCCTGTAGGAGGTGTTTTAAGTCAAAAAGATCTGGATATTTCTAAGAACAGGATGAAAAATCTGAATACTTTAGAAAGAGAACAGATTCAGGATTGGATCAATGGACAAAGCGTAAAGTTTTATCCTATGCAGCTTAATTATTGGGCCACAGTTGACGGTTTTGATCGTAGAGAAAAAAGACAAGATAATTCTTTAATCTCTTACTCTTATGAACTGTATGATTTTGATCAGACTAAAATCTATGATCAGCCTTTTGAAAGAAGAGATGCCAAATTTGGGCATTTTGATGAATTGAAAGCCGTGGAAAATGCTTTGCGTTTTATACGTGATGGAGAGGAAGTGACGCTTTTGGTACCGTCTTCTTTGGCTTATGGAACTTTTGGAGACGAAAAGAAAATAGACAATGATATACCATTAATCATAAAATTAAAAGCTTTATAATACATGAAATTGTTTAACAAGAATATAATTCTGGCAGCGGCAAGTGTTTCGCTGATGAGTTGTACCCCAATTTATAAAAAAATGAACGTAGACAAAGAAACTTACGAAGGTCTTAATGACGGACTTTATGCCAATCTTCAAACCACAAAAGGGAACTTGATTGTAAAGTTTGAGGACAAGAAAGCACCAGTAACTGTAGCCAACTTTATCGGTCTTGCAGAAGGGAAAATCGACAACAAAGCTAAGGCTAAGGGAGTTCCTTACTATGACGGAACTATTTTCCACAGAGTGATCAAAGATTTCATGATTCAGGGTGGTGATCCTCAGGGAACAGGAATGGGAGATCCTGGATATAAATTTGAAGATGAAAGAAACGACCTTAAACATACAGGAAAAGGTATTCTTTCTATGGCGAATTCTGGGCCTAATACAAACGGTTCTCAGTTCTTCATCACCGAAGTAGCTACTCCTTGGTTAGACGGAAGACACACGATCTTCGGAAAAGTAGTAAAAGGGAATGATGTAATTGATACTATTGCTAATGTTGAGAAAGGAGCTCAGGATAAACCTAAAACTGATATTGTTTTAGAAAAAGTTTCTATTTTCGGTAAAGGTGATGAGTACAAAAACTACGATGCAGCTAAAACTTTCAACGAAGGAAAAGCTAAAATCGCTGAAAATAATAAAGCTTTCATCGCTAAAGAAGAGGCTGAAAAAAAGAAAAGAGAAGAAGAATTCAAAGCAAACCAGGAGAAATTAGTTGAAAACTTAAAAGCTGGAATGCAAAAAACGGAATCAGGTCTTTATTATAAAATCACTAAAACGGCTGACGGTAAAGCTCCAAAAGCAGGTGATAATGTTTCTGTACACTATGCAGGAAAACTAGTAGATGGGACTGAATTTGATTCTTCATTCAAGAGAAACGAACCTATTGATATTCCAATCGGAATGGGAAGAGTAATCAAAGGATGGGATGAAGGGATCCTATTATTGAAAGAGGGAGAAACTGCTACTTTATTGATCCCGCCAGCAATGGCTTACGGAGAAAGAGGAGCAGGAGGAGTTATTCCACCAAACTCTTGGTTAGTTTTCGATGTTGAGCTTGTAAAAGTAAAATAATTGAATCTTTAAAATATGAAAGCCGCCCTTTACAAGGGCGGCTTTTTTTTGTTTATTTTAATGGTAACTATATACAACTTTACATTAAGTTATTTTTTCGTTCTGTCATTCTGAATACAAACTGAAGGTTTGCGAACATTGTTCACAAGTGAAGAATCTAAATTCATATATGAGATTTGTCCTTTGTCAGAAATCGAAGATTCGGCGTAGTCAATGACAATGGTATAAAATTATATGTAAGTATCTTTTTTATTAATAGTAGTATTGTCAACACTCTAAAAATAACTACTTTAGTAAAAACTACTTCATGAAAAAAGTTTTATATACTCTTTTTATATTTTCTCATCTTAGTCTTATTGCTCAGGGAAAAAAATTCTTTGAAAATGGAGAAGTTCAACTAAAATCAGCAGTTGAAAAGATCAATTTAAAATATTCTACGAATCTACCTTTTGTAAAAGTCCATATTAATGGAAAAGTATATAATTTTTTATTAGATACCGGAGCACCTACTGTCATTTCTAATGCAGTTTATACAGAATTAGGTCTTGAAAAGAAGCATAAAAGCAGTGTGAAAGATTCGCAGAAGAACAAACAGACCCAGATATTCACTGTATTGCCTGAAATGGTTGTGGATCAGCTAACTTTTAAAGATATTGGTGTTATTGTCATGGATCTTACCGCTACTGAATTCGGATGCTTTAAAGTGGATGGAATTCTTGGTTCTAATCAGATGGCTAAACTTTTCTGGAGGCTTAACTATAGTGAAAATTCATTAGAGGGAACTCAGGATCTTTCTAAGTTTGATCTTACAGGCTATGATATTGTCATTCCCTTTGATGTAAAAGATCAAAAGACGCCTATTATAGAGGCTCGTATTATGGATAAGAAAATGAACCTTACATTCGACACAGGGTTTTCAGGGAATTTAAAGATTACGAATCATGAATACAATTCCAAAAAAGTAACAGAGAAGGTTGACGTTTACGGAAATAGTTCTGTAGGGGCTTTTGGTACCGGGAATCCTGTACCTGGATATATTTTTAAGGCTTATGATGTTTCTTTTGGAAATAAGATTTTTAATAATGAAGTAGTAGCAACAGGAAATTCAAACTTAGTGGGAAATAGCTTTCTGGAAAATTTTGTATTTGTTCTGGACTGGACAGGGCATAAGATTTATATGAAACAAATTAAAGAAACTTCTCACCAGCTGGAATCCTTTGGTTTCGGATATCGTTTTATAGATTCTAAACCAATTGTTGCTTATATATTTCAGGAAGAGAATTTTCCATTGAAGGTTGGTGATTCTATCATCAGTATTAATAATATAGATCTTGACCATCTTGATAAAGAAGGAGCTTGTCATTATTTTCTGAATAGGGTAGAAAAGGATGCTGTGGATATTGATTTGAAAATAAGGCGAGATGGAGCTGTAATGAATGTAAATCTTAAAAAGAAAATGTATTTAAAGGGATAGATTAAGATGTAAAATATCGTAGAAATACGGTTTTTAAAAAAAATAAATTATCCCTATCTTTATCCTTCACCAATGAAATAAAATTAAAAAATATGTTTGATCTTAATTACGATTTAATAAAACAGACAATAGAAGCCGAAGTATGTCCGGAACATAACTTACATCCTGAGTTTGTAAAAACTGATGACGGCTTTGGGATAAAAGCTTGTTGTCAGCCTTTTCATGCCGAATTAGTAGTGAAATCTGAAAAAATGGTAGAAGAGGAGACTACGCAATTCCTTGAGAAAATGATGAAAGATATCTTTAAAGAATAATCTGTGAAATAACAGAAAAGCAATGTATTAAAAAACCGCCCTTCAATAAAAAGGGCGGTTTTTAAGTAAAAGAGTGAAATAAAAGTTATATGTTTCTACCGGATCTTTTCTTCATTCCTGTTCCAGTAAGGGAACTGATGAATACAAGACCAAAGCCGATATATGCGGCAAAGGCGGTAAGATATACCATTAAGCTATTTAAACTTGGTTTTGAACTGTATACCAGTACAGAAAAGGCAGCAAAACTCAATACCAAAAGCAAGCTCCAGATATGCATTTTCGCAGCATCTTCATTTCTCTTAAAAATCATTTCAAAAAAGGCTCTCATCATTACTAACATTTTAAGGGTTATACATTAATTAATTGAGAATAAAATGGATAAGTTATCACAGTAAAAAAAAAGAAAGGCATATTTTTTACTAGGCTAAGATTTGTGATAGCTTGCCGTTTATTCAATATTATGATACCGGGCTATAAAGTCCGGAAATTATAATCATTTTGAATCAATAAGTGACTCATGGGTTTATTGATGATACCAGTTAGATACGGTGCATAATTCTGCTGTGAAAGATCAACCGGAGGGCTAATCAATCACGTTTCCGTATCTTTTACGGCATCGTAGAAAAAAAAGGATTCATATACGAGATATGAACTTTGAAATCAGTGGAAAACTGAAAATCCACAGAAAACCTTTTTTCTCATCCTTAGTGCTTTTTTAATTTTTTCTCAAAATAGTACATGCTAATATCATGCCAAAGTGATTATTTCACTATTAACGCTTTGTTTTAAAATGGTGTATAATGTTGTTTTTTAGGGTCTTTTGGGGTTTATTTCCTCAAACAAAGAAAAAAGTTTTATTTTTAGATCTTAATTGTTTAAGATGAATAGAATATATATAGGGCTGATTTTATTTTTCAGCAGCTTAGGATATGGACAGCAGCTTTCGGAAA
This sequence comes from Chryseobacterium tructae, assembly GCF_030409875.1. Lineage (NCBI taxonomy): Bacteria > Pseudomonadati > Bacteroidota > Flavobacteriia > Flavobacteriales > Weeksellaceae > Chryseobacterium > Chryseobacterium tructae. Next base: position 3,057,963 of record NZ_JAUFQR010000001.1, on the reverse strand, counting down.
CAGAAAAAAAGATGTCAGAATTAGTGGGAACCTGGAAAGCTGAAGTAGAAGGAAGTTCACTTACTTTAATTATAAGTTTGGAAAAAGAAAAGAAGGAGCACTTTCAGGTTACATTAATTAATGTAAATGGAGAAAAATTCATCATGAATGAAAGTACAATTTCATCATCTGCACCATCTGAGTATCAACTGAAAGTTAGTAAAGCAGCTTTTGAACAATATCAGGATTGTATAATCAAAGGTGCTGTGATAAATCTTAAAAAGTTTGAGAATAATACTATTTCTTTTAGCTATCATTCTGAGATTTCGGATTGTTCTTTTGGTTCAGATAATGGATTGGAAGTTCCTGATATTGATAAAGTAATTTTTAAGAAAGAAAAATAATTTATTTAATTAACAATAGAAGATTAATCTTAATGAAAGTTAATGGAATTGAATTTTGTAATATTATAATGATATTTTACCATACTATTTAATAGTTTTATTTAGTTTCCTACGGAATGACAAAGACTCTCTTAGTGTTTTTTAACCTGTTGGTTTTCTGACATTCATTGCATAGCGTTACATTGTGTCAGTTGTGAAATGATTAGTGCTTTGTGTTAAAAATAAAGACCCATCAAATCTTATGATCAAGATTTAATGGGTTCTTTTTATATCAAGCTAGTATTTCACTACCAGTTCTTATCAATCATATATATAATATGGGTCATGGCTACGGCTCCTAATAAAAGTTCTCTTCGGTTTACTTTGTCGAAGGTATCTTCTTCTGTGTGGTGAATATCAAAGTAGCGCTGAGAGTCCGGCATTAATTCGGCAGCAGGAACACCCATATCATGGAGTGGGTAAAGATCTGTCCCGGAAAATTTTTCTTCAAAGTTATACACACCATAAGGCAAGAACAATTTTGACCAGCTTTGAATCTGTTTCCTTTTGACATCATCCATATCCAAAGCAATACCTCTAGGGGCAAAACCTCCGGCATCAGATTCTATGGCAAAAAGGTGCTTTTCATTCTTTTCTTTTGCTGTTTTTCCATATTGAATACCTCCTTTCACTCCGTTTTCTTCATTCGCAAAGCAAACAACTCTGATGGTATGGTTATTCTGAATTCCTAATTTTTTGAATGTTCTCAACACTTCAATACTTTGAACAATTCCGGCTCCGTCATCATGAGCACCTTCTCCTACATCCCAAGAATCGAGGTGGCCGCCTACGACAATGACACTTTGATCTTTCTTACCTGTAATTTCACCAATGACAGAGTGGGAGAGTTTCTCGCCTTTCATGCTACAATTGGAGTTCAATTTTGCCGTGATTTTTTGATTTTTTAATAAAGCTTCCAGCTCATCTGCTGTCGTACTTCCGATCGCTACAGCAGGTATTTTGGAAACGTTTTCTTCATAACGCATAGCTCCTGTATGAGGAACATCATCAAATGCAGATGATAGAGAGCGGATGATGGCAAATTTTCCGCCTTTTTTAGCCGTTAAAGAGGCTGCGGTTGTTCTGTATTTTGAAGCATCACCATATCCTTTAAATGTTTCTATAAAAGATTGTTTGAAAGCATAATTGAAGAATAGGATTTTATCTTTTACCTGCTCCGGGGAAAGTTTATTGTATTCATCCATTGATTTTACCATGATAATCTCTCCTGAAACATCTTTTCCGGCTGTTCCTTCGGAATTCCCCAGAGAAAGCATTTTAAGGCTTTTCCAGTTTCCGTTGGATGTTTTGATGTGTAAGGATTCTTTTCCTCTAACCCAAACCGGGATCATCACTTCCTGCAGCCATACTTTGTCTGCTCCGGCATCACGAAGTTTTTGGGCTGCCCATTGTACAGATTTTTCATAGGCTTCGGAACCGCTTAGACGGTGGCCGATATTTTTAGTAAGTTCGTGCAGATCGTTATACCCTTTTCCGTTATTTAAGACTTCAAGGGAGATCTTGCTAAATTGTATTGAGTCTTCTTTGGTTTGGCCAAAAGCTGCCATTCCAAAAAGCAATAATGAGGTTCCTAATATCTTTTTCATTGTTACCAATTTTTATCAATCATATAAATAAGTTGTGTCATTACCGTTGAGCCTAAAAGTAATTCTCTGCGGTTGACTTTTTCAAAAGTATCTTCTTCGGTGTGATGGATGTCAAAATAGCGTTGGGGTTCCGGAACGAGTTCTGCAGTAGGAACGCCCATCTCGTGGAGCGGAGCAATATCCGAACCTGAGTACTTTCCTTCAAAATTATAGACCCCATAAGGTAAAAACAGGTTTACCCAGCTTTTGATCTGTTTTCTTTTTGTATCATCCATTTCCAGCGATATTCCGCGAGGTGAAAATCCTCCGGCATCTGATTCTATGGCAAAAAGATGTTTTTCATTATTATCTTTTGCTGTTTTTCCGTACTGTTTTCCGCCCTTGGTTCCGTTTTCTTCATTGGCAAAGCAAACAGCTCTGATGGTATGGTTGTTTTGGAGTCCTAGTTTTTTGAATGTTCTTAATACTTCAATACTTTGCACGATTCCGGAACCATCATCATGAGCACCTTCTCCTACATCCCAGGAATCAAGATGTCCACCGACAACAATTACGCTTTGGTCTTTTTTACCTGTAATTTCACCAATCACAGAGTGGGAGCGTTTTTCACCCTTCATTCCACAATTGGAGTTGAGTTTTGCCATAACTTTTTGATTTTTTAATAAAGCTTCCAGTTCATCGGCTGTTGTATTTCCAATGGTAACGGCAGGGATTTTAGCAATATTCTCTTCGTATCGCATATTTCCTGTGTGTGGAACATTATCAAATGCTGAGGAAAGAGATCTTATGATAGCGAACTTTCCGCCTTTCTTTGCGGTTAAAGATGCGGCAGTACGTCTGTAGGCTCCTGATTCTCTATAGGAAATAAATGTCTGTACATTTCCCTGGTTGAAAGGATAATTAAAGAAAACAATCTTATCTTTTACTTTTTCAACAGGAAGTTGATCATATTCTTCCAGAGATTTAACCATGATGATCTCTCCTGAAACATCTTTTCCGGCTGTTCCTTCTGAGTTTCCGAGAGAAAGCATTTTAAGGCTTTTCCAGTTTCCGTTTGAGGTTTGGATGTGTAAGGACTCTTTTCCTCTAACCCAAACCGGAATCATCACTTCCTGCAGCCATACTTTGTCTGCTCCGGCATCGCGAAGTTTTTGGGCTGCCCATTGTACAGATTTTTCATAGGCTTCGGAGCCACTCAAACGGTGGCCTATATTTTTAGTCAGTTCCCGCAGTTCATCATATCCTTTTCCATAATTAAGGATTTCTGTGGAGATTTTATTGAACTGTATGGAGTCTTCTTTAGTCTGTCCTGATATAAAGCTTATTCCCAAAGCGATTAATGATAGGCTTGCGATCTTTTTCATATTACCAATTTTTATCAACCATAAAGATCATTTGTGTCATAGCGACTGCTCCGAGGAGAAGTTCTCTTTTATTCACTTTATCAAAAGTATCCTGTTCGGAATGATGGTAGTCGAAATACCTTTGTGTATCTACTACAAGTTCTGCCAAAGGAATGTCCAGTTTTTTCAAAGGGGAGATATCCTGAATGGCGTCTGTCTGGTCAAAATCATAAACACCATAAGGTAGAAAATATTCTTTCCAGGGAGATACTAATCTTCTTCTTTGAGGCGGCATATCTAAAGAAAATCCTCGTGGAGAATACCCTCCGGCATCTGTTCCTAATGCAAATATGTGTTTTTCTTCTCTCTTTTTCACATAGGCGGCATACATTTCACGACCTTGGCCGCCATTTTCACTATTGGCATATAAAACCACCCGGATGGTATGGTTGTTCTCATATCCTAATGCTTTCAGGGTTCTCAATACTTCAATACACTGAGCTACTCCTGTTCCATCATCAATTGCTCCTTCACCAATGTCCCAGGAATCAAGCTGCGCTCCTAAAACAATCACTTTAGAATCTTTATTACCTTGAATTTCAGCAATAATGTTGGGGTTAGTCGTGCTGCCTTTTGACTCCGCAGTCATATTGATCCTGGCGATAACTTTTTGCTTCTTCAATGTTTTTTCTAACTCCTCCGCTGATCTTACGCCTATTGATAAAGCTGGAATTTTAACTTTATCATCTGGCTCGTAGTAAATCATTTTAGCATGAGGCGTATCATCGTTAGCTGTTGTTAATGATCTTATAATTAAAGCTTTTGCACCTGTTTTAGCGATGACAGAAGCTGAGATTAATTTTGATTTTGCTGTTTGTAAATAAGAATCACTGGTATTAATGATTTTGGGATCCATAGGAACATTCACGAAGACTATTTTGTCTTTCAACTGACCTATTGACATCGCATTAAGTTCTGTAGTGGAATTGATTAAAACAATTTCACCTGTAAGATCTTTTCCGCCTGTTCCTTCAGAGTTTCCAAAAGAAAGCATTTTGATGTTTTTCCAATCTCCATTTTCTGCTTTTATTTGTAAAGACTCTTTCCCTCTGATCCAGATAGGTGCTTTAGCTTCTTGTCTCCAGATCATATTAATGCCAATTTCCTTGAACTTCTTTTCTGCCCATTCTACAGCTTTTGTATAACCAGGAGTTGCACTAAAACGTGAGCCAATGCCTTTCGTGAGTTCTCCGAGATTTTCATAAGCTCTGCCATTGGTCATGATCTCGTCTGAGATCTTTTTAAATTCATCGTGATAATTTAATTTTACAGGAATGGCTGCTCTGCCGGCGGGCTTTTTCTGGATTTTTTTTTGAGAAAATAAAAATCCACTCAAAAAGAGTGGAAGTATAATGAATATTTTTTTCATTTTTTATTTACCTTTCTTTTACCGATGATAAAAGTAGGGAAAAAATAGGAATTTATTAAGGTTTCATATCATACATTACCAGTGCTGTAATCAATTTTGGCTCAATGAATGTACATTTTGGAGGCATGCTTAATTTTAAGTCTGAAATTTTAATCATATCATTAAAACTTACAGGATAAATTCCGAAGCCGGCTTTTCCTTCTTTGTTGTCTATTTGTTCTTTTAAAATGTTGATTCCATTGATGTTGGAAGTGCCTTTTACATAAGAGATAAGGTCAGAGCTATCCGGATCATCTATTTTTAAAATACCTTTGAAGATATATTTATCCAATAAATGGTGATCCAGATTATCTAAAGACATTTCTTTAGAACGTAGATCATGTTTCACGTGAAGAGAATAGAATTTGCCATCCAGATACATTGAAATGTGGAATTTCTGAGATGGATAGTATGAAGTTTCTCCTTTTTCGTGAATTAGGAAGTATTGTTCAAGCTCTTTAAGGAATTGCTCAGTAGAAAGACCGTTCAGATCATGAAGTACTCTGTTGTAATCGTGAATCTTAATAGATTGATTCGACACAATAAAGCTATATACAAAGTTATAAAGCTCCGTACCGTTGTGTCGTTTGTTTTTGTCTTTATGTTTTTTGGCGTTTAATGCTGTAGAGCCAATTCTATGGTGACCATCGGCAATGTAGAATGAGTCGATTTGGTCAATCACTTCTTTAAACTGTTGAAGTTTCAGACGGTTGTCTATTCTCCAAATTTTATGTCTGATTCCAATAGTATCTACATGATTAAAGATCGGAACATTTTTTTCCTCGTGGTTCATCAGCAACTCAATCTTTGAGTTGGCAGGGTAGGTAAGAAGTACCGGTTCAGCCTGAAGATTTACTTTTTCAAGGTAGTGAGCCAGTTTTTCTTTTTTCTGAGGGATGGTACTTTCGTGCCTTTTGATTTTTCCGTTCCAGAAATCCTCAATACTCGCCAGACCTAAAAGCCCTCTGAAAATTTGTTTATTAGGATATATTTGTTCGTAAAGATAATATGCAGAATTATCCTGAACGAGTTTCTTTTCGTCCAGAAGTTCTTCAAATGTAGAACGAATCTTTCGCAGGTTTCGATCGACGTCTTTAGATTTACTTACAACATACGGTTTTATCATGTTGATGTAAGTGTTTTCAACTTGAGCTTTTTCTGCAATTTCTTCCTGGGTAAAATTATCCAGTGGATGGGTAGGGAAAGTATCCTCAAAATCTCTGTGAGGTCTTATTCCACGGAAAGGTTTAAAAACAGGCATATTTATCTTATAGTTTCTTTTTGTAGCTTAATAATTTGTTCTGCAAGTTCGATACCGATTTTCTCTTGCGCATCTATCGTGTTTCCACCTACATGAGGGGATAGCGATAGTGCCGGATTCATGAGTAAAGGAAGCTCAGGTGTAGGTTCGTTTTCAAATACATCCAATGCTGCTCCTGCTACTTTTCCTGACTCGATAAAATCAATCAGTGTTACTTCATTGATTACACCGCCTCTTGCTGTATTTACAATATACACTCCATCTTTCATTTTTTCAAATTGTGGCGTGTCTATAATATATTCATTCGTTCTTGGAGTATTGATGCTGATAAAGTCTGCTTCTTTAAGGAATGCATCCATATCATTGGTGGAAGTGATTTCAAAGTTCACCGATTGTCCATCAAAGAAATTCAGGGTAAGAACTTCTGTTTTTGGACTCCTTGTGAGAACCTGAACTTTCATTCCCAAAGCGATTCCTATTTTCACAACTTCTTGGCCAATGCTTCCAAAGCCAATTACTCCTAACGTTTTTCCTGAAAGTTCATAAGCATTGCTGAATGACTTTTTCATGGCATTGAAATGAGTTTCCCCCTCCAAAGGCATCAGTCTGTTTGATTCGTGAAGGAATCTTGCTAATGAAAAGAAGTGCCCGAAAACCAATTCTGCAACGGATTTTGAAGATGCTGTAGGAGTATTTATTATTTTAATTCCTTTGCTTTTTGCATACTCCACATCAATATTGTCCATTCCGATACCGCCTCTGCCTATGATTTTAAGTCCCGGACATGCATCAATCAGGTCTTGTCTTACTTTTGTTGCACTTCTTACAAGAAGAACGTCTACATTATTATCGTTTATAAAATTAATAACGTGATCCTGGGCCACTCTATTGTCCAGAATTTCAATTCCGGCTTCTTTTAGAGCCCGTTCTCCTGCTTTTGAGATTCCATCGTTTGCTAAAACTTTCATGTGTTATTTTGATTTAAAGATTGAAAGATTTAAAATATTTCAAAAATTTAAAACTGGACTGCAAATTAATAAATTTAAATTAACTGCTTTTAAATCTTTCAATCTTTGAATTTTTTATGTTTTAATTATTTGATAGATTCATTACATCTACCAATACTTGTACGCTTTCAATAGGTAAAGCATTGTATAAGCTGGCTCTGTATCCGCCAAGGCTTCTGTGCCCGTTAAGTCCACTAATCCCTGCTGCTTTCCATGCATTATCAAATTCTTCTTTTTTACTTTCGTCTGTGATTTTAAAGGAAACATTCATGAATGAACGATCTTCTTCCACACAGAATGTTTCAAATAATGGGTTGCTGTCTATTTCATCATATAAAAGCTTAGCTTTAGCTTCATTTCTTTTTTCGGCCGCTGCAATTCCACCATTGTTTTCAAGGTATTGTAATGTCAGTAAAGAAGCGTAAATTGGAAATACCGGTGGGGTATTGTACATAGACTCTTTAGAAATGTGTTGAGAATAATCCAGCATAGAAAGCATATTTTCTCTTCCTGTTTTTCCTAAGATATCTTTTTTGATGACTACTAAAGTAACTCCTGCAGGTCCCATGTTTTTCTGAGCTCCGGCATAAATTAAATCAAATTTTGAAAAATCCAATTGTCTTGAGAAAATATCTGAACTCATATCACATACCATTAAAGTATCTACTTCAGGGAATGATTTCATTTGAGTTCCATAAATTGTATTGTTGGAAGTACAGTGGAAATAATCGTATTCTGAACCTACCGTATAATTCTTAGGAATGAATGAATAGTTCTCTTCTTTTGAAGAACCTACTACATCTACAGTTCCTAATTTTTTGGCTTCTTTGATGGCACCTGCTGCCCATGTTCCTGTATCCAGGTAAGCCGCTTTTCCACCTACTTTCATCAGGTTGTAAGGAACCATAGCAAATTGCATGCTGGCACCGCTCCCTAAATAAAGAACCTCATAATCATCACCAAGGTTCATCAATCTTTTTACAATAGCACGTGCTTCGTCCATCACTGCAACGAAATCTTTACTTCTGTGCGAAATTTCAAGAAGGGATAATCCGATACCGTTAAAGTCTAAGATTGCCTGTGCTGATTTTTCAAATACCTCTTGTGGTAAGATACATGGCCCTGCGCTGAAGTTGTGCTTTTTGTTCATATTTTTATTTTTTGGTTGCTTTGGGAAGTAAATCCTTTAGCTTAATTTTTTGTTTTGTTGGATTTTTGGTTAAAAAAAGCCGCCTCACACATTATGAGACGGAATTTTTTTTATTCGCCGTGTAGGAATGCTTTTTTGTTAAGCAGTGCCTCTTCAGATTCTACGTGATCCTCATCCGGAACACAGCAGTCTACAGGGCATACTGCAGCACACTGTGGCTCTTCGTGGAATCCTTTACATTCTGTACATTTATCAGTTACAATGAAATAAACATCATCACTTACTGGTTCCTGTGCTGAATCTGCATCTACAGTAAGCCCCGATGGTAATGTAATAGTCCCTTGAAGACTAGTACCATCAGAAGCTTTCCAGTCTACAGCTCCTTCATATATTGCATTGTTTGGACATTCTGGTTCACAAGCCCCACAATTAATGCATTCATCAGTTATTTTAATAGCCATCGCTAATTTTTTTTAAATTTGCACAAAATTACAAAATATTCCCCAATTTTAAAGTAATTATGAATACCGAAAATCAAGTTTTAGGACTTATTAAATTAAGTGATTATATAAAAGCGTTTTTAGCGAAGAAACCGGAAGATCACAATGAAGATGATGTAAATATTGAATTATTATTAAAGAAATCCGAAATAGGAAATCCGTGGTTCACTGTTGATAATCAGAAATTTGCTCTGCAACAATGGGCGGATCTTCTTACGGAGGATACCCTCAAAAACTGGCTTAAAAATTATTCAATCTCGAAAATTTCCAAGAAAGTTGGACTTATTTTAGCTGGAAATATTCCTTTGGTAGGATTTCACGATGTGATCTCTGTTGTACTAAGTAATCACATTCCTTTAATTAAGCTGTCGTCTAAAGATAAATATCTGATCCCGTTTTTGTTAAATAAATGGAAAGAGTTTTCCGGCGATCAGGTACAGTTTGAATTTGTAGAAAAATTAGAGAATTTTGATGCCGTTATTGCGACTGGAAGTAATAATACAGCAAGATATCTTGAATATTATTTTAAAAATCATTTGAGTATTATCCGTAAAAACAGAACTTCTGTTGCTGTTTTAAAAGGTGACGAAACTGATGAAGAGTTACAGCTTTTGGCAAAAGATATTTTCCAATATTTTGGATTAGGATGCAGAAATGTGACGAGAATTTTTATTCCTCAGGATTTTGTGATCGACAGGCTGTTTGAAAATTTCTTAGGATTTAAGGATATTATCAATCATAATAAATATGCTAATAATTATGATTATAACAGAGCTGTTTATCTTTTAAACCTAGAGAAATTCTGGGATAACAATTTTGTGATGTTGAAAGAAGATGATAAGTTGTTTAGCCCGCTTTCTGTGATTAATTTCAGTCGATATGAATCGTTGGAGGATGTGACAGGTTTTATTGCTGAAAATGAAGAAAATATTCAATGTGTAGTCGCTAAAGATGAGTTAGGTTTAGATTCAATTTCCTTTGGTGAAGCACAAAATCCGGGGCTTGATACCTATGCCGATAATGTGGATACGATGAAATTTTTAGAACTGGTCTGATTTTCGTATCTTCCATGACCTATTTCACTAAATAATAAAACAAATACTATGAAAAAAATATTTTTAGGTCTGGCGATTATTGGTGCCCAGTTTATGTTTGCCCAGAAGGTTACAGGGCTGAAAGTTGAGAATAATCAAAAGAAAGAGCAGCCTGCAACTATAAGTAAGGAGAAAGTCAATATTTACAATGATAATTTCAGAAATTTATCAAAGCGTTGCAGTCTTCGGATTATAAAGCGGCAGAGGAGGTGCTTTCTGATAAGGTAAAGGAAATTGTTACAGAAGACGTCCTTAAAAAAGTAAGGGATGGTATTGATGTTAATAAAAAGCTTGATATTCTAAAAGTGGGCTACTATGTAACGATGGATGGGATCAGCCATCCTAATATTAAATATAAATATGCCGGAGCTTCAGACACAAAAGAAGTGATAAGCGCTGTATTTGAAGATGATGGAAAGCTTCTTGGAGTATTGCCGGCTGGAATGAATAAATAAATTTCGATTAATAAAAAAAATATTAACTATGATGACAGATGTTTTAGTCGCTCACTCCTCAGATGTGGAGAAAGCGAATTTTTACAAGAAGACCTATTTGCATGTTGCATTATCCATTCTTGCATTTATTGGAGTTGAGACTATTTTGTTGAAAACTGTACCTGTAGAAATTATTGCGATGATGTTTCAGGGAAGATTTACCTGGTTATTGATCATTGGAGTTTTCTGGATGGCTTCTATTTAGCTTCTAAATGGTCGCTTTCACAAAGTCAATCCACTCAGTACCTTGGTTTAGGGTTCTATATTGTTTTAGAAGCCGTAATATTTTTACCATTACTTTTTATAGCAACTAATGTTGCAGGGGGTGCTAATATTATCTTCCAGGCTGCTACGTTAACGGTTGCTATGTTTGCGGGGATTTCTGCGGTAGCTTTTACTTCCAAGAGAGATTTTTCTTTTTTAAGAAATATCATCATTATAGGAGGGTTTATTTCAATCGGTTTAATTATTGGTGGAATGGCCTTTGGTTTTAATCTTGGATTATGGTTCTCTGTAGGAATGGTAATCTTAGCTTCTGCGGCGATTTTATATCAGACAAGTAAGCTAAAGGACTCTTATGCTACGAATCAGTATGTTGGAGCGGCGTTGCAGCTTTTTGCGTCGATTATGCTTTTATTCTGGTATGTCCTGAATATTTTGATGAGCAGAAGAAGTTAATTTGAAATATATTTAGCTTTAAATAATAGTCCTGGTGATTTTTCATCAGGATTTTTTTATTTCTCTCGCGGATTTTGCAGATAAAGCAGATTTAAAAAAGTGCCCTTAGTTTTTGTTTTTTGATTGTTTAGAACTTAAAATGCTGTTATCCTTGTCAACAAGGTTTATAACCTTGACAAGGATAGTTTATAATAGCCCTGTGATTTTTCATCAGGATTTTTTATTTTCTATAGGAGCAGATCTTGATGAAGGGTTGAGTTTTTTTCGCAGATGATGCGGATTTAGCAGATCTTTTTTAACCACAAATACTTTCGCGGGCGACACTATTTATATAGTTTGTATTTGTGCTATTAGTGTGAAAATATTTGTGAGCTTTGTGTTTATTTCGAACCCAAAAAATCCTGATGACATTTCATCGGGATTTTATTGGATATTCTTTAACAATTCAATGCTGAATAGCGCTTCAATAGGACTTATTAAGCCTCTGAAGGGATGCGTTCAGTTAAAAATAGAGTATTTGTTAAGGAATAGGGAAGTATAGTGTTGAGGAAAGCCTCAGGTCTTTTGTGTTTTGATAGAATATAAATGATAAAAACTACTTATCAATAGATCCTAAAACCTTTTGTGCAAAAGAGTTTAGAGCATCTTTTTCGCTCATTCCGTTTTGTACATTAGCATGAACTTCCAAAGCTCCACAAATGTTGGTAATAAGCTCTCCTGCAACATTTAAATCTTCTTCACTTGTTCCTCTGAATTCGCAGAAGCTTTCTAGTACTTCTAATGTTTTTTCTAGGTTCTCAGGAGTTTGATTCTGATAGAATTGTCTGATTACTGGTAATTTCATTATGCTAATTCGTTAAAAAGGTTAATTAAACTTTCTGCCTGGTTAGATTGAACCTGGTTTACCAATTCACCATTTTTAAAGATAGCGAATGTAGGTAAGTTGTCTACTTTTGCTAATTTTCTGCTTTCAGGAAGTTTTTCAGCATCTACATATAAGAAAGGAATAGAGTCATTCTCAGATGCTAATTTTTTGAATTTTGGCTTCATGATTCTGCAGTTTCCGCACCATGTTGCGCCATATTGAACAACTACTTTTTCGTTGTCGTTTACTATATTTTGTAATGTATCTTCGGTTAATTCTGTGTACATGATAGTGATTTGAAAATTTATTAATTTGAAAATGTGCTAATGATAAAAAGAAAATGAGATAATTTTAGATAATCCTGAGACTAATTTTCAAATTATCTCATTTTCAGATTAACACATTATATTAGTTCTTAGCTAAATATTCTGCTGTAGAAGTTCTGTCAGCTTTCATTGCATCTTTACCTTCTTCCCAGTTTGCAGGACATACTTCACCATGTTTTTGAACGTGAGTGTAAGCGTCGATTAATCTTAAGAATTCTTTTACGTTTCTACCTAGAGGCATATCGTTTACCGCTTCGTGGAAAATTTTTCCAGTTTCGTCGATAAGGTAAGTAGCTCTGTAAGTTACGTTAGAACCTGTGAAGATTTCTTCTCCTTCTTCATTGTATTCGAAGTCCTGATCAACAATCCCTAAAGTATTAGCTAATTGTCTGTGAGTATCAGCTAAAAGTGGGTAAGTTACTCCTTCGATACCTCCGTTGTCTTTTGGAGTGTTTAACCATGCAAAGTGTACTTCATTAGTATCACAAGATGCACCGATTACTTTAGTGTTTCTTTTTTCGAATTCACCTAAGGCCTCCTGGAAAGCGTGAAGCTCAGTAGGGCATACGAAAGTGAAATCTTTAGGGTACCAGAACAAAAGAACTTTTTGTTGGTTTTTTGTAGCTTCTTCAAGGATGTTGATTCTTAAATCGTCACCCATTTCAGACATTGCGTCGATTGTTAAATTCGGGAATTTTTTTCCTACTAAAGACATAATTTTCTGTTTTATATTTAAATTTCTAATGCAAATATAGAGAAGTTTTATCTATCGAACAAATGATTTTCGATAAATAAAATCTATAATTGTTTTTGATGTGTTATTAAATAAAAAAGCCCTGAAATCAGGGCTTTCGTTTATTTTAGTAACCAAATATTTCCGTTAGATTGAGTTTTTTTACTTCACCTAATTTCTGCATATCGGCTTCATTTACTTTATCTTGTGCTGCCACAATACAATACGTATAGTTCTTGTTTTTCATTTCCGTATCATGGAAAGTATTGATGTCTGCAAAAGACAGTTTGGGTGCCTGTTCATAGACATTCTTTCTGATGTCGAAATTGTTTCCAAGTTTTTGAGATTTCAGATATGAGAAAATGATACCATCTTGAGAGATTCTTTCAGAGGCAATCGTTTTTTTCAATCCGCTTTTAGCTGTCTCAAATAATTGCTCAGACTTTGGCAGGGTAGTTAAGAGTTCATTCATCGCAGAAGATGCTTCATTGAATTTATCTGCCTGAGTTCCTACATAAGCCATAATGCTATTTTTATCTTCCTTCTTGCTTGGAAGAGCGAAATAAGAATAGGTAGAATAAGCCAATGCTTTGGATTCTCTGATGGTTTGGAAAACAATAGATCCCATTCCACCGCCAAAGTAATTGTTGAATAAACTCACTGTTGGAGTAATGGTAGAGTTGTATTGTTCAGCATTTCTAGCCCAGAAGATTTCAGCTTGTACCATGTCGTAATGAGCGAATAAGACTTTGTTTTTATCTGTTGGGATCTGTACAAAAGTTTTAGTCTTTGGGAGTTCCTTAAGTGCTGAAGGTAGCTTGTGGATAGGTTTTAAAGAAGCTACTGCTTCAGTTCCTGTTTTGGGACCATAATAAAGTACCTTATGCTTAAAGTTGAAAAGATCATGAAGGATATTGATCAGATCTTCAGCCTTCAATGCGTCAAGTTCAGCATCACTCAAAACATTGTTGAATGGATTTTGCGATCCATATTGAGCGTAGCTTCTTAATCCTGCCATAATAGTGGCTTTATTCTGTTTTGCATTAGCTCTGGCTTTTTTAAGCCTTGCTTTATAAGCATCTAATGCAGCCTGGTCTGCTTTACAATTTTTAATTAGATTTTCAAATAAAGCGATGGTCTTATCAAAGTTCTCATTTAAACCTTCCAGTGAAACATAAGTTTCTTCATTTCCAGCACTTACTTTAAAGCTTGATGCCAGTTTGTAAAACTCTCTGCTGATGGTTTCTGAAGACTTATCATTCGTTCCAAGATATTGTAAGTATTCTGCGGCCAACGGAAGCATTTTGTTATTCCATTTTCCGGAATCGAAATGATAATACATCCTGAATAGAGCATTATCTGTGTTTTTCACAGAAAGTACATCTACTTCGCTCAATTTATTTTTAGCAATGTCCTTGTCATAATTTAGCCATACCGGAGCAATTGCTTTCTCAGGCATCTCATCAATTTTCTTAAGGAAAGCGGATTGGTCTTCTCTGTTCACTGAAACAGGAGTGATAGTAGGCTTGTCAACCTTTACAATGTTTTTGTCTTCTCCTTTTTTCTTATAAACCGCTACATAATTGTTGTTCTGAAGATATTTGGAAACGAAATCCATGATATCTTTTTTGGTAAGCTTAGAGATTTCTTCAATATACTCCAGATTTGCCTTGTGGTCAACATCAGAAGTGAATTCGTCCATCAGGATGCTTGCTCTTGAAGAGTATTTTTCATCCTTTTGGATAGTGTTCTTCTTTTCGTTGTTAACAATAGACTGGATCAGATCATCAGAAAATTCTCCTTTTCTCAATTTCTCAATTTCCTGAAGAAGAAGACTTTTTACATCATCTAATGACTGTCCTTCAGTAGGCTTTCCTTCTAAAAGCAGTACCGAATAGTCTTTGAGAGTATAAGGGTAAGCATAGGCGCCCAATAGTTTTTGTTTTTTTACCAGATCAAGGTCAATTAATCCTGCCTGCCCATTGGTAAGCATACTTCCTACAAAATTTAAGAGCCTTGCATCTTTTGTTGAAGCGCCCGGGAATCTGAAACCAAGCATTACGCTTTCAGAATCAGGGCCTACAACTTCTTTTATGACTGGAGAAGTAATGGCTTTTTCCTGTCCTACGATGTATTCAGGAACCGGTTTAGATTGCATATAAGAGAAAGCTTTGTCAATCTTAGTAATCACTTCATCCGGATTGAAGTCTCCTGACATAATGATTCCCATATTGTTGGGAACGTAATAATTGTTGAAGTATTCTCTGATGGCATGCAGAGATGGATTTTTCAAGTGCTCAATGGTACCAATTGTCGTCTGCTTTCCATAATTATTATTAGGAAAGAGATTGGCGAACATGGTATCGTATACTTTATCTCCATCATCATCAAGTGTTCTGTTTTTCTCTTCGTATACTGCTTCAAGTTCTGTATGGAATAATCTGAGAATAGGCTCTCTGAATCTTTCTGACTGCAGAGTCAAAAATTTATCAACCACATTAGATGGTATATCTTCCGTGTATACTGTTTGTTCAAAAGAAGTGAAGGCGTTGGATCCGTCGGCACCCATACCAGCCATCATTTTGTCGTATTCGTTAGCAATCGCATATTTGGCTGCTTCTCCGGAAACTCTGTCAATTTCTTTATAGATCTCCTTTCTCTTAGCCTCATCTTTAGTTTGATTGTATTTTTCATAAAGAGCATCAATCTGATCTAAAAGAGGTTTCTCCTTAGCCCAATCTTTAGATCCGAACTGATTGGTTCCTTTGAAAAGCATGTGCTCCAGATAATGAGCAAGACCTGTGTGATCTGCGGGATCGGTCTTACTTCCTGCTTTGGTTGCAATATAGGTCTGGATTCGCGGTTCCTTGTTTGTTGGACTTAAAATAACCGTTAACCCATTTTTTAAAGTATAATACCTTGCCGCAGTAGGATCATTAGTAACGTATTTGTACTTGTATCCATTGGAAGTGGCTTCTTTCCATTGATAATCCTGTCCGAAAGCATGGCCTGCAAAACTTGCTGCAGCGATACTTGTCGCGATTGTTAGTTTTTTAAACAAATTCATTGTGGTGGCTGTGTTTTATTTTTTGTTGTTTAATTCTTAATTGAATTGGTCTAACAAATCTTTGATTCGTTTCATAGCTTCTCTTAATTCTTCTTCAGAAGCTGCATAAGAGAATCTGATACATTCCGGACTTCCGAAAGAGAATCCACCAACACATCCTACGTGAGCATTTTCCAATAAGAACATCGCGAAATCATCAGAATTTTTAATTTCTGTTCCGTTCAGGGTTTTTCCAATATAATGCGAAATATCCGGGAAAAAGTAAAAGGCTGCTTTTGGAAGTAATACTTTAAATCCTGGAATTTCCTGGATCAGTTCATACACAAGATCTCTTCTTTTTTTGAAAGCATCAATCATGTATTTGTATTCCGACGGGTCAGTTTTTAAAGCGACAATGGAAGCTCTTTGGGCTACCGTATTGGCACCGCTTGTCATTTGTCCTTGTACTTTCTCACAAGCTTTTGCTAACCATTCAGGGCATGCGGAGTATCCGATTCTCCATCCTGTCATTGCGAAAGCTTTTGACATTCCGTTGATTACGGCTGTCTGTTCATAAACTTCAGGAAATTGAGCAATAGAAGTAGTTTTTGTTTCATAATTGATGAATTCATAGATTTCATCTGAAATGATCGTCACATTAGGATATTTAGCTACTACTTTAGCAATAGACTTCAATTCGTCATAAGTATAATATCCTCCTGATGGATTACATGGAGAACTGAAAAGGATTGCTTTTGTTTTGTCTGTAATCGCTTCTTCAAGTTGCTCAGCTGTTACTTTGAAGTCTGTAACATAAGATGTAGGAAGCATTACAGAAGTTCCGCCCATCATTTTTACCATTTCGTCATAGCTTACCCAATAAGGAGCTGGAAGTAAAACTTCATCACCATCGTTAATAATAGCCGCTAAAACATTTAAAATAGCCTGTTTAGCACCATTGGAAACACAGATCTGAGTAGGTTTGTACTCCAGATTGTTGTCTCTTTTTAATTTATAAGCAATAGCTTCACGAAGTTCAAGGAATCCCGGAACAGGAGAGTAGTGGCTGTAATTCTCATTGATAGCATCAAATGCTGCTTGTTTAATATTATCCGGCACATCAAAATCCGGTTCACCAAGGGTTAAGCTGATCACATCAATTCCGTTCGCCTTCATTTCTCTTGCCTTGTTAGACATTACAAAAGTCTGTGAGTATCCTAGTCTTTTTACTCTATCTGAAAGTTTGTCCATGTATTTTTTGAATTTTAACAAATATATAATAAAAAGGCCTTGCAGGAGAAATAAAAGGGAGGCAGGTTTAAAGATTTTTATCAGGTTTAAAAGGAATCACTATATTTGGAGTTAATGTTCTTTTTTGATGCTATTTGTCTTGAAAGTGCTATTTAATCAAAAACTTAACTCCATGAAAAAATTCTATACTCTTTTATTTTTGGCAGTAGTCTGCACTGCGCCTGCCCAGAATTATCGTTTTGTGTATGAATACAAAATGAAATCTGATATTGACAATGAAGATTCTTATGTTATAGATTATATGAATCTGGATTCTGACGGAAAGAAATCTTATTTTTATAATGCTGTGAAATATGAAAGAGATTCTATTTATCAGGCAGACAAAGATCTTAAGATGTTATTTAAGAGTAAAAATTATGATAGAAACTTAGGATATATCATTGAAAAAGATTATTCAAAAAGAGAAGCTAATTTATATGATAAATATAAAACAGCAAATCTTGTTATTACGGATCACGAAGTTCCAAAATGGTCTGTCCGGAAAGAGTTTTTAAAGGTCAATGGAGTAAATTGCCAGAAAGCGGTTACCCAATACAAAGGAAGAGCGTGGGAAGCGTGGTTTTCCAAAGAGTATCCTATCAGCGATGGCCCTTACAAATTCAATGGTCTTCCCGGGCTTGTGATAAGGATTAAAGATCTGGATAATCATCATGTTTTTAATATGATTCAGGTGAAAAAAGTGAATTCTATATTTAGCATTGTTCCTAAAAACAATAAAAAGATGTCTGATCAGGAATACAGGAAACTTCTGAAAAATGAGACTTTCAGTCCTGAAGATATTGAAAGTATCAACATAGACGGGCAAACCGGAAAGATGGGTGTGCAATTGAAAGATGGGTATGCTGCTCAATTGGATATGGCGCAAATTAAGAAAGCGGGTAAAGGAAATGAAGATTCGGAATTGGCAAGGTTGCTTAAGAAAAGCAACAATCCTATTGAAAAAGAAAATTCAAAATAAAATTGCGTTATTTTTTGATATACCCTTTCTGAAAATTTGAATAAAGCCAATAAAAACTTATTTTTGCAGATTATAATAATTCACATGTCTACATCGTTACTATTAAAATATTTTCCGGATCTTACCGAGACACAGCTAGAACAGTTTGCAAAACTGGAAACCCTGTACAATGAATGGAATGAAAAGATCAACGTGATTTCCAGAAAAGATATGGAATCGTTGTATGAAAAACATATTCTGCACTCATTAGGGATTGCCAAAGTAATGGAATTTGCTCCCGGAACAAAAGTTCTGGATATCGGAACCGGAGGAGGTTTTCCCGGGATTCCTTTGGCGATTCTATTTCCTGAGACGCAATTTACCCTGATTGATTCAATTGGAAAGAAGATTAGTGTTGTAAATGCCGTGGCGGAAGGAGTTGGGCTAACCAATATTACAGCCATTCACGGAAGAGCAGAAAAGCTAAAAGAGAAATTCCACTTTGTGGTCAGTAGAGCCGTAACCCAAATGCCGGAATTCTTGCGATGGCTGAAAGGGAAATTTGAAAAAGAACAGTTTAACCCTAAACATAATGGAATTTTATATTTAAAAGGAGGAGATCTTGCAGAAGAACTTGCCGGGCTTAAATGTGAAATTTTTAATCTGAAACATTATTTTGATGGAGAGTTTTTTGACACTAAAAAAGTAGTTTATGTATCAAAAGGCAATTTTAATTCGTAATTTTGTTTGATGGAGGAATAATTTTTGCTAAATATGTATTAATAATCAGAAAATTAAAGATTATGAAAAAGTTTCTAAATATTGGATTTTCCGCATTATTGTTTGGTTTAGCATTGGTTTCCTGTAATGACGATGATTATCAAACTATTGAATCTATTGGCAAGGTGAAGATAGACAGCGTAATCATTACTAAGGACACTATGAATGTTTTAGCAATACAGCATATAAAAACGTATTCCACTTATTCATCTCAATGCCAGGGATTTTATGGGTATGATTATATTTATAAAGGTGATTTTGAACGATCAGTAACAGCTTATAAATACATTACCAATGGACCTTGTACTCAAAATAGCTATTCAGCAGTGAATCAGATTAATTTCAATCCACAGAAAAAAGGAAAATATACTTTTACATTCTGGAACGGAGGAAATAACTGGATTACAAAAACGATTGTAGTGAAATAATGAAATTGACCTTTGTAATTTGTCTGTTAGCTGCTAATATTGTGTTTGGACAAAAAATTATCTGGCAGGAGGGGCAAAAATTAAAATGGGATCATTTTAAAAGCCCTGTCAACAGAAAAAATAATCCGGATGTTGCCGCCTATACCAATTGTGGTTGGGAATATTCTGTAGTGAAATCCAGCAATCCGAAATCGCCTGTAAAAATCGAAATAAAGACAATCTTCAACGAAGATAAATCTTGGAAAGATGTCAATAAAATCAATGATTATATTTTGCTCCATGAGCAGAAGCATTTTGATATTGCAGAGGTTTTTGTGAGAAAATTCAGAAAGTCTGTTGCTGAAAATATCAGAAATTCCGGTGATTACAATAGGTTATTTAAATCTATTTATAATACAATATCCGGCGAATATAAAAATTTTCAGGCAGCTTATGACAGAGATACCCGTCATGGGATGAATAAAGAAAAACAGGCCGAATATAATGCTGCTATTTCCGGTGAATTAGAAAACCTTAAAAGTTATCAAACCCCTTGAAATTCCTCAATAAGATCATTCACGAACTGTTAGCGCAAAACCCGGATCTTTCTGCGTTTAATATTATTCTACCGGGAAAACGTCCGATTGTCTTTATCAGAGAAATTTTGGAAGAGAACAATTATTCGGGGTTTCTTCCTAATTTTTTCACCATTGAAGAACTTATTAACAACATTGCTGATAAGCAGGTGATCCAGGGAATTCCTCTCTGGCTTTTTTCGTTTGATGTCTACAGAAGTCTGAATTTGATTCCAAGAGATAATTTTTCGGATTTTTTGAAGTGGTTTCCAACGTTGCAGAAGGACTGGGATGATATTCTGAAGTTTTCAGACAGTGATCAGGCGGTTTTACAGTATATGTTTGATGAGGAAAGAATCAAGGAATGGGCTCAGAATCTTGGTGAAGATGACGATGTTCCCAGAAAAAAGTTTCTTAATTTCTGGCAAAATATGAATGTTTTTCTTCCCGAGTTAAAAAGCAGACTGAAGGAAAAGAATTGGGCGACCTCAGGAATGATTCATGAGGCTGCTAAAGCGAGTATCTTGGATTTCGCGAAGAATACCTCGGAACATTTTGTTTTCTGCGGATTTAATGCCTTTACGCCGGTTGAAGAAAAACTAGTAAGAAGTCTTCTGCAGTGGAATAAGGCTCAATGTTTCTTTCAGGCAGACCGTTATTACTTTAATGACGAAAGACAGGAAGCCGGAAAATTCCTCAGAAATCACAAAACTTGGAAGGAATTTGATGATAACAGAACATTTCAATGGATAGAAGATGATTTTAACCAGCCTAAAAAGATCAAAGTATATGAGGTTTCAGGAAATGTAACCCAAACAAAGGTATTACCGGAAATTTTTAAGGAAATTGATAATAAAACCTATTCCAATACGGCCGTTGTTTTGCTGGATGAAAATCTTCTGCCTGCGAGTCTGGATGTGATGCATGGAGTAGATAATCTGAATATTACGATGGGGTTTCCCTTAAAGAACCTGTCTTTTTCCAATGCGGTAAAACGACTGTTCTATTTGCAGAAACAGCTTGAAAAGAACAAGAGTTCGTATTATTACAGAGATGTTTTCCCCATTCTTGAAGAGCTTCCGAAATCAGCTAAAGATGAATTGGTCATCAATGATTTTAAAACAAAGATAGAGGAGCGAAATATTGTTTATATCTCAAAGAAGCTTTTGAGTGAGCTTTTAGGAGAATTGTCATATTTTGGACTTCTGCAAAAAGCGGTCAGCACCCATGCTTATCTGGACATTCTTATTTCGTTTTGCCATCAGGTAAAATGGTTGGAAATAGATGATATTCAATATGAAAACGTTTCTCACTTCGAGAATGCATTTAGGGTGATCAAGAACCAGTTGACTCCGTATAATATTGAGATCAAAATGGAAACATTGGAGATTCTGATCAATCAGCATATCAATTCTGAGAGTATAGATTTCCAAGGGGAACCTTTGCGTGGATTGCAGATCATGGGACTGTTGGAAACACGTCTTCTGAATTTTGAAAACGTGATCCTGCTTTCAGTTAATGAGGGAAAACTTCCGTTAGGAAATTCACAGAATACTTATATTCCTTTTGATATCAGAAGATTTTTTGATCTTCATACGTTTTTGGAAAATGATAGTATTTATGCTTATCACTTCTATAGGTTGATTCAGGATGCCAAGAATGTTCATTTGTTATATAATGCGTTGAGCTCCGGTGTGAATACGGGAGAAAAAAGCCGTTTCATTACTCAGATCGAAATGGAAAGCTCTCATGATATTGAACACTTGATAATTGAGAATTCTTCGGAGCCTATTATCTCAAAACCCATAGAGATTTCCAAGACGGAGATTGTAAAGGAGCAACTTCAAAAATGGAAGAAAAAGGTATCAGCTTCCCATCTTACAAGCTATCTTTATAATCCTATTGATTTTTATTTATCCAAGATTTTGAACACTTCCGAGTCGGATGAAATTGAAGAAGAATTATCGGTGAAGAACTATGGAAACTTAGTCCATTATTCACTTCAAGAGATTTATGAAGGATTGAAGGGTAAGGTTTTAAAAGAAAGTGATTTAGAGAAGTCAGTTAAAGCAATAGATAAGTATATTAATATCGCGATTGAAAAGCTTAAACACCAGCCGGAATTTTATGAAAAAGGGATGAACTACATCCACAAAGCTATCGCGAAAAAGGTCATTGAAAATATTCTGAACCATGATCTTGATCTGATCAGAGAAGGAAATAAACTGGAGATTATTGATATAGAAAGGAAGTTCGAAAATGTAGAATTTTATCTTGATGGAAATGATAAAATTTCCTTCTTAGGATTTATTGACAGAATTGATAAGTTGAACGGAACTTTAAGGATTATTGACTATAAAACGGCCAAAATTAAAAATCTCCATGTAAAAATTGACGAGGATAATGTAGAGGAGTACTTTCATAACAGCGACAGAAAACAGGCGTTGCAGCTTTGTATTTATCATTATGTAGTACAACATCTTCCCGAATTTTGGGGGTATCCCATTGAAACCGGAATCTGGAGTTTTGCTGAAGCCAAAAAAGGAATGGTTTCTCTGGTATTCGACAAAGGAGATATTGACGATGCTATGAGATCTGTAAAAAGCCTTATTCTTGAAATTCTGAATCCTGATATCAATTTTGTGGAAAGTATAAAGTCTTATTAGATTGATAATATCATCGGTCTGATGATAGTTCTATTCATGTTTTTATGCTAATATTGTTAATTTATTAATTAAAAGCACCTTTCATGATAAATATTTTTAAAATTCTTTTCTTATAAGGAAATAAGCGATATTTTTTACCGGTTTTTATGGTATAATTGTATATTTACTGTAAAATTTTTATACACATAAAACAGGCTGTCTCATGAAAAAACTCCTGATTTTGGGAACTGTCATTTTTTCTCTCTTTCTTAAATCTCAGCAAATTAACGATTCACTGAATGCCAGATTACAAAATGTAACCAAGGATACGAAATTCGGTTTAGCATTGAGTGGTGGTGGAGCAAAAGGATTTGCCCATATTGGTATTTTGAAAATGATAGACTCTCTTGGTATTAAAGTGGATTATATTACAGGAACCAGTATGGGAGGTATTTTGGGAGGCTTGTATGCTATGGGGTATAATGCTGACGAACTGAAGAAAACGATCTATAAAGTAGATTGGAATAGAATTCTAAGCAACAAAGTTCCTTATAGCAAAGTTAATATCAGTGAAAAAGATGAGTATGATAAGTATATTCTGGAGTTTCCGGTAGTAAAAGGAATTCCTACGCTTCCTAGTTCCTATATTGAGGGGCAATATATGGGAGAAGTGTTAAATACCCTGACTTTTAACGCAAAGCATATCAATGATTTCAGTAAATTAAGAATTCCCGTTGAGCTTACTTCTTCAGACATTGAAAACGGGGGACTGATTATGCAGAAAAAAGGATCATTACCGTTAGCTATTCGTTCTACTTTAGCAATTCCTGCCGCTTTTGCTCCGGTTTATATCGATGGTAAGTTATTAGTAGATGGTGGCTTGGATCGAAATTATCCGGCTAATGAAGTCCGGCAGATGGGAGCAGACTTTGTGATTGGAGGATATACCGGATTCAGGCTTTTTACTAAAAAAGAGATCGAAAATCCCATGAAAATGATCTACCAGACGCATGCCATTCGTTCTGTGGAAGATTTTAAGCACCAGAAGGCTCTCTCCAACGTTCTTGTAGACTTTGTAGACCCTTTGGGAGATATTACAACAAAAGATTTTGCCAAGTTCAGAAAGATCATTAAAATAGGGGAAATTGAGGCCAGAAAGCATCTCCCTGAATTTGTGGCCTTGGCAGAAGCTCAGAAGAAGCTAGGGATTAAATATGAGCATCAAATGATTGAAGAAGTAAAGTTACCCACTACGAAATTTACATTCAGTGAAGAGAATGGAAGTCCGCTTACAGATGATGTAGAAATTATGGTTATCAAAAAGGAGATGGGGCTTACGGAAGGGCGATATTATGATGTAAAAACCGTTAATGAAGCAATAGACCGAGTATTTGGAATGCGTCAATATGAGAAGGTGTATTACACTTATACCAATGAGGGTGATGGACTTGTGATGAATATTTTCGTGAAAAAAGCCAAAAAAGGAGCCTTTAAATTGGCTCTTCACTATGATACAGAGCAATCGGTAGGAATTATTGTGAACTATACGTATAGAAATATCCTGGCTAACAGATCAAGATTCCTGGCAACGATTGATATATCGGAACGTTTTAAAGCAAGGTTGGCTTATCAACGTTTCCTGGGAAGTGGTGATCACTGGTGGATTGACCTTGAGGCTAAAATGGTACATCTTAAAAGTAATGACTTACTATTCAGGATTCTTGGGTATGATGATGACTACACCACAAAGTTTCCTAATCATATGTATCGAAATATTACCGGAAAAGTGGCATTGAATTATAATGTGACACCTAATGCCTTTATTTCGATTGGAACAGAATTTAGTACTGAAAGAATGTACAGTTTGTTGGATAAAGTAGATCAGGCAAAATCAGATAACTATAGTAAAAAGCTTTATAATCACAGTAATTTTAATGCCTTTCTAAAGTTTGAACAGAACAATCTGAATAAAAGATACTTCTCTACCCGAGGGAACCATCTTCAGATAAGTGCAAGAATGTATTTTGGAGATGAATATAAGTTGTATGATCTTCAAGCAGTACAGCCTCAGTTATATCCGATTTTAAATCCTGGTACTCCAGGGTATTTTTTACCCAAGAATCTGGTCTCATTTACGCTGAACGAAAACTATGCTTATCCAATTACAAGAAGACTGGCGGCGAAAGTTAATCTTTTCCTGGGAACTAGTTTTGGTTCATACAGAGACGATACGGTGCCTTACTTTTTCCTGAACCAAAAATATAATTTAGGAGGAAGTGAATACAATTATGACCTTATGAATCCTGAGTTTAATGGTCTTCGTCAGAAAGAACTTCCCATGAATTCTGTAGCTAAGGCAGGAATATCTCTTCAGTATAGAATTATGAAAAGATTGTACTTGACCCCTTCATTCAGTTATGGAAAAGTGAGTGAAGAGCTTTCTCCTTTTAACGACAGTTTTGAAATGTTTGGATATGGGTTGAATCTTGGATATGAATCGCTTATTGGCCCGATCAACCTTAATGTTTCCAGAAATAACCAACTCGATTTCTCAAGGATCTATTTCAGTATTGGATTTAAGTTTTAAGAAAGAAAGGAAGACTGGAAGCTGGAAGAGGGAAGTCCGTGAGATTAAGACTACAATAATATTTCAATTTTTAAACATCAGGTTTGAGTTATCAATAAATTAAAATGACATCCAGAACTTATCGGAACTATAGTAACTTCCAACCTCCCTCTTCCAGCTTCCAGCCCAATATTTACTGCCTTGGAATTTCTGGGCGCGGCATTTTGTAATAACTGCCTGACATACTTTTTAAAAAAGCCACGATTGCATCTATTTCCTGATTATTAAGACGTAGTGGCTTCATCCTTTGATCGGTTATAGGAAAATTAGGATCTGCTTTCTTTTCTTCAGGGCTTGGGTTAATCATTTGCATTCCGCTATTGTATAGATTAACGACACCATGCAGATCATCCATTAAACCATTGTGCATCCATGGAGCAGTGTAGTTCAGATCTCTTAATGATGGCGTTTTGAACTTGCCTACATCATTTGAATTATGGGTGATATGATAAAGTCCAAGATCTTCATATTCACGTTTGTAATAGGTAAGTCCAATATTATGAAATGACTCATCTGTCAGATTTTTACCATAATGACAATTCATACATCTTGCTTTGGTTCGAAACAGGTGCATACCGTAGATTTCCTGATCGTTCATCGCTTTATAATCTCCTTTGATGAATTTATCCAGTTTACTGGGTTGGCTTTGGATGGTACGCTGAAATGTAGCTAAGGCACGGGCAATCTGATTGAATGTGATTTTCTCTGCCTGATATACATCTTTAAAAAGTTGCTTGTATTCTTTATATTTTGAAAGCTTCCCGGCCAGTTTTTCCGGTTTCATATTCATTTCGTTGTGAGCGGAAATAGGGCCTACTAATTGTTCTTCAAGAGTTTTCGCTCGTCCGTCCCAGAAGTAGGACGTTCTGTCGGCAATATTATAAAGAGATTGAGTATTTCTTTTCCCCATTAAATGGTCATTACCTAAGGCAATTTCCTGTCCATCGCCCCAACCCAATTCAGGATTATGACAACTGCTGCAGGAAACCTGGCTTGATGAAGAAAGTTTAGGATCAAAGAAGAGCTTTTTTCCAAGCATTACTTCAGGAAGTTCCTGGGTTTCATAATAATTGGAATCCCATTCTATGGCTTCAAATTCTTTCCAATCTACATCGGCATCTACCGAAGGTCTTGGCCAGTATTGTTTGGGTTTTTTATATTGAGCGACCACTTCTCCATAATCTGTGGTATACGTCCGTAAAGTATGCTGCATGCAGAATAGAGCAATGATGCCTATCAGCAATATCAATTTAATATCTGAAAATTTCATGTTTTTTTGCTTAAAAAATGGCTCCTATCGTTGCTGTGAAAAGCATATTGTTATCGTTTTTGAAATGAGTGTACATCATTTTACCTCCTACATAAGCATTCTTAATGACAGGAACATTGAAATGAAAATGGATATCAAGTTTTGCCTGCCAATAATCTGAAGACTGAAATTGATAATTTTCCTGCAACATCTTTTGAATAGCAGGTTTTCCGGAACTATTGAACGTTGCCTCTTTTTTATAAATATCAGTTATAGAAACTCCTGTAGAAACAGAAAGAGCAAGCTTATCACTAAATGTATTTAACCATTGATAGTCCGCACCATAAACAAGCTTATTTAAATTAATAAATGAAAGCGGATTATTATATTTTTCCTTTTCCTGAATCAATCCAAAGTAAGGGAGAAATGATGATTTTGCACTTTTATGTTCCACCTCTAAAAAGCCTTTAAAAACAATATCAGTGATCTGATGGCTGTATTGTTCTGCAGAACCAATCTGTATGTAATTCCTTGAATTATCATTAAGAAAAAGGTTCTCTGTACCCTTTCTGTTGGTGTGGTTTCCTATCGCTGAAATTCCCCAAGAGATTGTACCGGTTTCAAAAAACTTTCCCAATGAAAAATTAAACTGTTGTTCCTCTATCTTGGAAGCCGTAAGATCTGCATATTCCGTCAGAAGTTTATCAAGATTAAACTTTTTCATTCCTGCAGTAAGAAACCAAGACCTGTTTTCCGCTTCATAGATCTGTAAACCACCTCCGTAAGACCAGCCTTCATAATAGGCTTGTCGAAGTTTTCCGGAAAGAAGAGCATTGTAGTTTCCTAAACCGTTCATATTATAGATCATCGGAAATCCCTGATTGCTTACAAAGCTCAAATAATGCTTTTGGGTATACTTTTCAGCTTCCAGGTAAGCCCCAATTTTGAACTGATTAAACATCAGTTTATTGGCTCCCAGAGCCAGTGAGAATTGAGCAGAAGTGTTCTTAGGCCTTGGATCAATATCACGATAGCTTAGACTGGCTTTGTAACTTCCTGTAATTCCTACTGTGAATGTATTGATCTGTTTTGAATACCCGCCTGAAAATGCATAGTTTTCAAATTTCATATCACCGCCAACACTGTCTGCTGCTACATAAGGATAGATGATATCATAATCAGCATTTTCGTTCCATACTACCTGCTTGCGTTTTCCCTGCGAATAAGAAGCATTACCCCAAACTACAGTTTTTGGATCCAATATTTGGTGAGTGCGGGTTTCTGCACCCCAAAGATCTTTTCCCTTTCCTTTTTGTTGTAGTTCATTGGGAGTATCATTGTTTTGAGTGAATATATTAAAAACTGTAATGCGATACTTCCTTGAATCTAGCATGTTGGCAGGATTGGTATTGACCCTGTTTTTGAGTATCCTTTCATAGCTGTACTCTTCACGAATTTTCTTCATGATAGAGTCGTTGTCCTGAGCATAGGCTTCAGAACCCAGAAAAAGGACGGGCAGGATAAGTATGGATTGAAAATGTTTCATTTTAATTGAATAATGAAGGTTTTACACCATGGTCAAAATCCGCGGTGGAGTTGTTGGTGTCTTTTAAAATATTTTTACCCTCAGCAGTTTTACCGATAACCTTTCTGCGAACAGCTTTTCCAAAACGGCTTTTATCACCATCAAAAGAAGTTACAGAAGTCCATCCCATATCCAAAGAAGGAGAAGTTACCAGCCATTGGAAAGAATCCTGTACACTTAAATTAACTGCATCCTTGATCCATCCGTTCGGGATTTTAACAGCTGTTCCATCCATAGGATAAACCTCGCCGCCAAAAGTAAGATTATAGGTGTAAGTGTATGAATTCTGGTTGATTAATGATTCATCGGTGATTCCCGGAGGCATACGTGCTATAGCATACGCATAATATCCTTGTGTGTGAATAACCATTTTCTCAAATACATTGATCATTTTAGGAACTGCAGGATTATCAATATCATCAGAATCTTCTTTGAAAATCTGGAAATTAGCCTGAGAAAGATTGATGGACGAAGGGTTGAATTCTTTATGATTGATAGCATCTTCTGCAATGATAATCGATGAACCGGGCAATACAGGATAAGTAGTTCCATTACCCGGAATTCTAATAATTGCTCCCGCAGAGAATGTAGTTCCCATGATATTCGGGCTGTAATCCTGCTTTTCATTGGTCATGAAAGCTGATTGTATCAATAACATTCCGTCAGCATATAATGTCTGGTCTGTATTATTGGTGATTTTAAAATACTGGTCTCCAAAATACATCGCTCCCTGTGGGGTTTGAGTCCCTGTGAAGAATACTTCCTCAAGAATAAGATCGCCGCTTCCTGCTTTCAGTGAGAGATCAATCGTTTTGCTTTGTTCAGCACCGTTGATAACCACTCCGGTTTGAACTCCACCTACTTTGACTCAATAAGCGTGAATTTATCTCCATATACAATACTTCCTTCAACGGTAATGTGATAAGTTCCCATAGGAAGAACTGTTTTCAGTAAACTGGTGTTTTTAAGCTCCTGAGTAACTGTAAATCCAGTGTTCAGTTCTTTAAATTGTACCGTAAGATACTTGTATTCTTGTACCTGAATGTTCTCCGGAATAACTCTCAGATTGAGGTTTAGAGTAGTCTGAGCTTGTGCCTCGGGGGCATCGGAATCAGACGAACAGGCTGCAAGACTTACTACAGCACACAATAATAAGAGTGTTCTTACTAAATGTTTTAACATAATTTATTGATTTGAAATTGTTATAAATTGAAATTGATCTCCATTCCGAAATAGGGATCTTGTGCTCCTTTTCTGTTGATAGTAAATCCATTCACATTGTAGGGCGCATAATAACTGAAAAGTCTGTTAGCAAACATCGAAACGATAACTGTTTTGTGTCTGAAGCTTTTAGTTACTTTCAGGTTAAGATTAGCTTCTAAAGGTCTTCTTGTAGCATTATACCGGTCTTCATTCTGAACCATAATCAGTCTTTCGAGGATCGTTCCATGGGCTGTATCAGGATTGAATGGGAAAATATTACCATTTTGATCTACATAATGACTGGGTAGCCCGCTCATAGATTCCATCTTTCTGCTGGAATACCATGAAAATTGAAAAGAACTTGAAAATATCAAATCTAATTTTGGAATATAAGTATCCATCATCAAGTTTGTATTCAGGATTTCATTGACAGAATTAGGTTCCATTCCATTATAGAGTCCGAGATAAGGATAAGGTCTGCCGTTGATCAATACATCGGGTCTCCTGTATACCGGAAGACTGTTGCCATATTGAGTGCGGAACCATGCTCCGCTTACTGTAAACCTTGTATTAATAACAGGAATTCTATTGGAGGAATACTGAAATTCCACCCCTTCCTTATCTATTTTACTCCCATTTCGTTGTGCTGAATACATGAAATTTTCCGTAAAGTTTTGATAAAGAAGCGTATTGACATCAGGAGGAGAAGTAATCGCATCGTGATTGAGTGCTGATGTATCGTATTTTTTATATTGATAAACCGCATATTCATTCATAGAACGAAAGGCATTGTGCATTTTTTCTTTAAAAACAGTCACCGATAGCTGATGGAACCCTAAACTAAAGTCTATTCTTGCCTCAAATTTTTCATTGGTAGCAGGTTCTATTTCCGGATTTTGAGGATTATAGATCATGGTTTTATAGTTCACTTTTCTATAATTCGGATTAGAATGGAAATAGTTCAATTGCTGTACATCTTTATAGATCAATTCAGGGTATAGAAGATTAAGATCCGGGAATAAGGTCTGCTTACCATAACCCAATGTTAAAGCTATCTGAGCCTTTTTATTCATTAAATTAAATGTTGGCAGATCCCATTGAAGATTAGTTCTTGGATCCAGATACATCTTCCTGTTCATATTAAAATGAGCCGGCAGGTTCAACATCGAATTTCCTCTTACTCCTAATGCTAGTGTAAGTTTGTGTTTGCCAAGATCTGCTGTACTGATGGTTTCCAGAAATAAAGCAGCAGTAGAATAGGCTGGTACATCACGATAAGCACGTGGTCTGAACGTAGCTTTAGGGTCTATTGGTCTATAAATATCAAATAGTTGCCCCTGACCCCAGTTTTTACTGAGTTGCCAATCAAATCCTGTATTGATCTCATTTTTAATGGTTTTAAAATCCCATTGAAAAGCATTCACCATCTTCACAAAAATATCAAGTGGCTTACCATCTACACTATAGTCTGAAATATATTGAGCTGTAGGGTAGTAGCCATCATATTCACCTTCATTTCTGGATAGAGGAAAAGCGGTTGCATTTTCCAGCTGAATAAACTTGGTTTGCTTTATTTTGTCAAATCTTTGATTGATGGTAGCCTGAACCTCTGTTGATTTGTAAAATGAAGGCTCATTTTTGGTGTAATTAAACACATTGGAAAGACTCAAAAGGTGATTATTGACCTCATAAGAGTTTAATTGTGATAAATCTACATCCGGATCAGTCTTTGATCCATCAAGAGAACCTGTATAGCTAAGATGGGTTTGCCATCTGAAGTTACCGTGGCTACGTTGTTTTTCCTTTATTAGAGCAAAATTGGCTGTAATTCTTTTATAATTTTCAAGTGGGTCTCTTGGGTCAGATTTAGCATTCAAATAGTCGATTCCCGTATTGATTTTCAGGCCATGCTTTTTATCTTCAAACCCCTTGCTGATGGCAAATAGTTTACTGTAACCATCAGCTTTAAACCTTGATTTCCAATGAGTGTATCCTGATTTGTTGGTGATTTTAACGATTCCGGAGGTAAGATTTCCATAAATGACAGAAGGAATACCACGCATAATTTCTACTTTTTCAATCTGATCAGTAGAAATAGCTCGCATATCGACACCACTAGTGAGATTGAGCCGCCTTTTTAATCCATTATTGTTTTTATCTAAAAAATCATAGGTATATTGAAGATTAGCACCCGAGTTTAATGGAGCACCATCTACTAAAAATGTAGTTCCCATGGCGGAAGTGTTGTAGTCATTTCCAGGATTTCCAGTTTCACGAAGATTGATTTTATTAACTTGATTTAAAACTGGGTCTCCAGATCGGCCTCCGGGAAGGAGCTCCAGAAGATCGGTAAAACTAGAGGGTTGCAAATGCTGCATCGCACGATGGCTGATCACAGATGACGAAGTCAGACCCTTACTTTCCTTAGCAGTAATGATCACTTCCTCTATAGATGTGATTTTGTCTGTAAGTGAAAATGTGAAGGTTTCAGATTGGGTAATTGACAACTTACCTGAATATTCTATCATCCCATTTTTACGAATCTCAATCACATACTGACCAGGAATTACTGATAGAGTAGCAATCCCTTTTTCATTGGTAGGCACAGTGTAGTTATTTTCACTGGATATAATTTTGATTTCTGAATCTCTGATGGGTTCAGATTGTTTATTCTTTATTTCAAATAAAATGACCGCAGATCTGTCTTGTGCTTGAACTGTTGAATAGGTTGTGAAAAGAAATAAAAATGTAAAAACTTGTGTTTTAAAAGGGAATTTGGGATCGTTATGGATCATCTGGCATTATTCTTTTGCAAAGGTAGGAGGCATTAAATAAGATATCTAATTTTATTTAGAATAATTTAAAATAATTGACAAATGTCATTTATAAGATCACACCAGATGTATAGTTATTAAATCTTTTAAATTTAGATGTTTTTAATTTATATTATTGATTATTAGTGTTTTGTGATGTTTTTTAAATGAGATATTTAATTTTATTTCTAATTTGTATTGTTAGAGTTATTTCTGTTGAAAGAGATGAATTGAAAACTTAATGTAGAATTTTACACAAAGATTTCATTTTTATATTGAATATTTGAGGAAATAAAGAAAGATGAAATCAATATAATTGTCTATAAAAAAAATAAAAAGCACTCCATTGCTGGAGTGCCAAAATTAACTTGAAAATGATATATAAAAAGGATTAGATGCTATAGTTTAACTTTTTTATTGATTGTTTTTCCATTAGAAAGAGTCATTTGTACCACATAAATTCCAGGTTCCATACTTCTTGATTCGTATTGTTGGGCATTGACTTCCTGCTGAAGAATCAGCGCTCCGGAAATATGGTATATACTTATATTTTTAATGTCATTATTGGCTCTGGCTTTAATCTGTTTGTTTTGGGTAAAGATATCTGTACTGGTTTCCAATGTACGGTGTCCGATATTTTTACTGAATTGCAGATTATAATATGATGTAACTACTTCGAATGTATATTTCTGAGCATCCATATCCTGTAGGCTGATTCCGCCTTTTTCCTGATACTGATCTCTGGAAATGGTTGTCACCAGATTTTTATTTTCATCAAAAATATGTACTGCAGAAAGTTCATTTTGATCAATCTTTAATTTTAGAACGGCATTGTTTTCAGATTGAACGATTTCATTTTCGGCTACTTCTTTAGGGGTGTTCTTAATGTATGGAAGCATCTTATTCTGATTGTTTTCCGACACTTTCAACAAATACACACCATCTTTTAAAGAAGATAAACTGCGGTCTGTGGCTGCTCTGCTTACTGCTTTTTCTTTATTAAAATCAGTGACTTCCATTAACTGCATATTTCCAAGGTCAGGTTTTAACTGAGAGGAGAACAGAGGAGGCACTTCCTCAGACGCTTTTGCCGCTTGTTTTCCAAAAATAGAGCCTATAGCCGCCCGTTCATTAAAAAGCCCGCCGCTTCTTAAGGTATTAAATTTTGCATTAGAAGCCAGAACAAACGGAACAATACCGCCTACATGGCCGATGGGTCCCCAATAGAAAGAATCCAATTTGTATTTGCTCAGATCCCACCACGAATAATAGC
Source organism: Chryseobacterium tructae (assembly GCF_030409875.1). Lineage (NCBI taxonomy): Bacteria > Pseudomonadati > Bacteroidota > Flavobacteriia > Flavobacteriales > Weeksellaceae > Chryseobacterium > Chryseobacterium tructae. Next base: position 3,024,565 of record NZ_JAUFQR010000001.1, on the reverse strand, counting down.
CACGTTGTACGTCAATCGTTTTGGAAGTATTCTCTGGCGGAATGGCTAGATCAACGGTAGAATGTCCCAAGGTCATAGGAGTTTTATTATACCAGTCGTATACATCTTTAGGTTTCAGACATTGTCTGAATTTATGATTCGGATTATTGGTTACTTCGTTTACAAAATTGGTTGTAAACAGTTTTCTCCAAAGAAATGGTCCCCATAATAAACCTCCGTTATCCTGCACAACATGATAATTATATCGATCAAGATATTCCGCAGAAATGACTTCTGAAATATCATTAGTGTACGTTTTAAATCCTGTATTATTACAGCTGTGAAGTACGTTCGCTAAAAATGAACTAAAGGGATAAATATCTTTTTCTAAAACTCCTTTCTTTAAAGTCGTTTCAGACATGTCATAAGGCCCGTCACCCATATAAGCATATTTAAATTTCAGATTACCTGGATTTGAAATACTTAACCTTTTTAAAGTAGACATTGCAGCATGTGCTCCTTGTGAGTAGCCTGCCAGAAAATATTCATCATAACGTTTTATGCCTAATTGTGCCAATACCTTATTGGCTGCAGTAACAAAATCAATGGTTGCACCAGACTCAGTAGCATAATCTACATAAGGATGTACACCATCTCCAGTTCCCATCCCTACATAGTCGGGAGCCATTAAAATATAGCCATTAAGTACATAAGAAAGTTCCACTACGAATCCGGCTGTTAAAGTTCCTTTGAAATTGGACGGAACATTATTCCTGTTGTCGGTAGTTCCGTGATCAGAGACTACTGTGGAAAGCTTCATATTAACATTAGGATACATCAGAAGCCCTGTCGCTTTTACAAGAACGTTGTTTTCATTTTTGGTGTAATAGGTTATTTTATATCCTTTTAAACCTACATTAAAACCATTGAGATAGCTTACAAAGTCAGGGGCATTTTGTTCGCCAAGATTATTGGCAATGAAATTAACGACCCCCTGCGGCGTTAAATCCAGTTTCTTTTCGGCACTTACAACGTCACCAGCCTGTTGGGCAAAGTAGAATGGCGCTGTAAGTCCTATTAAAAAAGTCGTTATTTTCTTCATATCGTGAATTTTTACTAGTGTTAAGGTAGTAACTTTAATAAATTCACAAAAATATTCAAGCATTAATAATTATTCATTGAATATTAAATTCTCTGTAATGTGAGTAAAATAAAAGAGTCTGATCCAAAGACCAGACTCTTATTTCTATATTTTTTTTGTTTAGAAAGCGTTAATACCTGTAATATCTAAACCGGTGATTAACAAATGAACGTCGTGAGTTCCTTCATAAGTAATCACAGATTCCAGATTGGCAGCATGTCTCATCATTGGGAATTCACCCATGATACCCATCCCTCCAAGGATCTGTCTTGATTCTCTTGCTATGTCAATCGCCATTTTTACATTATTACGTTTAGCCATTGATATTTGTGCCGGGGTTGCCTTATGTTCGTTTTTAAGAGTTCCTAGTTGAAGACATAATAACTGAGCTTTGGTAATCTCTGTTAAGAATTCAGCTAATTTTTTCTGTTGAAGCTGGTAAGAACCGATTGGCTTACCAAACTGCTTTCTTTCTTTCGAATACTGAACAGCAGTACAGTGGCAATCAATAGCCGCTCCGATTACTCCCCATGAAATTCCATATCGGGCAGAATTCAGACAAGATAAAGGCCCCTTCAATCCTGTAACACCCGGAAGTAAATTTTCTTTAGGAACTTTTACATCGTTGAATACCAATTCTCCTGTTTTGGAAGCTCTTAAGCTCCATTTATTATGTGTTTCCGGAGTTGTGAATCCTTCCATTCCTCTTTCAACAATTAATCCCTGTATTTTTCCTTCTTCATTTTTTGCCCATACTACAGCAATATCGCAAAGAGGAGAGTTGGTGATCCACATTTTAGCACCATTCAAAAGATAATGGTCGCCCATATCTTTGAAGTAGGTTTCCATAGAACTTGGGTCAGAACCATGGTTAGGCTCTGTCAATCCAAAAGAACCGATCATTTCTCCAGCAGCCAGTTTCGGAAGATATTTCATTTTTTGTTCTTCAGAACCGAACTCATTAATGGGAAACATTACCAAAGAGCTTTGTACTGAAGCTGCTGAACGTACTGCTGAATCTCCTCTTTCCAACTCCTGCATAATAAGACCATAAGAGATCTGATCTAATCCGGAACCACCATACTCAACAGGAATATACGGACCTAATGCTCCGATTTTTCCTAATTCTCTCATAAGGCCAGGAAGGTCAGTATGATTTTGTGCTGCCTGGTCAATCTGCGGCATTACAAAACTTTCAACCCAATCTCTGATAGATTGACGAATCAGTTTGTGTTCTTCAGTAAGTAAAGCATCAATTCCATAATAATCAGGGATGCTTGTAAGAGGATAATATGACATGATTTTTTGATTTTGTTAAAAATAACATTTTTCGTGGTGTTTGAGAAATTTTTTTGAAAACTTATCTAAAGGCTGGTTTTCAAACAGATAATCCTGATTTTTCCTGTTTTCGGGATAAAATCTATATTTTACGCCTCCTCATCATTGGAGATAGGATACTGATTGGTGGAATTGTGTACCTTGGTTTTGAATTTATACAGATAGGGAGCTTTGTTCGCAGACCCATCGTATAATTTTTCTAACCTGTCCAGGATATTAAGGCTTAATATTTTTCGCTGGAAATTATTTCTTCTGAATTTTTGTCCTAAAATTGTTTCATAAAGAGCCTGGAGATCCTTCATCGTAAATTTTTCAGGCAATAAATTACTGGCTGCTACTTCTGTATTGATATTCATTCTCAGGTATTCCAGTCCGGTTTCTATAATTCTGTCATGGTCGAATGCCATCTTGGGAAGATTGTTCACTTCAAACCATTCACAGCTTTCATTAAAAGCATCCGGAAAAGTATTGGTCATTGAGAAATCAATTAGGCTGCAGTATCCTACAGTAACAAACCTTTGAAAGATCCAGTGATCCCCGGGAACTTCTATTCCTTTATTTCTAAGCAGGATCTGGTGAACGTTATTTTCTGTACGGTCTATTCTTCCAAACGTATGGAATTGTTTTAAAAATAACCCTTTAAGGTGAGTTCGTTCATACAAAACCCGTTCTGCAGCTTCCCGAAGGTCTTCATCATTGAAAACAAAACCACCCGGAAGTGACCATAGATCCAGATCGTGATACTTTAATAGCAAGACTTTCAGAATATTATTGTGAAAGCCGAATATCGTACAGTCTACAGAAATATGAGCAACAAAATCTTTTGTGTCGATCAGTTCCTGAAGTGTTTCTTTGCTTTTTGTGTCTTTTATTTTCATGGTTGTAAAAATAAAACTATTTTCTATATTTTCTTTTTGAGACAGTAAAATATATCAAACTAACCACAAAAAGAAGAATTACAGAACATAAAATATATAAAGGATAAAAATTCAACAGTTGCTTTCCAAAAAGTACAGCCATGATAATGGAACTCACTGAGCTCCCTAGAGAAGAGAAAATAACAATAAGTGAGGTAAACAGATTTATTTTTTCTTTATCTACTACAGCAATCATTTTTGAATTGATAACTGGGTAGAGGGGTGAAAGAAATAATCCTACTACCGGAAATAAAAAGAGAATCATTTTTGAGTCTTCAGAATCGGTATATTGAATTCCTAAAATAACCAAAAGTAATACTACAATTAAAGAAATACATGAAATATAATATTTCGATAATGAAAATCTACGAATAATATTAGCAGTAACAGTTCTTCCTGCATATGAAAAAAGGGCGAGAAAGGAAGTTGCCTGAAGAGCAAAAAATGAATTGACTTTCAGATGATTCTTATAAAAAGAGGGTAGCCATGAATTAAATCCTTGTTCTACAAAAACAATAAAGAAAATCACGGCAAGAAATAGAGCAACTACAGGTGTTGTAAAGCCGGATAACTCTGAAAAAATACTTTGGTTGCTCTTCGGTGCAGACTCTGTTATTTCTGTTTTTGAAAGTAAAAAAATTGTAATGGCAGATAACACGGCAATCAATAAAAACCCAAACCTCCAAAATTCCGAATACTGACTGGAGATCAGCCATCCAAATCCTGTATTAACAACAAATATTCCTATCATAAAGGATGCCTCTACACTATTCATTGTTTTCGCCAATGATTTTTCATCTGAAATATTGTTCCTGATAATTCCGAAAACACATATTTTACCAATGGCGAAGCAGGCTCCAATAATGGCAAACCATACTTTGTAAAACCAGAATTCTTCTATAAAGGGAAGCAGACAAGAACAAAACCCTACAATAGCCAAAGCTGCTATCAATGCTCTTTTAGTTCCTGTTTATTGATGAAGCTTACTGCAAATAAAGAGATAAATGCAATAGGCAGGTCTTTGAAAGATTCCAAAAATCCAAGCTCTCCATAGGTAATATTGGTATCTGCAAGCTGGAGAATAATAAGTCCCATACAGTTTAATACCATGGAAAAAATAAGAAAGGTCAATTTTAAGGGAAAAGAAATTTTAGAAAGCTTAGCGGTCATTTTGGGTATTAACTTTATTGAATTTTTATAGCTTTTTGTGAATAATTGATGCGAAGATATGGCTTTTAACCCTCAATAATAAACGAAATATTAAAATATTTGTTAATCTAATGTTAATTAATTGAAAAAAAATATATTTTTATTGTCTCAATTTGAGAATTAAAACAATGACTGTATATGAACATAAGAATATCAAGAAGTTTAGGAGTGGTTGCCGTCCTTTATTTCACAGCTAGTTTCAGCGCCCAAACCAAGAAAGATTCCGCCTCTAAAGAGAATAAAATCGAAGAGATCGTTATGATCGGGTATGGAACTCAGAAAAAAAGTAACGTAACAGGAGCAATATCTAGCATCAAAGCTTCCGATATTGAAGATGCACCTGCAGCAGGGAGACCAGAGCAGGTACTTCAGGGAAGGGCTGCCGGTGTTTCTGTAGTTTCCAATTCCGGACAACCGGGAACAGCTCCTACAGTACGTGTGCGTGGTGTTACCAGTTTTGGAGCCGGAAGTAATGATCCTTTATGGGTAGTAGATGGAATTGTAGTAGACAATATTGGCTGGCTGAATCAGTCTGATATTGAAAGCATGGAAATTCTTAAGGATGGAGCATCGGCTGCAATTTATGGAGTATCTGCTGCGAAAGGGGTAATTTTGATTACGACCAAGAAAGGAACTAAAGGAAAGCTAAACCTTTCTTACAATGGGTTCTTTGGGGTGGGAAGTGCTTCTAAAAAGCTTGATTTATTAAATGGAACACAATATGCAACCATTATGAATGAAGCTTATAATAATGATGGACTGAAACCTTTTCTGGGTAATCCTTCATCTTATGGAGTCGGTACAGACTGGCAAAAGCAAATCTTCAACACTGCACAGCGCCAATCTCATGAGTTCAGTATTAATGGCGGAAATGATAAATCAACTTTCTACTCATCTTTTGGTTATTACGATCAGGAGGGGATTGTATTAAGAGATATTTCAAATTATAAACGAATAAATGCCAGGTTAAATTCTACCCACAAAGTATTTGACTTTTTAACCGTTGGACAAACATTTGCCTATACCCATACAAAATCCAGAGGAGTTACAGATAATGGCGAATTTGGAGGGCCTCTAAGTTCAGCGATTAATCTAGATCCGCTAACTCCTGTAGTGGTAACCAATGGGATTAATAACCAACCTAATTTCAGTGACTATATTAATAACCCTAATTATGTAAGAGATCCTAATGGAAATCCATACGGAATATCACCTTATGTAAGTAAGGAGATGACCAACCCATTGGCCTTCAGACAAACTCAGTTAGGGAGATTTAAATGGACTGATGATATTATTGCAAACGTATTTGCAGAATTAAAGTTTAATAAACATCTCAGCTTTAAATCCAGCATGAATGGGAAACTTTCTTATTGGGGGAATCAGGCATTTGTTCCCGTTAATTATCTAAGTACAGCTAATAAAAATGATTTTAACAGTTTATTCAGGCAAATTGACAAAAAGTTTGAATGGAGTACTGAAAATACATTATCCTATCAGAATAGATTTGGATTACATAATCTGAATGTGTTACTAGGACAGGGATATTATGAGTATAATATTTCATCAGGTCAAAGTACAACATTTACCAATCTTCCTACTAATAATTGGGAAGATGCTTCCTTCGGTTTTGATATTTCTCCTGAAAACAGAAAAGGAAATGCCTGGGATGGAAAACAGACCCACAAAGCTTCTTATTTTGCCAGAGTAGTGTATGATTATGATAACAGATATCTTTTTACCGGAACGATTCGTAGAGATGGTTCTTCAAAATTCGGAAGCAATAACCATTGGGGGAATTTCCCGGCAATGTCTTTAGGATGGAATGTTTCTAACGAGAGTTTCTGGCCAGAAAATAAGGTGGTGACCAGTTTAAGTTGAGAGGAGGATATGGAGTGCTGGGTAATGATGCTATTGATGATTTCCAGTTTGCTAATTTCCTTATTGCCGGAAGTAATTATACTTTTGGAGATAATATCATTAGAGTAGGATACGCACCAAGTACTCTTGAAAATCCTGATTTGAAGTGGGAGAGAACTTCACAGTTCAATATTGCAACCGATATGAAGCTGTTCAGAAACTTTGACCTGAGCGTTGACCTTTTTAGAAAAAAGAGTACTGATATTTTAAGAAAAGTTGAGCTTCCCGGTTACTTGGGATTAATCAATAATCCGTTCAGAAATATTGGGGATATGAACAATGATGGAGTGGAGGTAAACCTTGGATACAAAAAGAAATGGAGTGACTTTGGTTTTTCTGTGAATGGAAATTTTGCCTATCTGAAAAATGAAATTACCAGACTTGAAGATGATAGAGAATACGTTAATTTTGCTTCTTTTCAAACGCTGGGAGCAGTATCGAGATTACAGGTGGGTGAATCATATGGTTCTTTCTTCGGCTATAAAAACTTAGGAATTTTTCAGAATCAGGCCGAAATTGATGCCTATAGAAATGCTAATGGAGAATTAATTCAGCCTAAAGCAAAACCTGGAGATTTCAAAAGATTGGATACTAATGGTGATGGGGTAATTGATGATAAAGATTATGTAAACCTGGGAAGCTCTGTACCGAAATACACATTTGGACTTACTGTTAATCTGAATTATAAAAATTTTGATTTAATGGTATTTGCACAAGGACAGGCAGGAAATAAAATTTTTCAAGGGTTGAGAAGGCTGGATATCCAGGAAGCTAATTATCAAAGTGCCATTTTAGGACGTTGGACAGGAGAAGGTACTTCAAATACGATTGCCAGACTTACCGTAAATGACGATAATCAAAACTATACAAGAATGTCGGATTATTATCTTCAAATGGAGATTACCTACGTCTTAAATTAGTTCAGATAGGATATACTTTACCTAATGATGCCGCAAAAACCATTGGTGCTTCAAAAATCAGATTCTATGTGACAGGAGAGAACCTTGTCACTTTTACAAAGTACACAGGATATGATCCTGAAATTGCAGGAACAGACACATTTGGTATTGATAGAGCTTTCTATCCACAGGCAAGAACTTTCATTTTCGGAGCTAGTGTTCAATTTTAATCATCAAAAAAATGAAAAATAAAAGATTTATATATAAGAGTTTATCTGTTTTATTATTAACAGGTATGAGTTTGGGGGCTGTATCTTGCGATAAGGGAAACCTGGAAGATGTAAAAAATACGGGAACTTTTGATACAAGCAACTATTTTAAAAATGAAGAACAGGCCTTTGGAGGATTAATAGCTACTTACGATATGTTGAGAAAGTATTCCGGAGGATTTGAAAATATGGTGACTTTCTTTAATGGTGCTTCTGATGATTTCTATTCAGGTGGAGGGAATTCGTCAGATGGTGCCGGTATTCAGGGGTTTTCTAACTATTCTATTAATTCTATTATAATGCCTCCAAGTTATTGGAAAGACTACTATCAGGGCATTGCAAAGGCTAATCTCTTGCTGGAAAGAATTCCGAATGCAGCTATGGATGAGCAAATAAGAAAAAGATATATTGCAGAAGCTAAAGTTCTAAGGTCATTGTATTATTTTGAACTGTTAAGAATGTTCAAGAATATCCCTCTTATTCTGAAGCCGGTTTTGTTTACAGACGACTATTATAATATTCCTCAAGAGGATCCTCAAAAAATATATACACAGATAGAAGGGGATATTGTTTCTGCTTTACCTGATCTTATGATGAAAGCTTCCGGACCTAGTGAGAAGGGGAGAATTACACAAGGTACGGCTCATGCTATTCTAGGTAAAATTTATTTATATGATAAAAAGAATACTGAAGCGGCGGCCCAATTTCAAATGGTAAATGGAACTCCTGGTAATGAAAGCCAATATGGGTATAAACTTGTAAGTGATTTTGCCGAGTTATGGAAAGTAGATAATAAGTTTACTACAGAATCTGTGCTTGAAGTAATGCATACCAATGTAAGTAATGCCGATTGGCCATTTTGGGGTTCCGGTAAAGATGAAGGGAATTCTATCAATGTAATGCTAGGAATAAAATCGTATGGACGAGTTGCGAATGTTCCTAATAATGATGCCCCGGATCTTTACCCAAGCTGGGGATTTAATCCTGTTACAGATGATCTTTTTAACTTTATGCAAGGAGATCCCCGCTTGAATGCGACGATATTTAATGGTAAAAAATTTAAAGATGAAGGAAAAATTACGTATTCTCCAGGGTTTAGAGACACAGGATATTTCTTAAATAAATATTTACCAAGAAATGCAGACAAATCTAATCTGCCAGGACCTACTGAGCTTAATTTCCGCCAAAATTATATTGTTATAAGATTGGCAGATACCTATTTAATGGAAGCCGAAGCTTTAGGAGGTGCCGGAGGGAGAGCTCAGGCGTTATTGGATGCGGTAAGAGCAAGAGTAGGACTTAGCTCTGTTCCAGTGTCTATTCAAGCGATCAAAGATGAAAGAAGAAGAGAGTTAGCAGGAGAGGGCCACAGATGGTTTGATCTTGTCAGATGGGGTGATGCCCCGGCAAAACTGGGAGCAAGAGGATTTAAAGCAGGCAAAAATGAAATTCTGCCCATTCCTTTCAATGAATTGACCAATACTGCTTTAAAACAAAATACCGGATACTAAAATATGAAGTTTCACAACTTATATAGTTTCTTTAAAGGTACTGCACTGCTTTGTGGTGTGGTACTTTTTCCTTTATCATGTGCCACCGTTGCTCAGAAAGCAATAATGAAATTCAGTATTGGCTTACCAAAGGAGATGAAAGCATCAAATTGCAACCCCAGGCTTCAACAAGATTTGTAAATACACCCAATACTCTTCAGAATATTGAAATTGATGATAATCAAAAGTTTCAATATATTGACGGTTTCGGATATACATTAACGGGAGGAAGTGTTGAGGTAATCAATCGTTTGTCTCCAGCTAAAAGGAAAGCTTTGTTGAATGAACTTTTCGGAAGTGATAAAAATTCCATTTCCATCAGTTATCTGAGAGTAAGTGTCGGAGCTTCAGATCTGGATGGGGAAGTCTTTTCCTATGATGATCTTCCGGAGGGGCAAACCGATATTTCCCTTTCTAAATTTAGTCTGTCAAAAGATAAAGGCTTGATTGCCATGTTGAAAGAAATTTTAGTCATCAATCCTAAGATTAAAATCATTGCAGCACCTTGGTCAGCACCAGTCTGGATGAAGGATAACGGAAAATCAAAAGGAGGAAGTCTAAAACCTGAGTTTTATGAAGCCTATGCCCGTTATTTTGTAAAATATATCCAGGGAATGCAGAAAGAAGGAATTCGCATTGATGCGATAACTCCCCAAAATGAGCCTTTGCATCCTGGAAATAATCCAAGTTTGTACATGCCATCTGATCAGCAGAAAAATTTTATCAAAAGCTTTTTAGGGCCTGTTTTTAAAACCAATAATATCAAAACCAAGATTGTCGTATACGATCATAATTGCAATAAACCTGAATATGCGCTGGATATTCTGAAAGATCCTGAAGCTTATCAGTATATTGATGGCTCAGCTTTTCATTTGTACGAAGGAGATATTTCTGCATTAAGCACAGTTCATGATGCTTTTCCTGATAAGAATCTATATTTTACTGAACAGTGGACAGGTTCAAAAGGGACTTTCAATGAAGATCTGAACTGGCATACAAAGAATGTGATCATAGGATCGATGAGAAATTGGAGTAAAATAGCGCTGGAATGGAACCTTGCCAATGATTCAAAATATGGTCCACATACAGAAGGAGGATGTACAGAATGTAAAGGTGCTATTACCATTTCAGACAGTGAAAACTTTACCAGAAATGTAGCGTATTATATTGTGGCACATGCCTCTAAGTTTATACCGGGAGGTTCTCAGCGTATAGCTTCCTCTCAGACCCAATATTTATCGACAGCAGCATTCAGAACTCCAACCGGAAAAACGGTGTTGATTGTTCAGAACGATAATAAAGAAATTGAAAATTTTAATATTAAATTTGCCGGAAAGATCGCTACAGTAAACATTCCTGGGCTATCTGCCGCAACTTATATTTTTTAACCGAATAAGTATGAAGAGAGTTTATTTCTTATTGGCATTCTCAGCATTTGGAATGAGTGTCTATGGACAGAAAACAATAGATCAGAGAGTCGCAGACCTTTTATCTAAAATGACACTGGAAGAAAAAGTAGGGCAGATGGTACAATACAGTGGATTTGAATATGCCACAGGGCCACAACATTCTAATTCGGCTGCAGTGTTGGAAGAAATAAAAAAAGGAAAAGTTGGCTCTATGCTGAATGTTGCCGGAGCAGAAGAAACAAGGGCATTTCAGAAACTGGCAATGCAATCCCGATTGAAAATTCCTTTATTGTTCGGACAAGATGTTATTCATGGATACAGAACTACTTTTCCTGTTAATATTGGGCAGGCAGCAAGTTGGGATTTGGGAATGATAGAGAAATCTGAAAGAATTGCAGCTACAGAAGCGTCTGCTTATGGTATTCACTGGACTTTTGCCCCAATGGTAGATATCGCCAGAGACCCGAGGTGGGGAAGAGTGATGGAAGGTTCAGGAGAAGATACTTACCTGGGAACTCAAATCGGATTAGCAAGAATTAAAGGATTTCAAGGGAAAGGATTAGGAAGCCTGGATGCTGTTATGGCCTGTGCAAAGCATTTTGCAGCATATGGTGCAGCTATAGGAGGCAGAGATTATAACTCTGTTGATATGAGCCTCCGACAATTGAATGAAACCTACCTTCCGCCCTTCAAAGCTGCAGCAGAAGCAGGTGTGGCTACGTTCATGAATTCTTTCAATGATATCAACGGAATTCCGGCCACAGCCAATCAATATATCCAAAGAAATTTATTAAAAGGAAAATGGAATTATAAAGGTTTTATGGTTTCGGATTGGGGAAGCATTGGGGAAATGATTCCTCACGGATATGCAAAAGATGGTGCTGAGGCTGCTGAAAAGGCAATACAGGGAGGCAGTGATATGGATATGGAAAGTAGAGTATATATGGCAGAACTTCCAAAACTTGTTAAAGAAGGAAAAGTAGATGCTAAACTCGTGGATGATGCCACAGGAAGAATTTTAACCAAAAAATTCGAGATGGGGCTTTTCGACGATCCTTATCGATTCAGTAATGAAAAAAGACAAAAAGAACAAACTGATAACCAGGAAAATAGAAAATTCGGAAGGGAGTTTGGATCTAAGAGTATCGTTCTCCTTAAAAATAAAGACAATATCCTTCCTCTTTCAAAAACAATAAAAACAGTTGCTTTGATTGGCCCATTCGGAAAAGAAACTGTATCCAATCATGGATTCTGGTCTGTTGCTTTTAAAGATGATACGCAAAGAATTGTTTCACAATTTGATGGAATCAAGAATCAGCTAGATAAAAATTCTACCTTATTATATGCAAAAGGCTGTAATGTAGATGATCAGGATAAAACGATGTTTACGGAAGCCATAGAGACGGCCAAAAAAGCAGATGTGGTGATTATGACTTTAGGAGAAGGACATGCGATGAGTGGTGAAGCAAAAAGCCGAAGTAATATTGGCTTTTCCGGGGTACAGGAAGATCTGTTAAAAGAAATAGCCAAAACAGGAAAACCAATTGTTCTCATGATTAATGCAGGAAGACCTTTGGTTTTTAACTGGGCATCAGATCATGTTCCTGCTATTATTTATACCTGGTGGCTGGGAACGGAAGCTGGAAATTCTATTGCCGATATTCTGTTTGGAACAGTAAACCCGGGTGGGAAGCTTCCAATGACTTTTCCAAGAACTGAAGGGCAGATCCCGGTGTATTATAATTACTACAATACGGGCAGACCTGCAAAAAATAATACAGACAGAAATTATGTTTCAGCATATATTGATCTTGACAATGATCCGAAATTCCCATTTGGATTTGGGTTAAGTTATACAGACTTTACCTATTCCGATATGATGTTGAGTTCTGAAAACCTGAAAGGAAATCAGAAATTGACCATAAATGTTACGGTTTCCAATACTGGAAAATATGATGGTGAGGAAGTAGTACAGCTTTATATAAGAGATCTTTTTGGGAAAGTAGTAAGACCTGTAAAGGAATTGAAAGGTTTTAAAAAAATATTGATCAAAAAAGGAGAAGCCAAAAAGGTAGAATTTACACTGACTCCGGAAGATTTGAAATTTTTTGATGACGAACTTAATTTTGACTGGGAAGCAGGTGAGTTTGATATTATGGTGGGAACCAACTCTCAGAATGTACAAACCAAAAGAGTAAATTGGGTGAAATAAATTCAATAGGAGCGGGCTTTAGCCCGCTCAACATAAAAAGATAAAAATGGCTTTAGCCAAAACCTAATTTTAATCATCATAACAATATGGAAATTAAATTTCGAAATACCATTCAGTTTTGTGCAGCAGGAATATTAGCCTTATCTGTGGTAAATTGTGCTTCAAACAAAGTTGATTCTGGTAAGAAGCTGATTTGGAATGATGAGTTTAATGGAAAGGGACTTCCGGATTCTTCAAAATGGAACTATGATACGGGAGGAAGTGGATTTGGAAATGAGGAAGCTCAGTTTTATACCCAAAACAGACTGGAAAATGCTCGTATGCAAAATGGAAACCTTATCATTGAAGCCAGAAAAGAAAATTGGAAAGAAAATAAATATACATCAGCAAGGTTGTTAACAAAAGGAAAATTTTCCTTTCAATATGGAACAGTGGAAGTGCGAGCAAAGCTTCCGAAAGGCAGAGGAACTTGGCCAGCCATCTGGATGATGAGTGAAAATATGAAGAAATGGCCAGATGATGGTGAGCTTGATATTATGGAACATGTAGGATTTAATCAGGGGTACATCCATGCTTCTGTACACACTAAGAAATATAATCACATCCAGGGAACTCAAAAAACAGATACCTTGATTGTAAAGGATGCAAGCGAGAGATTCCATGTGTATAAAGCTGATTGGACACCTGAAAAAATTGATGTTTATATTGATGATAAGAAGTTCTTTACGTATGAAAACAAAGAAAAAACCAAAGAGGCATGGCCTTTTGATCAACCTTATTTTATCATTTTAAATCTTGCCGTTGGAGGTTTATGGGGCGGAAAAGAAGGAATAGATGATCACATCTTTCCACAAAAGTATTATATAGACTATGTAAGAGTCTATCAAAATAGATAATGAAAAAGAGGACATTTTCGTCCACAAACAAAAAAATCATGAGAAAACTAATTGTAAGTTGTTTTGTAATCGGTATTGCTGTTAATGTAAGTGCTCAGCAGAATTATTGGAAAAAACATGAAGGAAAAACAGCTAAAGTGATTCTTACCAATTCCAAAGTGAATGAAAGAATGGTAGATAAAGGAGCGGTACAATTTGAGCAGTTCGGACAACCCAAGGAAACGGAAGCTTGTATTTTTGTAGCTCCCCATTTTAAATACCAAAAGCTTATCGGAATTGGAGGGGCTATTACAGATGCATCCGCAGAAACTTTCTACAAAATGCCAAAGAATAAACAGAAAGAGATCTTGGATGCTTATTTTGGAAAAAATGGATTAGGATATACAGTGGTGCGGACCAATATGAATTCTTGTGACTTCTCCAGCGATTCTTATACCTATGTAGAAGATCATGATACTTCTTTGAAAACCTTCAATGTTGCCCACGACGAAAAATATAAGATTCCAATGATTAAGGAAGCTCAAAAGGCAATTGGTAATAACTTTACTTTCTATTTCTCTCCATGGAGTCCACCAGCCTGGATGAAATCAAATCAAAGTCTATACAAAGGAGGACGATTGGAAAACCAATTTTATCAAACATGGGCAGATTATTATATTAAATTCATCAAGGAGTATGAAAAAAGAGGAATTAATATCTGGGGATTAACTGTTCAGAATGAACCTATGGCTACTCAATCCTGGGAATCCTGTATCTATACCGCAGAGGAAGAAGGAGAGTTCCTGAAAAATAACCTTGGACCAACGCTTTGGAAAAATGGATACAAGGATAAGAAAGTAATGATTTGGGATCACAACAGAGATTTAATTTATCAAAGAGCAACAACCACACTTAGCGATCCGGAAACTTCAAAATATGCGAGCGGAATCGGTTATCATTGGTATGAAACCTGGAATAATAAAACTCAATTATTTGATAATCTGGCAGAAACGCACAAAGCTTTTCCAGATAAATTTCTTGCTTTCACAGAAGGTTGCAAAGAACAATTTGCCATGGACAGAATTTATGATGTAAGCCTTGGTGAACTATACAGCAAAAATATGCTCAATGATTTTAATAAGGGAAATGCTTTATGGACAGACTGGAATATTCTGTTGGACGAAACCGGAGGGCCTAACCATAAAGGAAATTTCTGCTTTGCACCCATCATTGCCGATACAAAAACAGGAGAGGTATTTTATACATATGAGTATTATTATATCGGACATGTTTCAAAGTTTATCAAGCCTAATGC
The DNA here is from genome assembly GCF_030409875.1 of Chryseobacterium tructae. Lineage (NCBI taxonomy): Bacteria > Pseudomonadati > Bacteroidota > Flavobacteriia > Flavobacteriales > Weeksellaceae > Chryseobacterium > Chryseobacterium tructae. Next base: position 3,009,535 of record NZ_JAUFQR010000001.1, on the reverse strand, counting down.
ACAAAGACTAGGTTCTTCTTCTAACAGAGCAGCATTAACTTCTTCTGCCTTCATGAATGAAAATGGTCAGTTGGTAACCGTAATTATGAATGATTCAGACAACGATATTGAAACGAACCTTTGGATTGAAGGAATGGCTGCAAAGCTGAATGCTCCAGCACACTCTATACAGACCGTAATTTTATAACATCATATTACTATTATTTTAAACAGAATCGGCGGCCTCAAAGAGGCCGCCGATTTGTTTTATCGTATTATATAAATGCTATTATTCAGCATCATATTTACCAATCACTTTTTGAGTAACTCCTGAACTGCTGAAACCTCCATCATGGAAAAGATTCTGCATTGTTACTTTTTTAGTAAGATCAGAGAATAAAGTTACACAATAGTCTGCACATTCCAGAGCCGTAGCATTTCCTAGAGGTGACATATCTTCAGCATAACCAAGGAATCCTCCGAAACCTTTCACACCACTACCTGCAGTAGTCATGGTAGGAGACTGAGAAACTGTATTTACACGTACTTTTCTTTCACCCCAGTAATTTCCGAAAGTTCTTGCAATACTTTCAAGGTATGCTTTGTTGTCAGACATATCATTGTAATCCGGGAATGTTCTCTGAGCTGCAATATAAGTAAGCGCCAAGATGCTTCCCCATTCATTCATACAATCTTTCTCCCAAGCCACACGCATTACTTTATGGAAAGAAACTGCTGAAATATCCCAGCCTTTTTCTAACCAATCGTAGTTCATTTCCGTATAGTGTTTTCCTTTTCTTACATTGATAGACATTCCGATAGAATGAAGGATAAAGTCGATTTTACCAAATTTTGCAACCGCAGCATCAAAAAGTTTTTCAAGATCTTCGATAGAAGTAGCATCTGCAGCAATCACTTCAGAACCTGTTTTTTCGGCCAAACCATTAAGTTCTCCCATTCTCAAAGCGATAGGAGCATTAGATAAGATGAATTCTGCACCTTCCTCATGACATCTCTCAGCAACTTTCCATGCGATAGATTGTTCATTAAGGGCTCCAAATATAATTCCCTTTTTGCCTTTAAGTAAACCGTATGACATAATTTTTTAATGTTTATTGAAATACAAATGTAGCAATAATTGTGGTTATGACATAATAAAAATGGAGCCTTATCAATTATAAGACCCCATTTTCTTGAAAATATTTATATGACTGAAATTTTAATTGGTTTTCTTGTTCCATTCTGCCTTTACATCCTCTGCTGCATCTTTAGTTTTTTCCCAAGCCTCATCTGCTTTATCCTTAATGTCTTCCCAAGCATCGGATACATTAGCTTTTACCCTGTCTAGCCAGTCTTCTTGTTTGGCTTCTTCGTCATTATTCCGTTTTTCATTGATATAGTCCTTGGCTCTGTCTGCCAATTCATTGATTTTCCATTTGGTTTTATCCGTTGCATTCTGTAAAGAATTTTCTACATTGTTTACTGCATTTTCCGCTTTGTTGTAATCTGAATTGTTCATAATACTATAAATTTGGTTTGGTAGTATTAAATTAACAATAACCATTCCTAAAATCAGGTGGTTTTGTTAAACTTTTCATAATCTTTTGTTATACTTTTCTAAATCAATATTACCTTTATCCTATAAAATATGATCATTATGGAAAAAATACGTTGTGCATGGTGCGAAAAAGATGATCTCTATAGAAAATATCACGACGAAGAATGGGGAAGACCTGTTTATGATGATGAAACTATTTTTGAATTCCTTATTCTTGAAAGCTTTCAGGCAGGTTTGAGCTGGTATACTATTCTTTCCAAAAGAAATAACTTTAGAAAAGCTTTTGATTATTTCGATTATAAAAAAGTAGCAGTTTATTCTGATCAAAAAATTGATGAGTTAATGAATAATCCCGGAATTATTAGGAATAAGCTTAAAATATTGTCAGCAGTAACCAATGCTCAGAAGTTTATAGAGGTTCAGAAAGAATTTGGTAGCTTTTCAAAATATATCTGGGGATTTATAGGAGAAACTCCGATTGATAATAAGCCTAAAGCACTATCTGAAATACCAGCAACTACAGAAATTTCTGATACCATATCCAAAGATTTAAAAAGAAGAGGATTTAAATTCGTTGGTTCAACAGTTATTTATGCTCATATGCAAGCAACGGGAATGGTAAATGATCATATTGAAACATGTTTTATTAGAAAAGGATAGATTATAATTTATTCAAATTTAAGTGATGTTTTTTGTTAATTATATATGCGTTGGTTTTGAGTGGAGTAGTTGTTTAATTCACCAAACGTTAATGAATAAAAGGTATTTAAACTGTTGTTATATAATGTATTTTTCATTTGTAAGTGAGTACGGATTGGTTTAGTCACATTACAGTGTTTTAAATTATTGAATTTTTAAAATAATTATTGATTTATTAAAAAGTTTGTATATTTGCACCCTCAAAAAACATAGGTGATGCAAAGAAATTATAAACTAAGATTTAGTCTTCTCTTTTTACTGTTTGTTGTCTTTTCGTATGCTCAGATTGGGATTGGATTACCAAGCCCGGATCCGTCTGCAATGCTTCATGTAAGTGCGAAAGATAAAGGAGTACTTCTTCCAAGTATTGCCCTAACTTCAGATACGGATGTAGTGACAGTACCTTCTCCTGCAGATGGGCTCATTGTATGGAATAACGGAAAAGCGGGATTAACAGAAGCGGGATTTTATTATTGGTTTGCTTCCAAATGGAATAGATTTTCAACGTCTGCCAGTACAAATAAAGGAAATGACGAAGCTGGATGGAATACAATAGGAGAGAATGCCGGAACCTATAGTGGAGCTAATACTGCTTTATCGTTAGGAACAAAAACCATGGACGACCTGATTTTTAAAGTAAATGCTGCTATAACAGGAAGATTGGGAGTAGATAATTCTGTAAGTTTTGGATTAGGAGCAAATGCTGGTCAAAACGGGATTGCTATCGGAAGTTCAAGTTCTGCATTTCAAGGAATTTCCATTGGTAGTGCGGCAGCAGTTTCTGCCAATGATGCCTTGGCTATTGGAACAAATCAACAGCAGGTGCTTTTAAATCAACAGCCATTGGTTATAATGCTCAAACCAGTAAAAATGAATCCACAGCGATTGGGAATAATGCTTCAGCAGGAGGTTTTCAATCCATTGCTATAGGATATAATGCGAAGACGAATACAAATAGTGAAACAGCTTTAGGTTATAACGCTGTTACCAATAAAGAAAACTCTACAGCGGTAGGTTCAGGAACAAATGCTTTGGGACAATTTTCTACTGCGATAGGATATGGAGCAACTACCTCACAAGCCAATGCCATAGTGCTGGGGAATAACAATGCGAATGTAGGCATTGGCACGGGGGCTCCAAATACTTCCGCAAGGTTAGATGTAAACGGACAGTATAAACTGGGTGAAAAAGGAAGTGTACAGAAAAACCAAATCAGTTTTGAAGTATGGCCTGGAGTTTCCATCAATAATATACCTCCGGGAAAATCTGCTACACTTGAAATTGCAGTTCCTTCTGGGTATCAACCAGGTTCTACAAGAGCTGTTGTTGTTGTATCTCCAGCCGGAGATTTCGCAGGGAATTCAACATTTTCGATTTCTAATCCGAGAATGACTTCCACTTCGAGTATTACCATTAATCTTACGAATATCTCAGGAAGTGCCAACAGTCTGAACTCAGGCCACTTTTATGTAATGATTAATGAATTTTAAATATGATAATAAGTTTTATTATAGTTGATATGGTGTTAGAGACCTCCACTTTTGGAGGTCTTTTTTTATTATTGTGTATGCAGAATAGATGAAACAATTCCCCAAATATATCCCACGATAATCTGAAAGAAAATAAACGAAACAGGAATCATCAGGCTTCTTAAAAATAAAGATATTTTAGAATATCCGGACTGAGAGAAAAACTGAAAATAAAACCATAGTCCATAAACGAGACTAAATACTGTATAGCCCATAAAATAAGCTGAGATAATACCAGCGGAATTCTTAAAAAAGAAAGTAAGAAGCGTTAGTAGTAATAGGGCGATCATATCTCCGCTTGTTTTATAAGCATTGAGAACAAGGTGCTCAGAATAGTTAAATCTGGCTTTTAGAAACCACAGATAGCTGAAAAATGCGTTGAAAGGTATGGAAAGCAGCAGGAAAATTTTAAAATAAGTTGTCATAAATTCCTGAAAAGAAGTCATCATTGCTTTCTGATCATCAGCAACTAAAGCACTATAATCTATATCGGAATAATGAGAAAGTATGGATGAAACGGTGGCTGTTAATAGTAGAAGGGTAACGAAATTGAAATAATTTACCCTCTTTCCCTGAATGTATTCCCGGATACTGTTTCCCGGTCTTGTAAATAATTCTTTCACTGTAAACAAAATTCCTTTATCCACATGCCATACTCCATGAATGAAGTCATGTTCTATAAAATGTTGTAAAGAGTATCTGTGAGTACTGGTTTTTTGCCCACAATAGCCACAGTATTTAGTAGTGACGGCCTGGTTGCAGTTTAAACAGGTATTATGCATTTTGTAAAACTTTTTGAGTTAGACTATCGAGACTTTATTTCGTTACATACATCTATCTGACTTTTCCAGATAATCAAGAAAATAGGTAGAAAAGCTATAGGCATAAAAGTTAAGGAGCTTACTCCTTTTTTGATTGTTACATAAACACACGTACCTATCATAAGTCCTAAAATAATACTGAAAGAAACAAGGATTCCTGTTCGTTTCTTTTTTTCTGCTTTCAGCTCCTCAATAGATAATTCTGACAGTTTAGAGGTTCCTGCCTGTTTTAGATTTTTCATACTTAATATTAGTTTTTATAGCTATTAGTTTTTGCTAAATTAATAAAAAAGTGAAGCGATAGATTTGAACTTGTTAAAAAAAATACAGTATACCCGAAAATATACCCTAAAGTGTAGTGAATAGGTGTTTAAACTTCCGATTTTAATAGGTGATAATATTTGAAACAAAAATATTGTGCACAAAATAAATTAAGTATTTTTGCTTTTTAAAAAATGATCTATGATTGCTCTGTCAGAACATTTATGCTTTAAAACCTATGCGGTTTCAAGATATATTACAGGTGTATATAAACCTTATTTGGATACAATATCATTAACCTATCCTCAATATCTGGTAATGCTTGTATTGTGGGAAAATGGTGAAGTGAATATTGGGAAAATAGGAGAGTACCTTCATCTGGATAACGGAACATTAACTCCCTTATTGAAACGTATGGAAAAAAACGGACTTCTCAACAGAACCCGAAGCCAGGATGATGAAAGAGTAGTCCTTATTAATCTTACAGAAAATGGAAAATCCCTGAAAGACAAAGCGAAACATATTCCTGAAGCCGTTCAGAGTTGCTTTCATTTAGATGAAGAAAAAAAGGAACAGCTTATGTCTGGTCTGGACGAGATTCTATCAACACAATCTAGCTCCAAAATATGAAAAACATAGGAATTATTGGATATGGCTGGCTGGGAGCAAGAATTGCGACTTCATTATCTCCAAAAAATACTCTATATGCTACAACCACTACACAGGAAAAAGCAGACGAGCTGAATAGCAAAGGAACTCAAACCGTAGTGGCCATTTTTCCAGATTATCAGCTTACTGAGCCATATCCTCAATGGGATGCTTTGGAAAGCCTGGATGTTTTAATTATTACCATTCCGATATCAGAGAAAAGCTGTTGTATAAGTTCTCTGTATAATAGAATTCAGAATCTGTTCTCTTTCATCGGAGATTTTAAAGGGCAGATGTTTTTAATGAGTTCCACGGGCGTTTATCCGGATACAGACAAAGAATTTACTGAAATTGATGTTCCTGTTGAAAAAAATCCAGGAGAGAGAATGGTAAAAAACAAATATCCACAGGTAAATATTCTGAGGCTTGGCGGTCTTATGGGAGATCAAAGACTTCTTAAAAATTATAATGTAAGTAATTTAGACTTTGCCGTTAACCATATTCATTATAAGGATATTGCAGGTATTCTTTTGGAGATGATCGAAAAAGGAACAGAAGAAGGTGTATTTAATGTAACGGCTCCATTTCATCCTGCAAAATTTCAGGTGATCAATGCTCAGAAAAATATAGAGAATGAGGAAGAGCTGGAAGAAGTAAAGGGTAAGAAAATTTTATCTTCGAAACTGGTTTCGGAATTAGGCTATGTTTTTCAGTATCCTGATCCAAGGACATTTCATGAAAATCATTAATTTGAATCAGTTCAGTTTAATAATGTTGTTGAGATTCCTTCAGAATGACAAAGAGGCTTTTAAAGATAAAATCAGCGAGATTATAAATTCAATCGGAACGGGCTTTAGCCCGTTTTTTAAATTAATATCCAATTCATTGGCTTTAGCCAAAACCTATAAAAAAGCCTCTGGAAGTTAATCCAAAGGCTTTTATTCAATAGAAACAACATTTACTATTTAATTTTATCTAAAATATTCTCTTTCTCAATTCAATCTGCTGATTGGTATGACATAGGAGATAAACTGTCCTATAAAGATTTATTTAATAATTCTATCTAGAACCCAAGTGATCAGATTCTTTTCAGAATTGTGGTGATCTGTAGAGAATTCTCCACGTCTTCTGTTCGCAACTACATTATTTACTGTAATGGCTTTGTGTCCTAATAGTTTTGAAAATGCATAGATTGCAGAGGTTTCCATTTCAAAATTGGTAACTCCAAGGTCATTCAATGTTTCAAGGAATTGATCATCCACAGCCTTTAGACGAAGCTGTCTTCCCTGTGGAGCATAGAACCCTGGAAAAGTAGCCGTATTTCCGTGATATTTGGCATCTTTATAATATTCGCCCATTTCTTCTGCCCAGTCTGAGAAGTACAACATAGGTTTGATTTTTTCGTAAGGGAATCTTTCCATGAAGTTTCTTGAAAACTCATTCTCAAAGCTATAGTCCTGATAAAAATGCATTAAACCATCTAGTCCTACTACGTTTTGAGTAACCAGCATATTGTCTACCTGTACATCAGGATTTACACTTCCACAAGTTCCCATACGGAATAATTCAAGTGCTTTGTGCTCAGTTTTGAACTCTTTATTTTTAAGATCAATGTTGACAAGAGCGTCCAGTTCGTTCATAACGATATCGATGTTCTCAGTTCCGATACCGGTAGACATTACAGTGATTCTCTCCCCACGAAGAGTTCCTGTATGGGTGTAAAATTCTCTTTTGTTTTTTTTGATCTCTACGGTATCAAAGTATTTTGAAACCTTTGCCACTCTGTCCGGGTCACCCACAAGAATAATTTTATCAGCAATATCTTCAGGTAAAAGATTCAAGTGGTATACACTTCCGTCTTCATTCAGAATAAGTTCTGAAGCAGCAAGTTTGTTTAGCATAATTTATATTTTTTGTTTTTTTAATTAATGAAAATTGCTTCTTTGTAAGGTGAAGCCATAAGTTGATAAATAGAATCATATTCCTCAACAATCCTTTTCTGGCCGTTTATTACTTCATACACCGTAACCACTGTTTTTTCAAAATTTTTAGGGTCTTTTCTTTGTGAAGTAATTTCATAGAAATGATTATCTTTCTTAAGAATGGAAACCAATTCTTCTTTAGTAGAGTTATTGGATGACATCATTCCGGGAAATTCTATAACAACATCTTTAAGTTCTGTGTAGTTTTTATAGGGCTTGGTTACCCCATTAGAATATACATAAACATTGGGTACTGGTTTATCCTGTTCAAGACGGATCAAATAATAATCATTCCCTTTTTTTTCTGCATATACTGCCATTTCCTGTTGCTTTGCAGGCTGTGCCGCTGGTTTTTTCTTTTGTGAAAATGCGGTTAGCGAAAGGAAACTTGCCGTAACTGCAAACAATAATTTTGTTTTCATACTCTTATTTTAGCTTTGATGTGTTGAATTTAATTAAAAAAATCCTCTCCCAATAACCTCGCACCATTATTTTGTCGGTATTTTAGAATAAACCGTCTCTTAAGAATAATGAATCTGATTTCGGGGTTTAAAATTAGTAAAAAATATTGTATCAGAAATATAAACATTATTTAATCTCCTATTAAAATTGAGATAATATCAGATTGATAGCTTTGCCGCTAAAAATTCATGAGATCTTATCCACTGCTTGTTGTTGTCCTTTTGATAGGATTTGCAGTAATGTCCTTTAATCCTGTTTATAAAGGAAAAGAAAGTGAAAATACATTTATTAATAAAGGATTAACTGATTTTAAGAGCAAACTTGAGCTGTTGAAATCGGATGTTCGAAAGTTCTCTGAAGATCGTATTTCGCTCGAAGAATTACAAACATCATTGAAAAGTACAAGAAATTCATTTAAAGAAATAGAATTCTATATTGCCTATCATTATCCGGAATTTACCAAAACAGATCTCAATGCTGCTCCTTTATTTCATATTGAAGCCGCAGGAACGTCAGCATATACACTTCCTCCTAAAGGATTGCAGGTTTTGGATGAATTGATTTTTTCTGAAGAAGCTAAAGATGAAAAAGAAAAGATAAAAACCATTACTGATTTTTTATACAACAGCTATTCAACTTTCTATCTGAGTGCTATGAAAAATGGGATCAGTAAAGGAAATAACAAAACGTTGCCTTTGCGTATAGAATTAATCAGAATCTATTCTTTGGGAGTAACAGGTTTCGATACCCCAGGTTCTCTGAATATCTCTGAAGAAGCCGGTCATGCTTTTGCAGGAATGAAAAAATATATCAATGATGATCCTTATTTTAAAAATTATAATATTCAAAAAGCCGATCAGACCTTAGGGGAAGCGATCAGTTATCTTTCAAAAAATAATGACTTTGAAACTTTTGATCGTATTGAGTTTTATAAAAAATATATTCAGCCTTTATATGAGGAATTAGGAAAGTGGGATGGAAGAGCTGATGATCTGAAAGAATTTTCAGGATGGAATGTCAATAATAGGAACCTTTTCAGTAGTGATTTTCTTGATCCTTATTTTTATACCTTGTTGAAATCTTCAGAGGATAATCAAAATCTTCGCAATCTTGGAAAATCAATCTTCTATGATCAGAATTTAAGCGGTAACGAAAAAATGAGTTGTGCTACCTGTCATCTTCAGGAAAATGCATTCACAGATCTTAAGATCAAATCACAAAGTAATGTGGAAGGTAAAACGGTACTAAGAAATTCGCCCTCACTATATAATGCTGTTTTTGCAAAAAGATTTTTCTACGACTTGCGTGCTTTTTATCTTGAACAACAGGCTGAACACGTTATTTATAATGAAGATGAATTTAATACAAGCTATGAAGGCATTATCCAAAAATTAAAAAGAAAACCGGAATATAAAAAAGCATTCCGAACTGCTTTTAAAGATGGAAATATCAATAAAGAAAATTTTTCAAAGGCATTAAGTTCTTATGTTGCATCCTTGTATTCTTTCGATAGTGATTTTGACCGTTTTATGAGAAATGAAAAGAACGTTTCGGAAGAGGTGAAAAAAGGATTCAATTTATTTATGGGGAAAGCCAATTGTGCAACCTGTCATTTTGCTCCGCATTTCTCAGGATTAGTACCACCATTTTTTAATGAAAATGAATCTGAAGTACTGGGAGTTACAACAAGACCTATCAAGCAGCTTCCTGTAGAGCTTGACCAGGATCTTGGAAGAGGAAGCAGTCCGGTGAAAAAAGAGAAATCCTGGATTTATGATTATTCTTTTAAAACTGTTACAGTTAGGAATGTTGCCCTTACCAAACCCTATTTCCATAATGGAGCCTTTAATACCTTAGAAGAGGTATTGGATTTTTATAATGAAGGCGGTGGAGAAGGATTGGGATTAAAGATGAAAAACCAAACGCTCGCACCTGATAAATTAAATCTTACACAGACAGAAATGAATCAGATCATTGCCTTTCTGAATGCTCTTACGGATGTGAGTAAAGTGAAGTAGGAGGGTTTTCAGGATACATTGAGTATAGGTAATAGGTAATTATAATTAAACCTAACAGGTTTCTAAAATCTGTTAGGTTTTTTTGTATACGAAATAAGGTCTTCACAATAATAAATATTCTTTCTGTTCTTACTTCTAAATTGTTGAGCATAAATACCTGCTATTTAACAAAAACTTAATCCCCTTAACATTAGGTTTTAAATTAGTTAATATTCCTGAGTTCATATTTAAAATCCCATTAACAGGAATGTAGCCTTTAAAAAATAGCTTTGCAAGGTCTAATAAATCGAAATTGAAATGAAGAAACAACTACTAACAATTGGAGCATTGGCTCTACTTGCCACTTCTGGCATCCATGCACAGACCCTTATTTTTGATAAAGGAACATCATGGAGTTATCAAGATCTTGATCAGGCACAACCTGATGCATGGAAAACTAAAAGCTATAACATCTCTTCCTGGCCTGTAGGTAATGCACCATTAGGGTATGGCGATCCTGTTGCTACAACAATTCACTCTGGAAATACTGGGCTGGTTACGGCTTATTTTGCTAAAGATATTACTATAGATTTGGCCACTCTTTCGGACAATGTAGAATTGGGTGTAATGAGGGATGATGGTATTGTTGTTTATCTTAACGGAGAAGAAGTCGTAAGAGATAATATGCCTTCAGGGGTAATTACGTTCAATACCCTATCAAGTACAACGATTGATGGGGCTGCCGAGAATATATATAATATTTTTTCTATTCCGAAATCAAAATTTGTAAACGGAGTTAATAGAATTTCTATTGAATTGCATAATAGAAGTGTTACCAGTTCAGATCTTAGAATTGATGCCTATCTGAAAACAACAGGAAATACCACTCCAACACCTATTGCATGTAATGGTACTCATATCAGTTGCTTTACCTCTATTGTTCCTACCGCACAGACAAATAAACTAATTATTCCTGCAGAGCACAAATACCAGCTTATTTTAAAAGAAGGAGATAATTATACTGAAGGTGGTGGTTTAGTTGGCGGTCAGAATGACTTTACGGCTTATGTTGCCAAATCCGGAAGCAGTACAAACGGTTATCTTTCCGTAAATCACGAAACCAATCCGGGAGGTGTTACAATGGCTGAGGTTAATTATAATGCTTCTACAAAGCTTTGGCAGTTAACCAGATCAAGAGCGGTAAGCTTTTCAGCTCCTAGCTTGGTACAGACAATCAGAAACTGTTCAGGAGGTATTACGCCATGGGGAACTGTAGTAACAGCAGAAGAATCTGTAGCGAATAATGACTCCAATGGCGATGGATACAAAGATTACGGTTGGCTTGTAGAAATTGATCCTGCAACAGCTCAGGTGATATCTAAAAATGCAGACGGCTCTAAAGGGAAGCTTTGGCAGATGGGAATTATGAACCATGAAATGTGGTCATCAATAATGCAGGGACTGTTGCCTATTACGGAGAAGATGGAGGTACCCATATGGTGTATAAATATGTAATGGATACACCCAATGATCTTTCTTCAGGAAATCTTTATGTATTGAAATTAGATCAGGGATTAACAGCAGCTGGTGATCCGGCAGGGACTACAGCAACATGGATTCAGGTTCCTAATAAAACGCAGGCAGATCAGAACAATACCAATAATGCAGCTAAAACATTAGGGGGAACTAAATTTAACGGAATTGAAGATGTGGATATCAGTCCATTGGATGGTAAAATTTATTTTACAGCAAAAGGATTGGATAGAGTATACCGTTTAAAAGACGATGGAACAACAGCTTCGCAAGTAGAAACTTTCGTAGGAGGAGATTCTACAGTATATTCATTTGATACCCCTCAAGGGTTAAAATCTGAAGCATGGGCTGATGGAAATGATAACCTTACCTTTGATGAGCTTGGAAACCTTTGGGTACTTCAGGATGGTGGTAAAAACTATATTTGGGTAATTGCTCCGGATCATACACAGGCTAATCCGAAAGTAAGATTATTTGCTTCTATGCCGGCAGGATCTGAACCTACAGGATTAACATTCACGCCTGACCATAAATTCGGTTTCTTCTCAATTCAGCATCCTGATGCTACCATCTCTACAGATATTGATGCTACAGGAAATACAATTGATTACAGAGGAAAATCTGCTACTGTGGTTATTGCCCTTAAAGGAAACTTAGGAACTCAGGGTTCTTTGGGAACAGGGGAAAATAAAATAGAAGAAAATACAGTAACGGTAGCACCAAATCCTACCTCCGGAATAGTGAAAATCAATTCACCAAAAGGATTAAAAGATATTTCGGTGACCGCTTATAGTATGGACGGAAAAATTGTGTATACGAAGAAGTTTAATGGAACAAACAAAGCATTAGACCTTGACTTTACACCACAATTGGAAGGATCTCGTGTTTTAATCCTTAATATTGAAGCAGAAGGAGGATTCCAGAAAACGGTAAAACTTTTAAAGAAATAAATTATTTATAATTCTGCCTGTTGGTAGCGAAAGTTACTGGCAGGCTTTTTCTGTTTATAAATCGTTATGATTTGCAAACACAGATTAAGATAATGCAATTGCATAGGATCTTTAAAAAACTGTAAATATCTCCATATGAAAAAGGTTATCCTACTTATTTCCATTTTATCTTTGTCTCAGGTGAACGCTCAGATTGACCCGGTCAAATATCCTACTTTTACCAATATTGAAGACGCTTTGAAGAGTGAGAAAACTGTTTACAGTATGAGCTTCAGAGAAAAAGGATTGTTTAATCTTCCACCTCAGATTGCAAAACTGGATTCAATATTCTTTTTAAATATAATGGCAAATAAGCTGGAGAAAATGGATCAGGTATTATTTACACTCAAAGAATTGGAATTTTTGAATGTAAACGAAAACAGCATCAAATATATTCCCGATGAAATCAATGAACTTAAAAAGCTGACTACATTTTCCATAAACCTGAATAGTCTGACAAGTATTAATCCTAATATTGCCAAACTTCAAAACCTTAAAGTTGTTCATTTCGATGCCAATAACCTTAATGTCTTTCCAGAAGCACTTATGGAAATTCCTAGTTTGCAGGAGATCAATCTGGAAGGAAATCAAATTAGTTTTATCACTGACAGACTCTATAAGATCAAAAATTTAAAATTTTTAAATCTGGCCAATAACCAAATCAATGACATGGGCAACTTGTCATTTCCCAAGAATTTAAAATATCTTGAATTGCAACAAAATGCAATTAGCCGACTTCCGGAAAATCTTTTTAAAGCTCAGGAACTTGAATTTCTGAATGCCAGTGATAATAATATCACGGAAATTTCATCTGGTATAAAAGGATTAAAGAATGTGGTCAGTATGAATCTGGCCAACAATAGTCTGAAAGATATTCCTGTAGAAATAAGTCAGCTTAAAAAGCTGAAAACCTTGATTCTTACAGGAAATCCTATAGAAAAATCTAAAATTGAGAAACTAAAAACGTTACTGCCGGAAACCCAGGTCTATTTCTAGACCTACCCGCCAACACGTTTGGTTTTATAACCCATATCTTTAAGGATAGCCATTATTTTATCACGGTTGTCTCCCTGAATGATAATCGTCCCGTCCTTCTCAGAACCGCCTATTCCTAAGGTGGTTTTTATTTTCTTTGAGATTTTTTTAAGGTCTTCTTCACTGCCTTCCCAACCTTCAACAACCGTTACAGGCTTGCCATTTCTTCCTTTCTTCTCAAATTTGCATACCAATGGTTCTTTCTGCTTGAATGCTTCTTCAGGCATTTCAAAATCCTGCTCTTCATGTTCAGGAAAAAGATTCTTCAGTTGATCACGTAAGTCCATAACGCAAAATTAAAAAGATTTATTCATTTATAGAAGATCTGTTTCTGAAATTATAAACCTTTTTTAGAGAAATATGCTTCATCAAAATCTAAAGATGAGGTTGGATGCTGAAAAATATAGTTTTAAACTTAGATCCGGTACAATTTTTTATATTTTTGATCGTTACCTTTAAAAACTAATATGAAAACCAGCCATATTTTCGCAACTTTACTTCTTACATTCGGAATAACCAACGCCCAAACCGGTTTTTCTACTGACCCTTTAAAGGCTGTTTTTGAAACAAAAGATACCGAAAACTTCTGGAAAGCATTTGATAAAATGGAAACCTCAAAACAGAATCCATTCATAGACTATATGAAAAATGGTTCTCCAGGTGTGAAAGGTTTTACAGAAAACAGGATCATTAATGCTGACTCTCTATATACAATGGCAAAAAAGAGAAAAGCAGATTACCTGGAAAGCCGCAATGTTTTATCAGGGTTGAAACAAAAAGAAAAAAGAATTAGATCCATTTACGCAGGAATGAAGTATTGGTATCCTGAAGCCCAATTTCCACCCATCTATTTTGTATACGGAAGATTCAATACCGGAGGTACTTTTACCAAAGACGGTGTGATGATAGGAACAGAAAACCTTAGAAATTTGGATGGAATTGTTGGACTTATTTCACATGAATTAGTCCATTTTCAACAGAATATTAAAGGAAAAGATAATTTGCTGAAATACTGTATTAGCGAAGGAAGTGCCGATTTTATCAGTGAGCTGGTTTCAGGAGAAACAAATAATAGCCCGTTTTATCAGTATGGCGAGGCTCATTCTGACAAATTATACAGAGAATTTGTAACCGTATTAAAAACAAGCAGTCCTATGGATTGGCTTTATGGAACCACCAAGAAAGACGACCGTCCCAATGATCTCGGGTATTGGATGGGATATAAAATTTCTGAAGCCTATTTCAATAAACAGACCGATAAGCACAAAGCAATTAGAGATATTTTAAATATTAGCGATCCTTTATTATTCTTAAAAGAAAGTGGGTTCTTAGATCCCTATATTAAAGAATATACAAAGAACAACAATATGAAGTTCGAAGACTTTTTTAAAGAATAATCATATTAAATAAAATAAAAATAATTAAGATCTGCTCAATCTGTTGAATCTGCGAGATATTATAAGATTTAAAATATCCCGTCTCTATCAATGTTAGATTTTGATTATGAGCTTGGTGTAAAATTGGAGGTTTCAAATTCTTCTATTCATCGGAAATTAGGTAAATTTGTGTACTAAAGTTTTACAAAATGTCAAAAAAAGCAATATTAGCAATTCTTGACGGATGGGGATTGGGAACAAACCCGGACGTTTCTGCCATAGACAAAGCAAATACACCATTTATAGATAGCTGTTATCAAAGATTTCCACACACTACCCTTGAAGCAAGCGGTTCAGCGGTTGGTCTTCCTGCAGGACAGATGGGAAATTCCGAAGTAGGACACATGAACCTTGGAGCCGGAAGAGTTGTTTACCAAAATCTGGTAAAACTAAATATGGCCGTTGAAAACGGAACCTTGGGACAGGAAAAAGTCATTCAGGATGCTTTTGATTATGCCAAAAAAGAAAATAAAAAAATACACTTTATAGGATTGGTTTCCAATGGAGGAGTACACTCACATATCAATCACCTGAAAGGCTTATTGACTGCAGCTAAAGAATTTGGTCTGAATGAAATGTCTTTGTACATGCATTCACAGACGGAAGAGACTGCGATCCGCATTCCGGATTAGGCTTTATTGAAGAGCTTCAGAACCATATGGAAGCCACTACCGGAAAGCTGGCTACTGTTGTAGGAAGATACTACGCCATGGACAGAGATAAAAGATGGGAGCGTGTAAAATTAGCTTACGATGCCCTTGTAGAAGGAATAGGAGAGCAAAGTACAGACGCCTTGGCATCTATCCGTGCTTCTTATGACAATAATGTAACAGATGAATTCCTGAAACCTATCATTTTAATGAATACTACCGCTACAGGAAATATTGTACCTGTTGCTAAGATTATTGAGAATGATGTGGTAATTTGTTTCAACTTCCGTACAGACAGAGGAAGAGAAATTACAGAAGTGCTTTCTCAAAAGGATTTCCCTGAATATTCAATGAAAAAGCTAAACCTTAATTATATTACATTAACCAATTACGACAAGACATTCCAGAATGTTCAGGTAGTTTTTGACGAAAATGTTTTAACAGAAACAATGGGCGAAGTTTTGGAGAAGAACGGAAAAACTCAGATCAGAATTGCTGAAACCGAAAAATATCCACACGTTACTTTCTTCTTCTCAGGAGGAAGAGAAGAGGAATTCAATGGGGAAAAAAGATTGTTGTGTCCAAGTCCTAAAGACGTTCCTACTTATGATTTAAAACCTGAAATGTCAGCGTATGATATTACCAATGCTATTGTTCCGGAACTCGAGCAGGGACTGCGGATTTCGTTTGTCTGAACTTTGCGAATACAGACATGGTAGGGCATACAGGAGTGTTTGAAGCAGCAGTAAAAGCAGCAGAAACAGTAGATGCATGTATCGAAAAAGTAGCTACTGCAGCTTACGAAAACGGATATGCTGTATTCATTTTGGCTGACCATGGAAATTCAGATGTAATGCTGAATCCAGATGGAACACCTAATACACAGCACTCAACGAATTTAGTACCTTTTATTGTGATGGATAAAGACCATACTTGGAGCTTAAAGCCAGGAAAATTGGGCGATGTAGCGCCTACCATCCTTAGTGTAATGGGAGTAGAAATACCAAATGCAATGACAGGAGATATTTTAGTTAACTAAAATTCAATAATATTGTTAAAAAAATGCCGTTATACTTATATATCGGCATTTTTTATGATTTATGTCAGATAAGGTATGAGTTGCATACTTTATTATGCGTTAAATAATAAATAAATCATATCTTTGTTAATTAAAAACTGAATATAAAAATGTATCAAAAGCTTGTTAGGAAAGAAGTAATGGGATTATTGGAAAAGGAAGTAGGTTCTTTTCTTGATAAATTTTTAACTCCAATTGAAAAAATTTGGCAGCCTTCTGATTATTTACCAGATCCTTCAAGCGAAGAATTTAAACATGATCTGGAAGAAATTCAGACTTTTGCCCGTGAAATGCCTTACGACTTGTTTGTAACGCTAATCGGAGACTGTATTACGGAAGAAGCTCTTCCTTCTTATGAGTCTTGGTTAATGGGTGTTGACGGAATCAATCAAGAGGAAAAATTAGGCTGGGCGAATTGGGTGAGAGCCTGGACAGCAGAAGAGAACAGACACGGAGATTTATTAAATAAATACCTTTACCTGTGTGGTAGAGTCAATATGAGAGAGGTAGAAATTACCACTCAATATCTTATTAATGATGGATTTGACTTGGGAACAAGTATGGATCCATACAGAAACTTTATTTATACAAGTTTCCAGGAAACAGCCACCAATATCTCTCACAGAAGAGTAGGAACTTTAGCTAAACAGTCCGGAAACGGAAAATTAGCTAAAATGTGTGGTGTCATTGCAGCTGATGAAGCAAGACATGCAAAAGCTTACAAGCATTTCGTAGCTAAAATCCTTGAAGTAGACCCATCAGAAATGATTCTTGCTTTCGAAGATATGATGCGTAAGAAGATCGTAATGCCGGCTCACCTGATGAGACAATCAGGACAAAAGGCAGGAGAACTTTGGGGACATTTCTCAGATGCTGCACAAAGATGTATGGTGTATACAGGTCAGGATTATATCAACATTATGAAAGATCTGTTGGATGAATGGAAGATTGAGCACGTAAAAGGTCTTACAGAAAAAGCAGAAAAAGCTCAGGAATACCTGATGAAATTACCTGCAAGACTACAGAAGATTACAGACAGAGTTTCTACTCCGGATCTTCAGTTCCAGTTTAACTGGGTTAAGAGCTAGTAGCCCATATTATTATTTTAAATTATAAAAGTATTGAGTGCCTTTCTTTTTGGCACTCTTTTTTATTTCTTATCTTTGCAAAGCTAAAAAAAGAACAAAATGTTAAATAATAAAAAGATTGCTGTTGACTTTGACGGAACTATTGTTGATGATGCTTATCCGGGAATTGGGAAGGCAAAGATCTTCGCTTTCGAGACCTTGAAAAGATTACAGGCAGAAGGATACAGGCTTATTCTTTGGACATACAGACACGGAAAAACGTTAGATGAAGCAATAGAATTTTGCAAGCAAAACGGAATAGAATTTTATGCAGTGAACTCAAGCTTCGAAGGAGAAGTTTTTGATTCTGAAAATCAATCCAGAAAATTAGATGCAGACTGGTTTATTGACGATAGAAATTTAGGCGGATTCCCTGGATGGGGTGAGATCTATAATATTATTCAGGAAAGAATAGAATTCCGTGTAGAAGGAAAAGAAGTTTTGGCCTATTCAAAACTTAAAAAAGAAAAGAAAAAAGGACTTTTCTGGTAAAATAAAATATAACAATTTAACAGCGTACTTATTGTCAATCATATTATTACGCTGATTTATTAATACATTGGTAAATTAATACAATGATTCAATTAAAAACAATAGACGAACTGCGTCTGATGAAGGAGAGTGCCCGATTAGTTTCTAAAACATTGGGAATGCTGGCAAAAGAGATTAAGCCGGGAATTACGACTTTATATTTAGATAAATTAGCTCACGATTTTATTAAAGATCATGGGGCTGAACCTGCGTTCTTAGGATATGGAGGTTTTCCAAACTCTTTGTGTATTTCTCCGAATGAGCAGGTAGTTCATGGTTTCCCCAATAATGAAGTAGTAAAAGAAGGAGATGTTCTTTCTGTAGACTGTGGCGTTATTTTAAACGGATTTGTAGGAGATCATGCTTATACTTTTGAAATCGGTGAAGTAAAACCGGAAGTTAAAAAACTCTTGAAAGTAGCTAAAGAATCTCTTTATAAAGGTATTGAGCAATGTATCAGAGGAAAAAGAATCGGAGATATCTCTCATGCGATTCAGAAACATTGTGAAAAAGAAGGATATGGAGTAGTAAAAGAATTGGTAGGGCATGGTTTGGGAAGACAAATGCACGAAGATCCTCAGGTTCCTAACTATGGAAAACAGGGAAGCGGAAAAGTAATCAAAGATGGTTTGGCCATTGCGATTGAACCGATGATTAACCTTGGAACCGAAAAAGTGAAATTCCATAACGATGGATGGACGGTAACGACTTTAGATAACCTGCCTTCTGCACATTTTGAGCATGATGTAGCAGTAATCAACGGTAAGCCGGTATTGCTTTCTACATTTGACTATGTATATGAAGCATTGGGTATTGTAAGCGATGAAGAAAAGCCTTTCCAACTGGATTTTTAATGAAAAAGATAACTAAGCTTTTACTGAATAAAATTCCACGTCCAATGCTTATTAAAATGAGCATCTGGGCAAGACCGCTTATTTATCAGTTTTTCAAAGGAGATGAGTTTTATGACCCTATTGATGGAAGATCTTATCGCAAATTTCTGCCGTATGGATATGGAAAACAAAGGGAAAATGCTCTTTCTCCAGGAACATTAAGTCTGGAAAGACACCGTCAGATGTGGCTGTATCTTCAGAACGAAACCGATTTTTTTATTAAAAATTATAAAGTACTGCATATTGCTCCCGAACAGGAATTTTTAAGAAAATTCAAGAGAATGAGCAATCTGAATTATATATCTGCAGATTTATATTCTCCTATTGTAGATGTGAAGGCTGATATTTTGGATTTACCTTTCGAGAATGACAGCTTTGATATCATTTTCTGTAACCATGTTCTGGAACATATTGAAGATGATGCAAAAGCAATGAGTGAACTGTACAGGGTAATGAAGCCGGGTGGATGGGGAATTCTTCAGGTTCCGATGAAAAATTCACTGGAAAAAACCTATGAAGATTTTACCATCAAAGATCCGAAAGAACGCCAGAAACATTTCGGCCAGTACGATCATGTCCGCTGGTACGGAATGGATTACTTTGACCGTTTAAAAAATGCAGGATTTGAAACAGATATCAATTTTTATTCACAGAAATTTTCTGAAGAAGAAATAAAGAAATTTGGGCTAAGAAGCAATGAAATATTGCCATTAGTTTATAAAAAATAATAAAAATATAAAGTAAGGAAGCAGTGCATTCTGAAATATAATCAAAAAACAAAACCGTCTTCGTTATGAAGGCGGTTTCATTTTTAAATATAGATAGAAGTTTATATTTTTATCTTAATGTGATGAAGACACAGCTTTTAATCCTACAACGGAACCAATAAGAGTCATAATAAAGAATACTCTCCAGAAGCTTACTGGATCTTTAAAGAAATAATTCCCATCAAAGCAGTTCCTACCGCTCCAATTCCTGTCCATACCGCATAAGCCGTTCCAATAGGCAACGTTTGTGTTGCTTTAATCAGAAGAAGCATACTGATAGTCATCGTTATCAGAAAGCCGGTATACCAAAGATACATTTCCGTTCCTGATGTTTCTTTTGCCTTTCCTAAACAAGAGGCAAAGGCAACCTCAAATAATCCTGCGATAACTAATATTATCCAATTCATTTTTAAAATTTTTCTATTGCAAATTTCAGGATTTGAAAGGAAAAAACATTTTACAATTGTTAAAAAATGATGTTTTATATAAGAGGGAAGCTGGAGGCTGGGAGAGGGAAGTTATGGTAATTGGAATGGGAATGTTCTGTTACTTAATCAATAATTTTTTTGATAGAAAGATGGGACTGGAGGTTGGAAGTTATGGCAGTTGGAATGGGTTGTTGCTTAATTAATGAGAGCTTGTAGATAAAAGCAGTTAGCGGCTTGTTTTTATTTCAATAAATAATCACTAATATTGATATCACATACACCATAATATCAATAGGAGCGGACTTTAGTCCGCTCTCGATATAAATAACCATTCCTTCGGCTTTAGCCAAAATTTAAAATGACCTTAGATTAATTAATAAAACAGAGAAGTTTTTAGAGACTGGCATAAACTTCTATCCTCCCTCTTCGAGCTTCCCTCCTCAAACACATAAATTATTTAATCTCCGCCCGGATTCTGCTCAAGCTGACCTGTGTAATCCCAAGATAAGAAGCGATGTGTCCGAGCTGAACTCTTTTAAGCAGATCAGGTTGATACTGGATAATGTCCTTATATCGCTCAAGAGAGGTTTTGAATTGTCTTGAAATAATCAATTCTTCAGATTTAATCATTTCCGCTTCAGCGAGTTTTCTTCCCCAATTTGCAATATGGATGTCCTCATTAAACAGTTTTTTGAGGTGCTCTGTTTCCAGGCTATACAGATCGCAATCTTCCAGTAATTCAATACTTTCATAACCAGGTTTGTCCTCCACATAACTTTTCATAGAAAGAACACACTGACCTTCACTTCCAAACCAGAATGTAATATCATTTTCTGAGGTGGAAGAGTAAGCACGGGCAATTCCTTTGCGGATAAAATATACAAAAGGAATGACCTTGTTAGCTTCCATCAGGCAGTACCCTTTAGGGTGGGAAACTTCAGTAATATATGCTTTCAAGCTATTTTTAGAAGCTTCCGGAAGTATATAAATTTGGTCAAGAATCTGGTCTATATTCATAAAAGATGAATTCTAATATTCAAAAATATCAGTTTTAGGCAATGCAATACAAAATT
Organism: Chryseobacterium tructae; assembly: GCF_030409875.1. Taxonomy (NCBI): domain Bacteria; kingdom Pseudomonadati; phylum Bacteroidota; class Flavobacteriia; order Flavobacteriales; family Weeksellaceae; genus Chryseobacterium; species Chryseobacterium tructae. The sequence continues at coordinate 2,988,059 of NZ_JAUFQR010000001.1, read as the reverse complement.
ATTTTACAGTTTTTTGTGATAAAAGAAGAAAGAGGATTGTCTATCAATGTGTACCTTGATTCAATAAGAATCATATTAAGTTTTTGATATTCTGTTGCATATCTATGAAAATCTCAGATTTTCAAAACTTAAGTGCCCTTATTTTATAGCATCATTTTAAGTTTTCTAAAGTGAACTTAAGTGTTCAAAAAACTTTTGGGACTTTACGGTTCAGATATAAAAGTTTAAAAATCTGATGGCCAAACTTTCTTCAAAAATCTCTTTGAGATATGCTTCAACGACGAATAACTCTCTTTTTTCGGTTAAATATTGAGATTAAAGGTAAAGACCAATTTTGTTTTACTAACTTTGCAGTTCGTAATATTATTTTTATGCACAAAGCTGGATTTGTAAATATAGTTGGAAAGCCCAATGCCGGAAAATCAACACTGCTCAACCAATTAATGGGAGAGAAGTTGGCGATTGTAACGCAGAAAGCTCAGACAACCCGTCACAGAATTTTTGGTATTTATAATGAGGAGGATCTTCAGATTGTATTTTCCGATACTCCGGGAGTATTGGATCCAAAATATGGTTTGCAGGAAAAGATGATGGATTTTGTAAAAGATTCCCTTCAGGATGCTGATGTATTCCTGTTCATTGTTGATGTAACTGATAAAGCAGAACCTTCAGAGTTCTTAATTGATAAATTAAATAAAATCCCTGTTCCTGTACTTTTATTATTGAATAAAGTAGATCAAACCGACCAGGCAGGACTTGAAAAATTGGTTGAAGATTGGCATAACAGGATTCCAAAAGCGGAAATCCTACCCATTTCTGCCCTTAATGCTTTTAATACAGAGGTTATTTTACCTAAATTAAAATCTTTATTGCCTGAGAACCCACCTTATTATGATAAGGATCAGTATACAGATAAGCCGGAAAGATTCTTTGTAAATGAGGCCATTCGTGAGAAAATTCTTCTGAATTATGATAAAGAAATTCCATATTCTGTAGAAGTAGTAACGGAGCAGTTCAAAGAAAAAGAAGGAATTATTTTTATCGATTCTATTATTTATGTAGAAAGAGATACCCAAAAAGGAATTATTATTGGACATAAAGGAGAGGCTATCAAAAAGGTAGGTACAGAAGCAAGATTGGATCTTGAGAAGTTCTTTTCCAAAAAGATTCACCTCAATTTATTTGTTAAGGTGAAAAAAGACTGGCGAAAGAATGACAGAGACCTTAAGAATTTTGGTTACAGATAGACTAAAAATGCTGTAAAACCCGTTGTATTAAAAGATTTTTATTACCTTAGTCTAAATTTTTTAGTAAATGAACTATAATAATTCAAATTCGAGCTCAATACCGAAAGATATCATTTTATTAGCAGTACGAGTATTTGTGGGTTTTGCAATGCTTTCTCACGGATATCCAAAGCTCCAAATGTTATTAGCTGGTGGTAAAATCGAATTTTTCGATTTCTTAGGAATGGGGCCACAGATCACCCTGATTCTTACCGTTTTTGCTGAGTTTGTTTGTTCCATTCTACTGATATTAGGACTTTTTACAAGAGTTTCCTTGGGGGTTTTGATCTTTACAATGGTTATTGCAGGATTTGTAGTTCATGGAGCAGATCCCTTTGAAAAAAGAGAAATGAGTCTTATTTATCTTTCTGTATATCTTCTTCTGATGGTTTTAGGAGCTGGAAAAGTTTCTGTAGATCATTTAATTGAAAGAAGAAAAAGAGCTTCAGACTGGTAAATATTATACAATATATAATGAAAAGAGCATCTTCGGATGCTCTTTTTTATTGGAGTTATTTTTTGCAAATGTCTTTATTATCGGGGATTGTAGGTGAATTTTTATACTATAATTCTATTAAAAATCACTACATTCGTAGAAAATGAATCTATATGAAGATAAAACTGACAATTTGCCTTCTGGCATTTCTCAATTTTTATGATGCACAGGAGAATATTACTTATCAAAAGCCCTCTGCTGAAATCCTGAAGCTGGCAGATTATGAAAGACCACCAGCTGTTTTGATGAACAACAAAAAAGATTGGGTAGTTTTTACCTATCGTCCAACGTATAAAACTTTGGAGGATCTTAATCAGCAAGAAATGAAGCTTGGGGGATTAAGAATAAACCCAGTCACCAATATAGCAAGTACGGTAATCTATTTCAACAACCTTAAAGTAAGAAAGTTCAGTGATAAAAATGAAGTTCAGGTGAAGAATCTGCCTGCAGGAGCAAAAATTGCTCATGTTCAGTTTTCACCGGATGAAAAGAAGCTGACTTTTACCAATACCACCAATAAGGGAGTAGAGCTATGGATGATAGATATGGAAACAGCTACAGCCAAAAAGCTTACAAGTGACATTCTGAATGCGAATTTAGGAACTCCATATCTTTGGTATAATGATTCCCAAAGCCTTTTAATCAGAACACTTCCTCAGAACAGACCTGCTTTAATTGATTCAGGAAAAGACCTTCCAACAGGGCCAATTGTTTCTACTGCAGATGGAAAAGTCTCTCAGAACAGAACGTATCAAGATCTTTTAAAGAATCCACAGGATGAAAAGAACTTTGAAACATTGGTAACTTCAGAAGTAAGTAACGTAGATCTGAATGGTACTCTTAAAAAGGTAATGAACCAGGATATGTATACGGGTTTAAGCTTTTCTCCGGACGGAAATTATCTAATGGCCTCAGTTATTAAAAAGCCATTCTCATATATCGTTCCTTTAAACAGGTTCCCTATGACCACAACAGTATATGATACCAAAGGGAATGCGGTAAAAGTTGTGAATGAAATTCCGCTGAATGAAATTATGCCTAAAGGTTTCTCATCAGTAAGAACCGGGAAGAGAGAAATGTCATGGAGAAACGATACTCCTGCAACATTAGTCTTTACGGAAGCTCTTGATGGTGGAGATCAGTATAAGACTTCAGAATACAGAGATGAGATCTTTACTTGGGAAGCTCCGTTTACTGCAGCTCCGAAATCATTCTTTAAGACCAAGCAGAGATTTGAAGATGTAGACTGGACAAATGACCATTATGCTTTAGTTTCAGAAGAATGGTATGATACGAGAAATACCAAAACTTTCCTGGTTGATCTTAATAACGGTGATTCAAAAGTTATTGATGATAGAAATTCTCAGGATGTTTATAGTGATCCAGGAAAATTTAATAAGGTAAAAAACCAATATGGAAGATCTGTTATTGATCTAAAAGGAGGAAAGGCTTACCTGATGGGAGATGGTTTTACAAAAGATGGGCAGCACCCGTTTATTGATGAAATGGACATCAAATCACTAAAGAAAAAAAGATTATATACTTCCAATCTTAAAGGAGCTAAAGAAAGCATTGTAGATATTTTAAACCCTTCAAAAGGGGAGATCTTAACGACGCAACAATCTTCAAGCCAATATCCAAACTTCTTCAAAAAGAATATTAAGTCTAGTAAAGCTGAAGCAGTAACTCATTTTGTAAATCCATTTGAAAGCATCAAAGATGTTTATAAAGAAGTAATTACATATAAAAGGAATGATGGCGTTACATTGACAGGAACTCTTTACTTGCCAGCAAACTATGACAGAAAGGCAAAGAAAGAAAAGCTACCTTTATTGATCTGGGCTTATCCGAGAGAATTTAAAGATAAAAATACAGCGGGTCAGAGTACTCAGAATGATAACGACTTTACCTTCCCGTATTACGGATCTTTCGTGTACTGGGTGACTAAAGGATATGCGGTGTTGGATAATGCTGCATTCCCGATCATCGGAGAAGGAAAAACAGAACCAAATGATACCTTTATTACTCAATTGGTAGCCGATGCTGATGCCGCGATTAATGCTGTAGATCAGTTAGGGTATATTGATAAAAAGAAAGTTGCAGTTGGAGGGCATTCGTATGGAGCATTTATGACAGCTAACTTATTGACGCATTCTAATCTTTTTGCTTGTGGTATTGCAAGAAGTGGAGCTTATAACAGAACACTTACTCCATTTGGCTTCCAGAGTGAGCAGAGAAACTACTGGGATGTTCCGGAGATCTATAACACAATGTCTCCGTTTATGCATGCTGATAAAATGAAGACTCCATTGCTTCTTATTCATGGTGATGCCGATAATAATCCGGGAACTTTTACATTGCAAACGGAAAGATATTTCCAGGCATTGAAAAACCTTGGCGCGCCGGTAAGAATGGTTCTTCTTCCAAAAGAATCACACGGATATCAGGCTAAAGAGAATATATTCCACGTTTTATGGGAGCAAGATCAGTTCCTTGATAAATGTTTGAAAAAATAGTATGAAAAGGCTGTCTCACTTCGAGGCAGCCTTTTTATTTTTGAAATGCTAAGTGAAGCCTAGCTTAGCATTCTTGAGACCTTAATTATTAAAGAAATTTCAAGATCTCATTAATATTTTTCAATTCCATAAAATTTTCATGTTCCAGATTGATGTCTTGCTGCTCATGGCTCCAGGTAACATGATAAGGAATGTGGGCTGCAGATCCACCAATTTCCAATACAGGCAAAATATCCGACTTGATAGAATTTCCAAGCATGAGAAAATGTGCAGGTTGGCAGTCAAGATGTTTGAGCAATTTTTTATAATCGTATTCCTTTTTATCACTCATGATCTCAATGTGATGGAAATATTCCTGTAGTCCCGAGTTTTTCAACTTGCGCTCCTGATCCAGCAGATCTCCCTTTGTTGCCACAACGAGCCTGTATTTCCCTTTTAAACTTTCAAGAGTTTCAGTAACTCCATCCAAAAGTTCAATAGGTTTCTGAAGAAGTTCCTGACCCAACTCAATCGCTTTGTTTACGAGTTGAAGAGAAGCTGTATTGTTTGAAACTTTACCAATTGTTTCGATCATGCAAAGCATAAATCCTTTTACTCCATATCCATACAGATGCAGGTTATTCATTTCTGTTTTAAAGAGTTCCTGAGATACGGAATGCTGAGGAAGATAGTCCTCAAGCAAAACACAAAATTCCTTTTCCGCTTCCTGAAAGTAAGGTTCATTGATCCAAAGAGTATCATCAGCATCAAAGGCTATCGTCGTAATATGATTATTCATTTTTGTTTTGTAAATTTCTACCTCAAATTTCCAGATAAAAAATAAAACCGCAAAGGACAATTGTCCCGAAGAAGTATGTTACGAACGAATCAATCATTTTTAAGCCACCTTGAAGAACTTTATCATAAACAAACAGGTGGGAATATAATACTGCAATCATTTTCAAAAGGTCAACATTTATTAGTTCAGGATCAATCTGTTTCTAAGGTTATGTTGATTAAAGAAGGAATTACAAAATGCTCCTTTGAAGAAGAAAACGGAAAAGAATATATTGTTGAATTTCTGGGAAGCGGTGAGATTCTTGGAGAAGTGGAATTGATTAAAAATATCCCTTGTTTGTGCGGTATTGAAGCGTTAACAGAAGTCGTAGTGTATTCCGTAAACCTATCCTATTTTAATGAATTAGTTCAAAAAGACCTAATTCTTAATAATTTATTACTGAGCTCTTTTGCAGATCGTATTATCAATACCTCAAGCAGAGCCTCATATCAACAACTTTACACCATAGAACATACCCTTACACAATTGCTGAAAATGCAGTCGAAACAGAACATCCAGATTTCGAAAGAAGATATGGCTGCTTACTTAGGAATCACAGTTAGAAGCTTAAACAGAATTCTTAAAGATCTAAAATAGAATTCCTTGGAGAAATACAAGGGCACAAAGATTTTATATCATTTATGCATATCTTTAAGACGCAAAAGAATCTAAGATTCTCAGCAGAAAAAAATATCTTTCCACTATAATATTCTATGTTTCCTACGCTGATAAATTATTGGTGCATTTGTGGCATTAGATGCAGCCTTCAATTTTATCGTAGATAAAATCCTTGCGCCTTAAAAACATTCAATTTTAATATCTTATTGCGCCTTTGCGTATTTTAATAAAAATATTATTTTACAATTATTTTGTTTTAATACTGGGGGAGGTTGTGTTATTTTTATTAAAATTAAAATAATTCATTCTATTTTAATGGGGGTGTTTTGAAATTTATTATTTTTGCATTGTAAAAGTTGAATCCAATATCAATGGAAAATATAAAATTCAGAAATGCAGAATTAGCCGATTTAAATAAAATTGTAGCCATTTATAACTCAACTATCGCTTCCAGAATGGTAACGGCAGATATAGAAGAAGTTACAGTGGAAAGCAAAGTAAAATGGTTCAATGAGCATAATTCTGAAACAAGACCACTCTGGGCTGTAGAAGATATGGCTGGAAAGATGGTAGGATGGGTGAGTTTTAGTTCTTTTCATGAAAGGTCTGCTTATAGCGGAACTGTGGAAGTGAGCATTTATCTGGATGAAACCTCCCGAGGAAAAGGCTATGGTAAAACCATCCTCCAATATTGTATTGACAATGCAGGAAAATTTGGAGTGAATAATCTGGTTGCTCTTATTTTTCTTCATAATGAACCAAGTTTGAAACTGTTCAGACACTTTGGTTTTGAAGATTGGGGGACACTTCCTGATGTGGCTATTCTGGATGGTATTGAACGAAGTCTGAAGATTTTAGGGAAAAGAATTAAATAAAATAGAAGAGGTTATTTCAAACGAAATAACCTCTTCTATTATTGTTGTATTAAAAACCTCATGCTGATTTAGCAGATTGGATAGATTATAAAATGCTTATTGTTGGGGTTCTCATGAAAATGGCAATTGATCAATTAAAAATTTTCATAAACTTTTACCATTCATTATTAGTTTTAACAATCTTTTTGTTTGCATATTTAGATTCTTACTGAATGAATGGCAGCATTGTAGGTGATTTCTTTTTGTTAAATTCAATAGAAACGAGCTTTACCACGTTAAAAATAAAAAAGCTGCTTCTATAGAAACAGCCTTTTATTATTACGTATTCTGCTTAATTCTTTTTGCAGACATATTTAAAAATCGTTTGACCAGGAAAACAGCAGAAACCGTTAATCCTAATCCAAGAGCAATCCACATTCCGAAAGCTCCTTTTCCTAGCGTTACGCAGAAGAAATATCCCAATGGAATGGTAATCACCCAATAGGCAATAAAGGTATAGATGGAAGGGATTTCACATCCTGTAAACCTCTTAGCATTCCTAAGGCCGTTACCTGGATACCATCAGAAAGCTGGAATAAAGCAGCAATGATCATTAGTTTTGATGCTAAAGCGATTACTTCAACTTCTTCTTTTTTCGTGAAGAAAGTTGGCAGTGTATTTCTTCCTAAGATGAAAACCAATCCACAGATACACATAAAAATGAATGCGATCTTTAGATTATTAATTCCTACCTTTCTCAATTCAACAAAGTTTTGTTCGCCCAATTTTCTTCCGATCATCACCGTAGAAGCCACACTGAATCCAACACAAAGGTTGAAAGTAAATGAAGCCATACTCAAAGCAATCTGGTGAGAAGCAATATCATGTGCTGAGATTAATCCACAGATGAATGCTGCTCCGGCGAAAGCAGTTACTTCAAAGAACATTTGTAAAGCAGTGGGCAGGCCTAATCTTACCATTTTATCAAACATTGCTTTTGAGAAGCTTTGAATTTTTAATGAAAAATCCTTGATATAACGTCTCGTTCTTTTTTCCTTTAGCAATACAAAATAAAGGAAAACAACCATGAATATTCTGGAAATTAAGGTTGCTAAAGCAGAGCCTTGTACTCCCATTGCAGGGATTCCCCAAAGTCCTTTAATAAACACGTAGTTTAAGGCGATATTAATAATGTTGGCAATAATAGTAGCCTTAGTCACTCCAATCGTATAAGAAAGCCCTTCTGAAACCTCACGAAGCGTCTGAAACGCCATGAAGGGAATCATACTGATCACCATGATGCTTAAAAAGCTTACCGTATCCGGAATAATCTTCGCCGGCTGTCCTGAATGATAGAGTAGAGGCATTCCTAATAAGAGAATAACCATCAGGAGAAAACCAACGGTCATATTGATCACAAAACCATGACTGAAAACAGAATTGATCGTAGCATGATCTTCTCTTGAATGCGCTTCTGAAACCAATGGTGGTATAGCAAAAGAGAAACCAAGTGCTAATACAAATATGGAGAAGAATACTGCATTTCCTAATGAAACTGAGGCCAATGCATCTGCTCCTAATAGTTGTCCGACAATAATATTGTCAAATAAGTTAACTGAAACTTGCCCCACCTGAGTAAGCATTACAGGCAGAGCTAAAGTCAGGCATTCCTTTGTGTATTTTTTGTCTAAAAATTTCATAATATTTTAAGATTCATATAGTTTATATTTTAAATAGGTCAAAAAAAAATTTGCAGTAGTAATACTGCAAATTTTTATAATATTGTAATAATAGTGGTATTATTTCCTTACAAAACTTGCAACGTCACCTTCGGAAACAGTGTTTCCACCAAGAATAATTAACCTTTCAACAACGTTTCTTAATTCCCTGATATTTCCAGTCCATGAAAGAGCTTTTAAAGCATCAATAGCTTTATCGTCAAACTTTTTCATAGCGGTACCATGCTCATCAGCAATCATACCGGAGAAATGCTCAACCAGTAATTTGATATCATCTTTTCTATCATCCAATGGTGGAACATAAATTTCAATTACAGAAAGTCTGTGGTAAAGGTCTTCTCTGAATTTCCCTTCCTCAATCTCTTTCTGCATATTTTTATTGGTTGCTGCGATTACTCTCACATCAACTTTTATTTCTTTATCACTTCCTACAGGAGATACTTTGCTTTCCTGAAGAGCTCTCAATACCTTAGCTTGAGCGATAAGACTCATATCTCCAATCTCATCAAGGAAGATAGTTCCTCCGTTAGCCTGTTCAAATTTTCCTTGCTTATCTTTAATAGCTCCGGTAAAAGAACCTTTTACGTGTCCGAAAAGCTCAGATTCAATAAGCTCAGATGGAATAGCAGCACAGTTAACCTCCACCATAGGACCTCTTGCACGATCACTTTGATTGTGAATAGCGTGAGCTACCAATTCTTTTCCGGCACCATTAGGTCCTGTAATCAGAACTCTGGCATCAGAAACGGCTACCTTTTCGATCATATCCTGAATCTTCTGCAATGCAGGAGAGTTCCCGATCATCTGGTATTTTTTATTTACCTTTCTCTTTAAAGTCTTATTCTCAGTCTGAAGATTTTTGTTTTCTTTCTTCAGAGTTTCTTTTACTAAAGCATTCTTTACACTGGTGATCAATCTGTTGATGTCAATAGGCTTAGAGATAAAGTCATATGCACCATCTTTTAAGCAGGAAACAGCAGAATCAATGTCTGCGTGGCCTGAAATCATGATAAATGTAGTTTCAGGTTTTAATAACAGACTCTGCTTCAAAAGCTCGGTTCCTGAAAGTTTAGGCATTTTGATATCAGAGATCACCAGAGCGAAATCTTCTTTTTCTACCTGTTTGTAACCTTCAAGGCCGTCTTCGGCGATAACAAATTCATAATCTGTAAGTTCGTCTGAAAGAATACTGTGAAGTACTCCTGAGATTGCTTTTTCGTCTTCTACTATAAGGATTTTTTGCATAGTCGCAAATTTAAATTTTTTGTTTCAATTATTAGCAAAAACCATACCTAAATATTCTATATGGAATAGTCTCTTCTTCCGAAAATTGCAGATCCTACCCTTACAGAGTTGGCTCCACATTCAATCGCAACAGGGAAATCATCACTCATTCCCATTGATAAGGTTTTTAAAGATTTTAGTTGATTTAATTCATCAAAAAGCGCCTTTAAAGTTAAAAATTCTTTTCTGATCTGTCCCTCATTATCTGTAAAAGTTGCCATTCCCATCAATCCGGTAATCTCAACATGAGGGAAATTTCCTTCAGCATAATGTTGGAAAAGAGCTTTAGCTTCTGAGATTTCCAATCCGAATTTACTTTCTTCCGCTGCAATTTTTACCTGAAGTAAAACTTTAATAGACCTGTTGTTTTTGCCTGCTTCTTTGTTGATTTCAGCTAATAGTTTTTCCGAATCCACACTTTGGATCGTATCTATGAATGGAGCAATATACTTCACTTTATTGGTTTGCAAATGCCCAATCAGATGCCATTGAATATCTTCAGGCAGGAGAGGTGCTTTTTCCATTAACTCCTGAACTTTGTTCTCTCCAAAAACTCTCTGCCCGAGATCATAAACCTCCTGAATAGCAGAAACCGGATGCGTTTTTGAAACGGCAACCAGTTCAATATCTGAGGTAAGTTTATCCTGTATCGTTTTATAATTTTCCTTAATACTCATAAATGCAAATTTCTGAAATTTAGGGGAAGGTTCAAAGTTTAAAGCCTAAACTTATAAAAAAACAGATTTTTTTCATGATAAATCTGTTCATTATCAAAACTAATCTCTCAGATTAATTCAGAACCTCATTGATCTTCGGATATTGAGAGATCTTTCTGAAAACAAATTTGTTGCTCTTCTGTAATTTCTCAATAAACAAATCCAGCTCATTGATAGAATCTGTATCTCTCAAATATTGGTCGTGAGTAAGAAATACAAGGTGTCTTGAAGTTTTTTCAAGGTCATTAAGGAAAATACTGTCTACTTTTTTCAGCATAGCCTCATGGCTCCCTTTCAAGGTCATTTTATGAGTAGGTCTCCATTCAAGATCCCAGCCTATTACTTTATAACCTGCTCTTTTAAGACCATCTGCGGCTGCAGTAGTACTTTTAATATCAGTGACATTAATATTGTTAAGTCTCCAGATGTTTCTTCCGGGAGTCCTTGCTATTTTATCATGAAGTTTCAGGCTGTCTTTGGCGATATCGAAATCACGTACAACAGCATCGGCACTTTTGTAAAAATCGGTATATTTATTGTGAGCATGAGTAAAACTATGATTGGCCAGTTCAATTAGAGGATTGTCTTTTAAAAGCTTAAAATCATTTTTTTGTCTTGTACTCCCATAAGCATGTTTCCCCACCAAAAATGCGGTGGCACATACATTTCTTTTGTCAAGAATCTTTAAGAGATTTTCTGTTCCCTGATTAGGGCCGTCGTCAAAGGTAAGGTAGATCACTCTTTTGTCAGGGTCTATGCTTTCATTGTCCATTTTGGGTGCAGTTTCTGCGGTAGGATGTTCTTGTGAACTTAGCGTGTCGTTCACCTCATTTTTAAAATTACAGCTGTTTAAGACTACTGAAGTTGCACTCATCAATGCAAACATCCCGAGAAAAGCCTTATTTTTTGACTTTCCCGCAAAAATTTTTCTCATAAAGGTAATGGAATTGTATTGTTAAAAATCGTTAAAAATAACGTATGAATGTTAACAAATTACATGCCATATTTTTCTCTGTTTTTCCTTTTTAAGTTTATTTTAAGAACTTTATTTTAAAGGCTATTTTTATTAAAATATAGATTGTTGAGTTATGATTTTGTTTTCGTTGAATCTTAACATTTATAAATGCTAAAACGATAGTCTTTTTCTATTTTTGTTGAGATAAAGATATTCTTCCTTTATTTGGGAATTATTTTATTTTAACAATTATGAAATGTATAGATGGGAAAAATTTTGGTCAAATATTTCATTTTAGATTAAAATACTTTTCAGGTATATTGTGTTTTTAATAGCAGCATTCCCCCAGGTATTATTGAAAAATATAAAAGTAGTCTGTGGAATGGTTTTAATGCTTTCAGCAAGATGATTTAGAAAATCTTCAGAGTATTCAGACTTATAAAGAACAGGTTTTCCATGAAGTCTATAATATATTATGTCAGAATGATTGATAATAACATCTTCGGAAAGGTTCCCTGGAAAGCTTACACCAGAGAAGATAATGTTATTGCTTTTTAAAAGGTCGAAAATTTCCTGTTTCCACCAGGATTCATGACGAAATTCAATGACATTTAAAAAGTTATTGTCAATATGGTTGATGATCAGATCTATATTTTCCGGAGTATTTTTAAAAGAAGGTGGAAGTTGATACAGGAATCCTGAAAGCTTTTGTTGAAGCTGTTTATGGATATGATCACAAAATACAGTAATCTCTTCTTTGGAATCTGCAAGACGTTTTTGATGGGTAATGGTTTTTGGGATTTTGATAAAGAACCTAAAGGCTTCGGGGGTTTCATCGTACCATTTTAAAAGTGTTTTAGCAGTAGGAATTCTATAGAATGTAGAATTGATCTCTACGGTATTAAAAGTTTCGGCATATAAAGAAAGAAAATCTTTACTTTGGGCATTCTCAGGATATAAAGACCCTTTCCAGTCATTATTATAAAACCCTGAACAACCGATGTAAAGATTTTCTTTTTTCATCCTATTATTTTATATCCAGATCCACTGAGTTTAATCTCAAAGAATTCAGAATCACAGATAATGAACTGACACTCATGGCAGCTGCGGCAATCATCGGTGATAGCAGAATTCCAAAGAATGGATACAATAATCCTGCCGCAACCGGAATTCCCAACACATTATAGATGAAGGCAAAAAATAGATTTTCTTTGATATTTCTAAGCAGTTTTTCACTCAATAATTTTGCTTTAGCTACTCCTAAAATATCTCCTTTTAATAAGGTGATCTCAGCACTTTCAATGGCAACATCAGTACCTGTTCCCATCGCAATTCCTATATTTGACTGGGCAAGGGCAGGAGAGTCATTGATTCCGTCTCCGGTCATGGCTACGATTTTACCTTGTTGTTGTAACCTTTTTACCTCATTCAATTTATCTTCAGGAAGACAATTGGCTTTAAAGTGTTTAATTCCTAATTCTTCGGCTACAGCTTTTGCTGTGTGCTCATTATCTCCCGTCATCATTATAATGTCAACACCTTCGCTCATTAATCGGTCTACTGCTTTTTTAGAGCTTGCTTTAATTTTATCTGTAAAGCTTATAAACCCTAATACATTCTGATCCTGTGCTACATAAGAAATGGTATGGGCTTTTGATTGCACTTCTATAGCTTTTTGTTTTAATGCATTGGGAATCTGGATCTGATGAGAGGTAAGCAGGCTTTCATTTCCAAGATAGACTGTTTTTCCATTGATATTTCCTTTTACTCCTTTTCCTGATATATTTTCAAACTGATCCACTTTTTCAGCGGCTATATTTTCATCCTTTGCTCTTTTAATAACAGCATTGGAAAGTGGGTGTTCAGAATTTTGATTCAGGGAGAAAGCAAGTTTTAAAATCTGGCTTTTATCTTCCTTGCTTGCTGTTTCAATATATTCCACAGAAGGCTTTCCTTCCGTTAAAGTTCCTGTTTTATCAGTAATCAAAACATTAACCTTATTCATTTGCTCTAAAGCTTCTGCGTTTTTGATCAAAATACCATTTTTAGCCCCTTTTCCGATTCCTACCATTAAGGACATTGGAGTCGCCAAGCCTAAAGCACAAGGGCATGCTACAATTAGAACCGCTACAGCATTTACAAACGCAAATAAGCTTCTTTTCCCTTCCGGGCCAAAGAACTGCCAAAGAACAAAAGTAAGTACTGCAATAAGAATCACTACCGGAACAAATACCTTTGATACCTTATCTGTCAGTTTCTGGATAGGTGCACGGCTTCTGCTGGCTTCATTCACCATTTTAATGATTTGTGAAAGTAAGGTTTCATCACCTACTTTTTCAGCTTTCATGATAAATACCTGATTTCCGTTGATAGTTCCCGAAGAAACCTTATCATCAATTGTTTTTTCAACAGGAACAGGTTCACCCGTAATCATGCTTTCATCTACGATAGAATTTCCTTCCGTAATCTTTCCGTCAACCGGAATCTTTTCGCCTGGCTTTACCTTTAGCAAGTCTCCGATTTTTACCTGTGAAAGTAATACTCGTTTTTCTTCACCATTTACAATAAGATTTGCTTCATCAGGGGATAGGTTCATCAATTCTTTAATGGCATTTCCTGTTTTTTTATGGGCTGCAGCTTCCATCAATTGCCCCAGAATAACAAGGGTCAGAATAACACAGACCGCCTCAAAATATAACGGAATCTCATGATTATGTCCACGAATTTCATGCGGAATAATATCTGGGAAAGCTAATGCTGTAATACTGAAAATAAATGCGGCAGCTACACCTAACGCAATTAAGCTGAACATATTAAGATTCCAGGTTTTGAATGAAACCCAGCCTCTTTTTAACAGAAACCAACCGGAATAAAACATAACCGGAAGTGTTAATGCTAATTCAATAAATCCTTGAATCTGATGTGAGAATGGAAAGTCAATAAACATTCCTCCCATTGATAAAATGAAAACAGGGACGGTAAAGGCTAGTGAAATCAGAAATTTTCTTTTCAGGATGTTGTAGGTTTCGTCCTCTTCATCGTCTTTACTATCTGGCATTCTGACAAGATCCATTCCGCAGATAGAGCAGCTTCCCGGTTCATCACTGATGATTTCGGGGTGCATTGGACAGGTGTATTTTGCAGTTTTCTTTTCCGGATATTTTACCAGATCCATTCCACAAACCGGGCATCCTACGTTGGAATCATAGGTTTTGTCACCTTCACAATACATTGGGCAATAGTATTTTCCTGCCATTTCATCAGTAACTTTAGGGGTTTCGTGATGATGATTATGATGATGAGTGTGGGGGTGAGAATGTGAATGACTATGATGTGAAACCGCATTTTTAGCCATGTCTTCAGAAATCTCTTCTAAATGCATGTGGCACACAGGGCAGTCTCCTTTTTCATCATATACCTTATCGCCTTCACAAAACATAGGACAATAATACTTTCCAATACTGTCTTTAAAGTTTTCAGGAAGATGAGTAGAGGAATAAGTTGGTTTATGATTAGGGTCTTTGGCCAGTTTCTCTTCAATCGGAACTAAATACATATTGCAGACAGGACATCTTTCTCCCTGTTTGAAATATACTTTCTCACCTTCACATTCCATGGGGCAATAATATACTGAAGACGGAGATACCCGATCCTGAGGTTTTATAAAAGTTTTTTCAGGATTGTTGGGATCTTCCAGTCTATATTTTCCTATTTCCGCCAGGGAATCATTTAAAACGGAAAGCGTAACCGCATGATGAGAAGTAATGGTGGCGGTATTGTTCTCCAGATTAACATCGGCTGTAACTCCGTCAATACCGTTCAGTTGATTAGATATCTTTTTCTGGCAACCGGAACAGGTCATTCCGAGTATTTTGTACTGTTGTTCCATGATTCTTAAATTTATATTACAAATTTCCAAAATGAAAATCTAAAGCTGTTATAAATTTAAGGATAATAGTTATAGAATTTGGGTTTGAGGGTTTGGGAGTATTAGAGTATTTGAGTATTAGAGTGGGAGAGTATTAGAGTGGCGGTTATGGGATGGTTGTTTACTTTAACATTAAACTCTCTGGCTCAATCCCCCCCCAGACTCTTGAACTCTCAAACCCTCAAACTCTCCAACTGAATTAAAGATTGTCTAGCGGTTTCCTATGATGATCCTTTAATTTTTTGAATTCAGTAGGAGTGAATCCGGTAACGTTGCGGAATTGGGTAGAAAGATGCTGAACACTTTTGTAACCCAGTTTTCCTGCGATTTCCGTAAGATTGAATTCATTATATAAAAGGAGTTCTTTTACTTTTTCTATTTTTTGAAGAATGAAAAATTGTTCCAGGGTAATGTTTTCATTCTGTGAAAATGTTTTGGAGAGGGAGCTATAATCTTTGTGGATCTTTGAGCTTAAAAATTCAGAAAGTAGGAAATCCTCATCAATATCAAGTTCACTGACTTTTACAATAATCAGGTTTTTAATTTTTTCAATAAGTTGGTGTGCAGAATCCATAATTCTTTCGAATCCGGTTGCAAGTAGCTTCTCTTCGATAGACTGCATGGTTGTTGTAGGAACTTCTGCTTGTGTTTCTACTTCCCCCAGAATGATGGAGCTGGTTTTTACATCTGCATTATTGAAAATGGTCTCTACAGCGGAAATGCATCGGCTGCAGACCATATTCTTGATGAAGATCTTCATAGTTCGCTGTTTAATCTGTCTTTTACAAATTCAATCTGGGTTTTGCCATGTGGTGCAGGGTTGCCGTTGCTATCCAGGTTGACCATTACAATTTTATCAACAGTGATAATGGTCTGGTGAGTCATTTTATTACGGACATCACATCTTAATGTAATAGAAGAAGAACCAAAATGAATCGCTTCAATACCAATTTCTATAATGTCTCCTTGTTTTGCTGAACTTACAAAATTGATTTCTGAAATAAATTTAGTAACAACCTTTGTGTTTTCAAGCTGGATGATCGCATATAGTGCTGCTTCTTCATCAATCCATTGTAAAAGTCTTCCTCCGAAAAGTGAGTGATTAGGATTTAAATCTTCGGGTTTTACCCATTTTCTTGTATGGTAGTTCATGTTCTTAATAATTTGCAGTACAAATTTAGTGTTAAAAGCTGATGTTATCAAAAGAATAGTATTTATTGATCTAAAGAGGATTATTCATTTTCTCAATCATTTTCTTTTGGAGCGCATTGCTTTTGTCTTTGCGATGTCAGGGTTATTTAATAAATTTTGATATTCTTTACTCTCTATAGGAAATAGAGCTACTTTGCCTTCTTTATTATGGTGGAATCCGAATCCATATCTTTTGGCTAGAGGAGAAGAGCGAAGGCAAGCTTGTCCTTTGGAAAAGAATTGATTTCTTGCTTCCTGCTTTTCATTTTCAGAAATATCATTTTTAAAAGCATAACATTCAAAAATAATATCATCAGAAGAGTATTGATAAGGATGTTTGCTGATTTTCTCATACTGGAGATTGGCGAGTGTCTTTTCTTTCTTATCAGGTGGAATCTGAGCCTGGGAAACGGGACAGTCTTCAGCGACTTCTATAAAAGTATTAATATAATTCGTGGTGTGTAGTTTCATCATAAAATCTGAATAAGGCTTTATAATATGATTTCAAAAGAATTATAAATATACTGCTATTCTCTTTTCTTTATTATAAAAAACTATCCGGTTGCCTGTATTTGATCTCAAAGGCTTAAAGCTTGACTCCTTTTAATAATAATTGAAGAAAAATTTTATTATGTTAACTAACTTTAACTTTTTGATGATTTTCATGTTTAAAATATTGATAATTAGCTAATTGGGTTAATTTGTTTAGGTTGAATAGGGTTTAAATTCAAACTAAAGTGAGAAAGAGATAAAAAAAAGCTTTGATTTGAAGTTTTTAATTGTATCTTGCATACGTTTATATTTGGAATCAATATTTGTTCATTAATTTATGTTGCTTTTCTTTTATATACCAAATTTTTATTAATTTTTTAATTTATTCAAAATGAACATTTTTGTTTCAAACATCAATTACGCAACTAAAGAGTATGAGTTGCACGATCTATTTGCAGAATTTGGTGATGTATCATCAGCTAAAATCGTAACAGACAGAGAAACTGGCCGTTCTAGAGGTTTTGGTTTCATCGAAATGGGTGATGAAGAAGGACAGCAGGCTATTGAAGCTCTTAATCAAAAAGAATTCAACGGAAAAACATTAAACGTATCTGAAGCTAAGCCAAGAGAAGAGAAGCCAAGAAGAAGCTTCGACAACAACAGAGGCGGAGGTTACGGTGGTAACAACCGTGGAAATGGTGGCGGTGGCTACGGCGGTGGAAATCGTGGTGGTAACGGCGGTGGAAATCGTTGGTAAAAAATATGAAGCGGCTTTTTTAAGCCGCTTTTTTTTATAACTTTTTCTTCTTCTTCTTTTTCTCCTTCTCTTTTTCTTTGCTGACCTTTGTCTTTTTCTCTTTCTTCGGATTTAAGATCTCATCAGCGACCTCAAATTTCGGATCTTCAATTTTTGCAGGCTTAATTTCAATTTTAAGATCAAAATAGCCTTTAAGATCGTTCTGTGTAAGGAGCTTTTCACTGAATAAAAATTCAAGAATTTCTTTTCCTGAATCATTAAAGAAATTATGAGTGAGCTCTTTTAACAAGAACTTTCTATATTCTTCAAACGGAACAATGACTGTATATTTGAAGATTCTACCTTCCTTTACGGTAGATAAATAGCCCTTTTCAACCAATATTTTCAAATATGTGGAAACCGTATTTTGGTGAGGTTTAGGTTCCGGATGCTGCTCCATAACGTCCTTCAGATAGAAAGATTCCATTTTCCAAAACAGCTTCATAAAGTTTTCTTCTGCGGCGGTAAGATGATTGATTTTCATATATTCTTCTAATGTTGAAATTGTATATTGCAATAAAGATAAATAAAAGATACCATAAAAGCTATTCCAGCTCCCATAAATACTTCTTTTACCGTATGCCTTTTTAAAATAATTCTGGTGAGTCCTACCAGGCTGGCGATTCCTAGCCATATAAGCCCCATTTTCCAGTCTAAAGTGAAAAATAATGCAGCTACAAATATATTAAATGCAGTATGCATCGAACTTTTAATGAAAAGATTGCTGATCTGAAGAGCAAAGAGCAGGATTAAAATAAAAAGCATAACCAAATCAATATATCCATTTCTCACATAATTGAAAATAAGATAAATAATGACGCAGGCTGCAATGAAAACATATAACGTCTTTCTCTGAACCCGATTGGAAACATCCATATTGGTATACCTTCCTGTCTTTACATTCCATACCAGCCAGATCACAACTGGTGCAATAATCATTAATAGTAACGGAAGGAAATAAAGAAGGGATTCTTTAAAAGTGTACTCCCTCATGCTCATGTACACAAAAAATATGATCAGAGAAACCAGCGGATTAAAAAAATCAGAGATAACCCTTGAGACTTTGTGAAGAAGCGAAGACTTTTTTTCTTCCATATAATAGTTTAAAAGTCAAATATAAGATTATAAGCCCAAAAAACAAATGAAGACTTGCTAATGATATACTTTTGAGATGTTAAAAATGTAGATAAATATTGATGTATTTTAATATGTTGAATGTTTTTTTTCTGTTTTTGTTGAAAATAATACGTTTTGTCCTCAGAAATATTTAATTTTAATTAGTTCTGTTTTTAGGGTAAAGGAGCGATTTCCAGAGTGAACATTTTTGAAATAATAACTGGTATAAAAGATCAATAAGCCCATATCAATACTTACTATTATCATGAAACACTTATTTACAGTAATCCTTTTTATTTTGGGAAGCATAGCCTTCGGGCAAACTTATTCTTTAAAAGATTCTTCGCCTCCATTAGATCCTGTTCATCAGTTGAGAATTTATGAAATTCCAAAAGAAAACAGACAAGTGTTTTTAGATCGGTTCAGAGATGATGCTTTAAGGATTATGAAAAAGTATGGATTCAATATTGTGTCAATCTGGGAGTCCGAATTTGAAGGGAAAACGGAATTTATCTATTTGCTTGAATGGAAAAATGAAGAGGCAATGAAATTGGCATGGCAAGGTTTTATGGCCGATACAGAATGGAAAGAAATTAAAGCTAAAACAGCAAAACTGCATGGTGATTTTGTGAATAGTATTGAAGACCGAACGTTGAAACTTACAGAATTTTCGCCGGAAAAAAAGCTGTTGAAATAACCAAAAGATATGTTAACAAGAATTAAAGATGAAAGAAAAAAGGGGTGAATAGGTAATGATTTTTGATGCCTTAGCTCATTTATATATTTCAGGAAAACTATACAGATAGGCCGATTTCCTGAATGCTATAATAAGAAAAGAATAGGAAAAATGCTATTTCATGAGCTTTTCTCAGGGTCGAAAATTAAGAATAATCCCTTCCGCCTGCAAGTAGATTTTAGAGAAAAAACGAAAAGTTACTTATGCATACAATAAAAACAAAGTTTTTTTCATAATTTTGCTCAACTATTTCATCATAAAAAAGCAAGAGCTAACACATGAAAGAATTTTCTAAAGAGGTATACCTGAAGTGGTATGAAGATATGACAATGTGGAGAAGGTTTGAAGACAAATGCCGTTCTCTTTACCTAAAACAAAAGATCAGAGGATTTTTACATTTGTATAATGGCCAGGAAGCAATCCCTGCCGGATTTACACATGCAATGGATCTTACCAAAGACAGTATGATTACTGCTTACAGATGCCACATCCATCCAATGGCGATGGGAGTAGATCCTAAGAGAATCATGGCTGAACTTTGCGGTAAAGCTACAGGTACATCCGGAGGTATGGGTGGATCTATGCACATTTTCAGTAAAGAGCACCGTTTCTACGGAGGACATGGTATTGTTGGAGGACAAATTCCTTTGGGAGCAGGTATTGCTTTTGCAGATAAATATTTCGACAGAAAAGCTGTAAACATTTGTTTCTTCGGAGATGGTGCTGCAAGACAAGGTTCATTACATGAAACATTCAACATGGCAATGAACTGGAAACTTCCTGTAGTATTTGTGGTAGAAAACAACCAATATGCAATGGGAACTTCTGTAAAAAGAACGGCCAACCACGAAGATATCTATAAATTAGGATTAGGATACGAAATGCCTTGTCTTGCTGTAGATGCAATGGATCCTGTAAAGTAGCTGAAGCTGCTTACGAAGCTATTGAAAGAGCAAGAAGAGGAGACGGACCAACGTTCATCGAAGCTAGAACTTATCGTTATAGAGGTCACTCTATGTCTGATGCTGAGCCATATAGATCTAAAGAAGAAGTAGCTGTTCATAAGAATGATGATCCAATCGAATTGGTGAAGCACAGAATTCTTGAAAACGGATGGGCTACTGAAGCTGAATTGGAAGCTATGGATAACAAGTCGAGAGACTTTGTTGAAGAGTGCATCGAATTTATGGAAAACTCTCCATATCCGGATGCTGAGAAAATCTATGAGTATGTATATTCTCAGGAAGATTATCCATTCTTAGACAAATTAGAAAACTAAAAGATAATGAGTTAATTTGACAATTTGAGAATTTGAAAATGTGATAGAATATGTCCTTTTTTAATTTTCAAATTTTCAGATTGCTAAATTTTCAAATTAAAATAAATTATGGCAGAAGTAATTACGATGCCCCGCCTTTCCGACACTATGACGGAAGGTAAAGTGGCGAAATGGCATAAAAAAGTAGGTGATAAAGTAAAGGAAGGAGATATTTTAGCTGAAATTGAACTGACAAAGCAGTTCAGGATTTCGAATCTGAAGTAGAAGGAACCCTTTTATACGTGGGTGTAGAAGAAGGTGCTGCAGCTGCTGTAGACTCTGTTTTGGCAATTATCGGAAATGAAGGAGAAGATATTTCAGGTTTAACAGGTGGAGCTGCTGCTCCCAGTGCAGATGCTGAAGAAAAAAAATCAGAAGAACAGCCTAAAGCAGAAACTGTGGAAACTGCTTCCGCAGAAGTTCCGGCAGGAGTAGAAGTGATTACAATGCCTAGACTTTCTGATACAATGACAGAAGGTAAGGTTGCTAAATGGCATAAAAATGTTGGCGATACAGTAAAAGAAGGTGATCTTCTGGCTGAAATCGAAACAGATAAAGCAGTACAAGACTTCGAATCTGAATTCAATGGAGTACTATTGAAGCAAGGTGTAGAAGAAGGTGGTGCTTCTCCGGTTGACACTGTATTGGCTATTATTGGCCCTGCAGGAACTGATGTTTCAGCAGTAGGATCTCCTAAAGCAGCTGCTCCGGCATCAGAAAAACCAGCTGAACAAAAAGAAGAAACTAAAACTGAAGAAAAAGCTGCTCCGGCTGCTAATACTTCATCTTCAGACAGAGTGGCAATTTCTCCATTAGCTAAAAAAATGGCTCAGGATAAAGGAGTTGATATCAATGCTGTTCAAGGTTCAGGTGAAAACGGAAGAATCGTTAAGAAAGATATTGAAAACTATCAGCCAGCTGCAAAACCAGCTGCTTCAGCTCCGGCTGCAAGTGCTGCTGCTCAGGTTGCTGTAAACTTTGTACAAGGAGAAGATACAGAGACTCCAAACTCACAGGTAAGAAATATTATTGCAAAACGTCTTTCTGAAAGTAAGTTCTCTGCTCCGCACTACTATCTGATGGTTGAAATCAATATGGATAAAGCAATCGAAGCTAGAAAAGAGATCAACTCTATTCCAGATACGAAAATTTCATTCAATGATATGATCATTAAGGCAACTGCTATTGCTTTAAGAAAACATCCACAGGTAAATTCAAGCTGGGCAGGTGATAAGATCATTCACAGAGGAAATATCAATGTGGGTGTGGCAGTAGCTATTCCTGATGGATTGGTAGTTCCGGTATTGAAGAATACTGACCAGATGTCTTACACTCAGATCTCTGCGTCTGTAAAAGATATGGCTTCAAGAGCTAAGAGCAAAGGTCTTAAGGCTAATGAAATGGAAGGGTCTACATTCTCTATCTCTAACCTTGGAATGTTCGGAATTGAAACATTTACAAGTATCATCAACCAACCCAACTCTGCAATCCTTTCGGTAGGAGCAATCATCGAGAAACCAATCGTTAAAGATGGTCAGATCGTAGTAGGTAACACAATGAAGCTTTCATTAGCATGTGACCACAGAGTAGTAGATGGTGCTACAGGTGCACAATTCTTACAAACTTTAAGAACATATTTAGAAAACCCATTAACATTGTTACTGTAATTTTCTGAATTGGAAATAATAAAACCTCCCAATCGGGAGGTTTTTTTGTTTGCTATTTATTCACCTTTTAGGTGGATGCAATAAATATATTTAGTATATAGCAGCATACCCAAAAAAAATATAAAATGAAAAAACTTTTGTGATTTTGTCCTTTATGATCAGCTCTTTTGCTTTGAGCCAGGAAATCGTGGAAAATCAAGCCCTTCCAGACTTTTCTATCCTAACTGAAAAAGGACTTTTAAAATCATCCGATTTAAAGGGAAAGGTTGTTCTTATCAACTTTTTTGCAACATGGTGTGGGCCTTGCCTGCAGGAACTACCTCATTTGCAGAGTGAGGTATGGGATAAATATAAAAATAACAGTCAATTTTCTTTACTCGTTATTGGCCGAGAACATTCCCAAAGAGAAATAGAAGCATTCAAAATTAAAAAGGGATATAATCTCCCTATGTATGCCGATGAAAAAAGATCTGTATATTCTCTTTTCGCCAAAGAATATATCCCAAGAAATTATATTATTAATAAAGAAGGGAAAGTGGTGTACACATCTGTGAGCTATGATGAGGAAGAATTCAAAAATATGTTGAATAAACTTACTGAATTATTAAAATAGTATTCATTTGGAATGAATTTTTATGATCTCTTTTTTCAATCAATAGAAAAACTTTAATCAATTTTCAACATAAGATAATATAAAATAACAAAGGTTGAAAAATTTAAAATTATCATGAGATATGTTGTCTGAATTTCAAAATCAAATTAGTATTTTTGAATCATGATTAAAGCGAGAAATATCCATAAATCTTATGGGAATTTAGAAGTACTGAAAGGAGTTGATATTCACATTAAAGTAGGAGAAGTAGTTTCTATTGTAGGAGAATCCGGAGCAGGTAAATCAACATTGTTGCAGATTTTAGGAACTTTGGATCATCCCACTCAATCCGGAAATATGATACTGAAATTGAGATCGCAGGCGAATCATTTATCAATATGAATGATAAGCAGTTATCCAAATTCAGAAACCAGAATATTGGTTTTGTATTTCAGTTTCATCAACTGCTTCCGGAGTTTACCGCTTTGGAAAATGTTTTGCTTCCTACCAGAATTGCTGGAGCTAATGAAAGAGAAGCTATGGAAAAAGCACATGCTTTATTTGAGGATCTTAAAATTGAACAACGACTGAATCATAAACCCAATCAACTTTCCGGTGGAGAAGCACAAAGGGTAGCAGTAGCAAGAGCTTTAATCAATTCACCAAAAATTATCTTTGCTGATGAACCTACAGGTAACCTGGATTCAAAAAATGCGGATGATCTTCACAGATTGTTTTTTGACCTTAGAGATAAGTATAATCAAACCTTCGTGATTGTAACCCATAACCCGAATCTGGCAGAAATTACCGATCGTAAGCTTGTCATGAAAGACGGAATGATTATAGAATAGCCCTCTTATACAAATGATGAAACACTTTATTTTCCTTTTTATACTTTTAGTTTCCTGCTCAAAAGCTGAATCGCAGCAGGCAGAGATGTCAGGTTTGCCCTTATCTAAAATTGCAGAAATCAAAAACTATATCAAAGATAAAGACTATAATCAGGAGCTGGCTGTTTTTATTAACTTTAAAATTCCATCCGGAAAATACCGTTACTTCATCTACGATCTGAAAAATAATAAAATAGTACAAAAAGCCATTGTAGCCCATGGTTCAGGATCTGTAATTCCAGGATCAAATGCTTTAAGGTTTAGTAATGTGGAAGGTTCTTATCAATCTTCTCTTGGAAAATATGCCATTGGAGGAAGCTATGTTGGACAATTTGGAAAAGCTTACCGCCTAAAAGGCTTGGATTCTACCAACGATAATGCGATGCAGAGAGCCATTGTTCTTCATTCTTTTAGCAGTGTTCCTGATGTTGAATCCGAAAGGCCAACCTCTCTGAGCTTGGGTTGTCCAATGCTTTCAGCTAATGCTTTTAAAGAGACTGCAAAATACATTGACAAGTCGGAACTGCCCATTATTTTATATGTCTTTTATTAGAAACTAAATAACTATGAAAAAAATATCTATCCTTTCTGTCTCCCTGATGATGGTTGTATCATGTGGGAAAAAAGACGTTCAAAAAGAAAATTTATCGCTTACTCTTCAAAAAGGTTTTGAGCAGACTTTAATTTATTCTACCTCTACCGAAGGAAATGGGAATGGTGGAATGAATGATGCTACAGAAGTTAAGTATACTATAGATTCTGTAGACAAAGATTCAAATTATTATGTTACAGGAGAAATTGTAAGAATGACTTACAATCAAAAATGTTTGGAGAAGAAATTCACTTTGATTCCAGAGAAAGCTCCAGTTCAGATGATGAAATGGGCATGGAATTTAAACCTATTATAAACAACCCTTTTACATTTAAGATTGATAAATATGGCAAAATTCTTGAAAAACAAAAGTTCAGTAAAGAAGTTTCCGGAGATCTGCGCATAGATCAATACAATATAATCCCTTTGGTTTTTCCTAAAGAAACTGTTGAAAGTGGGTTTATGTGGAAAGATACCACTCCCAATCCAATAATAAAAACGATGTCTGTTTCCAACGATTATATGTATAAAGGAACAAAGGAGAACAAAATTGAAATTTCGGTAAAATCAAAAATGAGTGGAGGAGGTATGATGAAAGATTCTGATATTGAAGGGAAATATATTTTTGACAGTAAAACAAAAACTTTAACTTCGGCGGAAAGAAACATGCCTGTACAGATAGGCGGAGGAAAAGCTACTTTTACCATCACTCCTAAAATGGACGGCTTTTAATTATTTAAATACATAAAATGTCCTTAAAACTTTTGGCAGAAGACGACAGACCACGGGAGAAATTCTTACAAAAAGGTAAGGATTCACTTTCCGATTCTGAGCTTTTAGCCATTATCATGGGAAGCGGAAATAGAGAAGAAAGTGTAGTAGAACTGGCCAGAAAGATTTAGCATCTGTGAACAATAACTGGCATCAGCTAAGTTTACTTTCCCTTAAAGATCTAATGAAGTTCAAAGGAATAGGAGAGGCGAAGGCCATTTCTATTATTGCAGCGTTGGAAATCGGAAGACGAAGAGCGGGGCAGGAAATTCCTGAGCGGTCCGTTATTGGAAATAGCAACGATGCCTATTTAATCCTCAAAAATCATTTGTCAGACTTAAGAACTGAAGAATTTTGGGCTATTTTTCTAAATAATAGCAATAAAGTGATACACACTGCACAACTGACACAGGGCGGAATCAGCCAGTCTATCGTGGATGTTAGAGTTCTTTTTAAAACAGCACTAGAACATTTTTCGACAGGAGTCATTATTGCACACAATCACCCATCAGGAAGCTTGAAGCCAAGCAAAGAAGATATAAACATTACACAAAAGGTAAAAGAAGGTGGGAAAGTATTAAGTATTCAGCTCTTAGACCATATTATCATCACACAAAATTCATACTTTAGCTTTTCGGACGCAGGATTATTATGATAAGAAGATTGAAATATAATGAAATTGATTTTGTAAAATATTCTCAATGCTTAGAGCTTTCTAAACAAAGAAAATATTCTGCAACAAAAGACTTTTTAGATATTACCACTCAAAAACAATGGGAAATCCTTGTGTATAATGATTATGAAGCAGTAATGCCCATTCCTTTTGTAAGAAAGTATGGTGTTAAAATCGTTCATAATCCTAAACTTTGCCAACAATTAGGAGTCTTCTCCGTTGAAGATGATGTAAATCTTAATGAAAAATTTTTAGCTTATCTGGAAGATCATTATTTGATAAGAGCTTATCCATTTAATGATAGCAATGAGCTTCTTTCAAAATTCAGAATAAAGAAAAACTTTTTGATCTATCCTAATGCTTATGAAGCAGTTTACGCCAAATATTCTCCTAAAAGAAAAAGAAAATTAAGACTGGATGAAGACGTCTTGAATCATTCAGATATAAAAGCTGTTTCCTATGATGAAATAAAACCTTTTATAGAATCTCATATTATAGGGCTGAGCAAAGAAAGTGATTTATCTGGATTTCTGGAACTTTATGAAACCTTCTATCATCTGAAATATTTGAATTTTTTGGCTTTTTATTACCAAGGGAAAATCATTAATGCAATTGCTACATATTCGGATTGTGATATGGTTGCTCTTCTGGGGAACTTCAGTGATAAAGAATATGTTAAATTATCCGGAGCATCCGTATTAATTGACCATGTAATCAAAGAAACGATTGAAACCCATATCTTTGACTTTGAAGGTGGTGATATTCCGAATATTGAAGAATTTTTCAGAGGTTTTCGCCCGGAGCTGAAACCCTATGGAATTATAGAACGCTCTAAAAAAGATTTATTTAAAAAATTAGGATCTTTATTGGTAAAAGGAAGGATTTTTTAATGATAAAAAGCATTGTTTAGATTGGTTCTAATTTAGTATTATTCCGTACCTTTATAAAACACTTATTAATAACCGTTATGTTACAACAAATTCGTAATTATAAATTATCATATATGCTTTATAATTTCTTTAAAAAGAGCAAGTTAAAGCATAATATTCCATTATATAAAAAGTACGGAATCAACAAGAATTATTTTTCGAGTATTTCAAGTAAAGATTTTGCTCATCTTCCTCAGACAGAAAGAAGTATTGCTGAAGAAAAGCTTTCATCCACAGCTTTTTTTAAAAAATTATCAG
Organism: Chryseobacterium tructae; assembly: GCF_030409875.1. Taxonomy (NCBI): domain Bacteria; kingdom Pseudomonadati; phylum Bacteroidota; class Flavobacteriia; order Flavobacteriales; family Weeksellaceae; genus Chryseobacterium; species Chryseobacterium tructae. Next base: position 2,960,829 of record NZ_JAUFQR010000001.1, on the reverse strand, counting down.
AGGAAAATAAAGAAAGCGCTCTTCATTACGATGATAACGGATATATGATTATAAGAAACTTCATTAGTCCGGAAACCGCTGAAAATATCAATGTTGAGATTGAGAAATTAATGAAGGACGGAACTTTAAAGTTTCGATATGGCGGAAAACTGATGTTTGCGATTCACCATTCTGACATCATCAGAAATATAGGAAGCGATAAGGATTTTTTGGAATTTTTGTCTGTTTTGCTTGATGGTAAAGCTAAATTATTTCAAAGTATCAACTTTATTAACGGAAGCCAGCAGAAAACACATTCCGACAGTATCCATATGACAACATTCCCATTGGGTGGACTTTTAGGAGTATGGATCGCTCTGGAAGATGTGGATGAAACCAATGGGGCATTGCATTATATTCCAGGAAGCCATAAACTGCCTTATTTCCTGAATTCTGATTATGATAATGAAGGAACCACTTTAAAAATAGGAAAGAAGAGCTATAAGGCTTATGAAGAATTTTTGGAAAATAAAGTGAAGGAATTGGGGCTGAAGAAAGAAGTTTTCAGAGCTAAAAAAGGAGATATGCTGATCTGGCATGCTAATATTCTTCACGGCGGAGAGCCTCATACCGATAAAAATAAAACCAGAAAAAGCCTGGTATACCACTTTTTTGATGAAAACAGCGTTTGCTACCATGAAGTTACACAAAGACCTGCATTATTTGAACTGTAATATCAGAAAATATTAGTAATTTCGCAGTCTAAAATTATGACGAGTCTTTCAGGATATTTACCCTATGCATTTGCATTAATTATTGCAATTCCTTTTCTGGTTTTGCTGAGGCAATTTGTACACTCGTATATTACTCTTAAAAACCAGGAACTCAAATTACTTACCGTGAAATCGAATGCAGAGAATAAGGCACATTCTTATGAGAGAATGACTTTGTTTCTGGATAGAATGAAGCCTTCCAACCTGGTTCAGAGGTTTGACAGAGGGTTGGCAGTTCATGAGTTTATTTTTCTTACAGAAAAAGCAATCAATGAAGAGTTTGAATACAATTCCTCTCAACAGCTTTATGTAACGAAAAATTCATGGAAGAATATTGTAGATTCTAAAAATGCCATTATAGACCTTCTTCATAAGACCTATGATGGATTGAAAGGGGAAGTGGAATTGGATGAATTCAAAACCATTTTCATTATGAACTATATGGAAAGCAATGATTATGTTGCTGAAACAATAGAAGATTTAAGAAAAGAAATTTTAATAATAACTTAAAAAATAACAGATAAATAATGATTCCAAATTTTAAAGCACATCCATGGCACGGAATTTCTGCAGGAGAAGATGCGCCAAATGTTGTAAACGTATTTGTGGAAATTGTTCCTTCAGATACTATTAAATATGAAGTAGATAAAGAAACAGGATATTTAAAAGTAGACAGGCCTCAGAAATTCTCTAATATCATCCCTGCTTTATACGGTTTTGTTCCAAGAACATATTGCGATAAAGAGGTGATGAGACTTGCTGTAGAAGCAGGAGCTACTGATGTGACAATGGGAGATCATGATCCTCTTGATATTTGTGTTTTAAGTTCTCACAATATCCATGCAGGAGGTTTATTGATGGAAGCTATTCCAATTGGAGGTTTCAAAATGATTGACGGTGGAGAAGCAGACGATAAAATTGTAGCAGTAATGATCAATGATCATGCTTTCGGACATTTCAGAGATATTACTGAGTTACCAGAGGCAGAAGTAAAAAGATTGATGCACTATTTCTTAACGTATAAAAACCTGCCGGATGAGCCTGCAAAATGCAGAATTCAAGAGGTTTACGGTGCTGATCATGCAAGAAAAGTGATTAAAGCTTCTCAAACAGACTATGCAGATAAATTTGGAGGATAAGATTCTCTAATGTAAATAATACAAAAGGATAAATGGGAAACTGTTTATCCTTTTTTTTATTAGATAGGACGCTGAAGGCTGGAAGAAGGAAGTTATTGAAGCGTTCAATATAAAAGTATGGCCCTACTTTGGCATTTTTTCTGCTTGAAGCGAAGTTTATCTTACTATTCTTAAAATCTTAATACTCCTTAGTGGTTTGAGTTTTGAAAAACCACTTTATCCCTTATTCTATCAGCCTATCTATTAATTTTAAATCCTCAATATTTGTAGAAAAATAATCATTCATATGTGATATTTTTTTTGACAATAATGATAAGTCCATTATTTTTTTAATGCTTTGATGATAATTATTTATTATATTTATTTTTCTATTACCAAAAAAATATTAAACTATGGATCTATTTGTGTTAGTGCCAATTTTTGGTGTCGTAGCCTTGGTGTATACATTTCTTCAGAGCAACTGGGTAAGTAAACAGAATGCTGGAAATGAAAAAATGAAAACAATCAGCGGACATATTGCTGATGGTGCCATGGCTTTCTTAAAGCTGAATATAAAGTCTTAGCCTATTTTGTCGTCGTTGTCGCCATACTTTTGGCAGTAATGGGATCAAGTAATGCCAACTCTCACTGGAGTATAGGGCTTGCCTTTGTGGTGGGTGCTATTTTCTCTGCTACAGCTGGCTTTATTGGAATGAAAATAGCGACCAAAGCGAATGTAAGAACTGCAGAAGCAGCAAGAACATCGTTATCTAAAGCCCTTAAAGTTTCTTTTACAGGAGGTTCTGTAATGGGAATGGGAGTAGCGGGACTTGCCGTATTAGGATTAGGAGCTTTATTTTTAATTGTTAAACAGATTTTTGCACCGGAAGCCACAGTAGATTCCCACGAAATGGAAACAACCATAGAAATTCTTACCGGTTTTTCTCTTGGTGCAGAATCCATTGCTCTTTTTGCAAGAGTAGGTGGTGGTATTTATACAAAAGCAGCAGATGTTGGTGCTGACCTGGTAGGAAAAGTAGAAGCGGGAATCCCTGAAGATGATCCAAGAAATCCCGCAACCATTGCAGATAATGTGGGGGATAATGTTGGAGACGTTGCAGGAATGGGAGCTGACCTTTTCGGATCTTATGTAGCTACTGTATTGGCAACAATGGTATTGGGAAGGGAGACGATTTCTGATGATTCATTCGGAGGCTTTGCCCCCATTTTATTACCAATGCTGATTGCAGGAACAGGGATTATCTTCTCTATGATAGGAACTTTATTTGTGAAAATTAACGATAATGAAGGTTCATCCACTTCCAGTGTCCAAAATGCATTGAATTTAGGAAACTGGGGTAGTATTGTGATTACAGCGATAGCGTCATATTTTCTGGTGACTTATCTTCTTCCTGAAAAAATGGTTTTAAGAGGCCACGAGTTTACTAAAATGGGCGTATTTGGAGCTATAATGGTTGGCTTGGTTGTTGGAACTCTGATGAGTATTATCACTGAATATTATACAGCCATGGGAAAAAGACCCGTTTCCAGTATCGTGAGACAGTCTTCAACCGGGCATGCTACCAATATTATTGGCGGACTTTCTGTGGGAATGGAATCTACTTTACTTCCAATCATTGTATTGGCAGGTGGTATCTATGGATCTTATTTATGTGCCGGATTATACGGGGTGGCTATTGCTGCTGCCGGAATGATGGCTACTACAGCGATGCAGTTAGCAATTGATGCCTTTGGTCCAATTGCAGATAATGCGGGAGGTATTGCTGAAATGAGTGAGCTTCCTAAAGAAGTTCGTGAAAAAACAGATATCCTGGATGCTGTAGGAAATACAACAGCTGCTACAGGAAAAGGATTTGCCATTGCTTCAGCAGCATTAACAGCCTTGGCTCTATTTGCCGCTTTTGTAGGAATTGCAGGAATTGACGGGATTGATATCTATAGAGCTGATGTGCTGGCAGGCCTGTTTGTGGGTGGAATGATTCCGTTTATATTTTCTTCATTAGCGATTACAGCCGTTGGGCAAGCTGCGATGGCCATGGTGGAAGAAGTAAGAAGACAGTTTCGTGAAATTCCTGGAATTCTGGAAGGAAAAGCTCAGCCTGAATATGAAAAATGTGTTGCCATTTCTACTGATGCATCCATCCGTAAAATGATGTTACCAGGAGCTATTGCTATTATTTCACCATTGTTGATCGGATTCATCTTCGGTCCTGAAGTGCTGGGAGGTTTCCTGGCAGGAGCTACAGTATGTGGTGTATTGATGGGAATGTTCCAGAATAATGCTGGTGGTGCTTGGGATAATGCAAAAAAATCATTTGAAAAAGGAGTGGATATCAATGGACAGACCTATTATAAAGGGTCTGAACCTCATAAAGCTTCTGTAACCGGAGATACCGTAGGTGATCCGTTTAAAGATACTTCTGGGCCATCAATGAATATTCTGATCAAACTGATGTCAATTGTTTCATTGGTTATTGCGCCTACTTTAGCTGTCTTGCATAAGGATAAAATTGAAGCTAATCGAAAGGCAAAAATTGAAAGCTTAATGGGGGCTTCAGGAACTACAACAACATCAGATCTTAAAGGTTCAGTTGTTCCGGGTGAAGTAAAAGGACACCTTAACGAAAATGGAGACTTTGTATACGAAACGGGAAACCTGCAAAAAATAAAATTAAAAGGCGGGAAAACAATAGAATTGGGTGAAACCAGTCAATTGTACCAGCTTTATAATGCCGTTAATCAAAAAGATAAATCGATTCTGGATCCTAATAAATGGTATACGATTGAAAACCTTTATTTTGAAACAGGATCAAGTGATTTAAAAGCAGGGTATGAAATGCAGTTGAATAATATTGCAGAAATTTTAAATGCATATCCTGATCTGAAAATAAAACTGGGCGGTTATACGGATAACAGCGGAAATGAGGAAAGTAATCAACAGCTCTCTAATCTAAGAGCTCAAACAGCCAAACTTAAGTTGTTGGAACTGGGAGTGTCTGCAGATAGAGTAGAAGCAGAAGGATATGGTTCACAGCATCCGATTTGTGAAGCCAATGATACTGATGAATGTAAAGCCAAAAACAGAAGAATTGATGTAAGAGTTCTGGCTCTTTAATATTAATTTAAATTACAGTATAAAGGCATCGCATTTTTTGCGGTGCTTTTTTATATATTCCATGATTCTACGTGATTGTTTAATAGCTACTAATGCACAAATTTATTTACTCTATGTTTCTATGTGGTTATTTTTTTTACCACATAGAAACATAGAGTATTTTTGTATTTGATGATTTAAATTGTTGTTAAGTAGTGCTTTATGTTTTGTTTTGCCTTGAAACATTCTCATTTTAAACTACTACCTTTTGCAGCTTTACAATGTCTAATCTAAGAAGCAAGATTATCACTATAGATTTTTTTTAAGATGCTCTAAGGCATGAATAATTACTTCATCCTTTTTTGCAAAGCTAAACCGGATATAATCAGAATTTTGTCTGGAATTATAAAAGGCAGAAAGGGGAAGGCAAGCCACTTTTTTATCAATTGTGAGCCATTTGGAGAACTCTACATCCGTCATTGTCTTAGATATATTTCTGAAATTCACTACCTGGAAAACACTTCCTTCAGCTTGTTTTTCAATAGATAAAGGGGTTTCTTTAAGCAAATCATTGAAAATATTCCGTTTTTTCTGCATGATAGATTGAGCCTCTAAAGGATCAAATACTTCCAGATATTTTGCCAACGCATATTGAGCAGGAGCATTGGCGCTATAAGAAATATATTGTTGATGGCTTCTGAATAAGGCTGTTAACTCTTCAGATGCAAGCATATAACTCACTTTCCATCCTGAAGTGTGAAACATTTTACCAAATGAAAAAATACAAAACGTTCTATTTCTAAGCTCGGGATGAATAAAAGAGCTGTAATGCTCTGCTCCATCAAAACAATAAGTATCATAGATTTCCTCAGAAATTAAATAGATTTCCCGGTCTTTTATCAACTCAAACAATTGATTCCAGTCTTCCTTTTGCAAGATCTTTCCGGTTGGGTTTTGAGGTGAATTGATAATAATAGCTTTGGTTTTTTCTGAAATACAGAGTTTAAACACGTCCCAATTTATCGTAAAGTCAGTTTCCAGATCATAATATACAGGCTTGCCTCCATTCATCACAACAGCGGGGGCATAAGTATAATAGGAGGGCTGAATAATGATCACTTCATCATCTTGATTTAAAATAGATTTAAGTGCCGTATATAAAGCAAAGGTTGCACAAGGTACAATAGTGATTTCATTTGTTTTTAACGAAATACTGTTTTTTCTTTTTGCATTAAAATAGATGATATTTTGTATCAGTAAAGGGTTTCCGGAAAGAGGTTCGTAATTGTGAGTATCAAGATCTGCTGCTTCTTTTAAAAAAGATTTTAATCGATTATCAATATCAAAGTCAGGAAGTCCCAGCGAGAGGTCAAAGCTTCCTTGCTTTAAAGCCAGTTCAGACATCTCCGTAAAAAAGGAATAATGAGTAAACCTGTGAATTTCTTTCATCTATTTCGTATTTTAATCAAAAGTAATAAAAATTTGACATTGTATGTGTCTTATGTTTTTAAATATGTTAAATAATAGCTTATTTTATTCAATATTTGACATAATAAGCCGTAAAGAATGTGAAATGTATTCATATTTCTTTCCAAATGCCTATGGTAACGGTGTAAGATCTTTCATTATGTGTTTCTGATTCAATAAAAATTGTTATTTTTAAGAAATTTATTCTCTATGAAAAAACTACTTATTCCATTATTTGCTCTGGCTCTGATGACGAGCTGCAAAACTGCACAGGTTGCTGATGGTACATCTACAAACCATGTTTTTGAAAAACATGACAAAGCTTTTGCTAATGCTTATAAAAGTATTAAAGCTGAAAACTTAAAGAAAAACCTATATGTGATCGCTTCAGATGAGATGGAGGGTAGAGATACAGGGAGCAAAGGACAGAAGAAAGCAGGAGAATACATGGTTAACTATTATAAAAACCTAGAGATTTCTTATCCTAAAGCGTTAGGTTCTTACTATCAGAAAGTTCCTTCAGCATTTATGAAAAAAAGAGGTGGCGGTAATCTTCCGGACTCTGAAAATATCATGGCTTTTATTGAAGGAAGTGAAAAACCAGAAGAAATAGTGGTGGTTTCTGCACATTATGACCATGTAGGAATAAAAAATGGGGTCGTGTATAATGGGGCTGATGATGACGGTAGTGGAACTGTTGCTGTGATGGAGATGGCTAAAGCCTTCCAGGAAGCTAAAAAAGCAGGGAACGGTCCTAAAAGATCTGTTTATTCCTGCATGTAACAGGAGAAGAACATGGCTTGTTTGGATCAGAATATTATACAGAGAATCCTGTTTTTCCATTGGCAAATACGGTTGTAGATCTTAATATTGATATGATTGGTCGTGATGATCCGGACAACAGAGGGAAGCAGTATGTGTATGTGATAGGTTCTGATATGTTAAGTTCACAGCTTAAAGTAATTAATGAAGCTGCTAATAAGAAAACCAATAATTTAGAATTGAATTACAAATATGATGATCTTAATGATCCTCAACAATTGTATTATCGTTCAGACCACTATAATTTTGCTAAGCATAATGTTCCTGTAGCATTCTTCTTTGATGGAATTCATGAAGACTATCACAAATCAACGGATGATCCGGATAAGATTGACTACAATCTGTTGGAGAAAAGAACTCAGCTGGTGTTCACTACTGCCTGGGATATTGCCAACAGAGCTGAAAGAATTGTAGTAGACAAAAAGTAATCCTTACTTAGTTTATTTTAAAACACATTCAGAAAAAACAAAGGAACAAGGATTTTTTATTTAAAGTGATTAAATCCCTGATCCTTTGTAGATTCTGTTAACTTATTCAGTAACTTTCATCTCCTTACTTTAGGGTTTGAAAATAAATCAATAAGATGATCTACGCATTCGATACCTATTATTATGAAGACTATGCCAATACTGTATGTATTGCATTTGAAGACTGGGATTCCGAACGGGAAATAGAAATTTTTACGGAACAAACTGCCATCAGTTCAGAATATGAAAGCGGAGCCTTTTACAAAAGAGAGTTGCCCTGTATTCTGAGTTTATTGAATAAAATCGTTTTGAAAGAAGAAGATATTATCATTGTTGATGGATATGTGACTCTTGATAATGAAGGTAAAATTGGATTAGGAGGATATCTTTATGAATCTTTACAGGAAAAATATCCCGTGGTAGGTATTGCTAAAAATGAGTTTACAACACCTGATTCACAAAGAAGGAATGTGCTGCGGGGCGATAGTAAAACACCTCTTTTTGTAACCGCTAAAGGGATAGATGTGGATCAGACAAAGCTTGATGTAGAAAAGATGCACGGCTCTTTTAGAATTCCTACCTTACTGAAAAAGCTTGATCAATTGAGCAGAACATAAAAATAATTGTCTTACTTTTTATAAGGGACACATTTTTGTATTTATTAATATACTGATCGGTATATTTTGTTATATTTGTAAGAAATCCCCTTTAAGAATAAAAGAAAAATTTTTTAACCTTTAATATACCGATCGGTATTATATTAAAATAAACAATATTATGAAAGAAGCATTTATCATGGCTGCGAAAAGAACTCCTATTGGGGGGTTTATGGGAAGTCTCTCAAACTTTACAGCTCCTCAGTTAGGAGCAATAGCTATACAAAATACCTATGAAAGTGTATCGATTTCTCCTGAAAGAATAGAGAGTGTGTATATGGGAAATGTACTGAGCGCAGGAGTAGGACAGTCACCAGCAAGACAGGCTGCAATTTTTTCGAAGATTCCGGTAGACAAAGATGCTACAACTGTCAATAAAGTATGTGCTTCCGGAATGAAAGCTGCCATGATCGGGGCACAACATATTCAACTTGGATTGGAAATCTTGTCATGACGGGCGGAATGGAAAGCATGAGCAATGTACCTCATTATAATTATCTTCGCCAAGGCCGGAAATTAGGAGATGCAACACTCGTCGATGGCTTAATTAAAGATGGTTTATGGGATGTGTATCATGATTTTCATATGGGAAGTGCTGCGGAATTAGGGGTGAAAAAATATGGGTTAACAAGACAACAATTGGATGATTATGCCTTGATATCTTATAAAAGAGCCCAGGAAGCAGCTTCCGGAAATAAATTTAATGCGGAATTAATTAATATCACTATTGAAGGAAAGAAAGGAAATGTAATAGTAAATCGGGATGAAGATATTGATAAACTTATTCCTGAAAAAATCTCTCTGTTAAAGCCGGCATTTGAAAATGATGGTGTACTTACAGCAGCTAATTCAAGCAACCTGAATGATGGTGCAGTGGCAATATTATTGGGATCTTCAGAAGCTATACGAGACTATAATCTTAAACCCTTAGCCAGAATTGTTGCCTATGCTGATGCTGCACAATCTCCGGAATGGTTTACTACTTCTCCATCTGCTGCCATTCAAAAAATTCTGAAGAATACAGGATTAAGCTTGTCCGATATTGATTATTTTGAAATTAATGAAGCATATTCTTCGGTGATCCTATCCAATCAGCAGATTTTGGGATTTGATTTGGATAAAGTTAATGTATATGGTGACGCCGTAGCAATGGGACATCCGATTGGCGCTTCTGGAGCAAGGATTATTGCAACACTAGTCAATGTGTTGCGTCAGGAAGGAGGAAAATATGGTATTGCTGCCATCTGTAATGGCGGTGGTGGGGCTTCAGCGATTCTTATTGAAAATCTGAATTAAAACATAATCTCTACAGAAAAAGACGGCTAGAAGAAATCTTATACATTTTTGGTTCAGAGAAATATGAAGATTGTAAAGTAAATGATCATTGAAAATAATGTAATCATATGCCGTCTTATTCTGTGGATAGAAAGCATTTTAACATTAGGATAAACATCATCAAAAGCAAGAAACATATATTTAAATAAATCATCTTGAAGAAAAAAATCTTATCAGTTTATTTAGAAATAAATTCAAGTAATAGATGAATTAAAATAGGTTAAAATATTAAGGTTTAGTTATTTAAATTTAAAATATATTGTACTTTTTTATCTTACAGATGGTTAGTGTATATATTAGAATATGTTTTCTGGCTTTCCGGGTCTTTCCATTATAATTATATAGACTGCATCTTGAAAATCATCATAAGGTTTTCAGCTTTGATAGATTGCGAAGAATTGAAAGCTTGAAGTATTTTTCATACTATCAAAACATTTCGTTTTTTACACAGATTCCAGGACTGTGAATTTTTCAATATTATATCTTTGGCTTTTTGAGGCTTTACTCCCTTTATTTAAGGCGCTTTAAGCTTGCAAAAGCTCTTGCCGTATATGGCACAAATAAACAATAAAATAAACTGGTTTATTTTTAGAAAGAAGAAGGTAGACTAAAGTCTAATTCTCTTGATTTTCATAAGAAACTAGAGGTGGGCATTAAAAATTGAAAATTGTAAGCAAAAAATGATTGTAATCATTTTATCTTACTAATGACTTGAACTTATTGGTAATTATATAATTACCTTTTGTTTTATTGTTTATTTGATAATTAATAGCAGGTAAATCTCAATAAACTGACAAATATCATTACATTCTTATTTTTATTCATTCTAAATAAATATAAATTTGTCTCAACAAAAATAAGAACTCCATGAAAAAAATAACTACTCTTTCTGCAATCATTTTATACGGGCTAATGGATGCCCAATACTGCAATCCGGCTTTTCAATATGGTGCAGGCAGTAATATGATCAGCAATGTCACTTTTGGAAGCATCAACAATGCTTCATCAACCAATTCATCCAATACTCCGGAATATGAAGATTTTACTTCTTTGTCTACTGATTTGATAGCGGGAAGTACCTATCCAATATCGGTAAAAGGGCCATCAAGTACCTTTCCAAGTGATGTAATGGTGTATATTGATTTTAATGGAAATGGTAGTTTTGATGATGCAGGAGAAAGTTTTTATATAGGCAGATTGGAAGCCGCTAACCCGGCAAATGCTTTTACCATAGATCATTCCATTACTGTTCCTGCTAATGTGTCAGGTGGAAGTAAGAGAATGAGAGTTCTTAAAAATACGAATGTACAGGCTTATTCAGATCCTAATGCTGAGAATTCTATTCATTCTGCATGTGATTCCGGATTAAGAGCAGGTCAGACTGAAGATTATACAGTGAATATTCAAGGAAATAACCCAAGCTTTCCGTTCCCTTATTGTGGAACTGAAAGTGTGACCAGTCTTACAGTAAGCGAAATAAGCAAGGTAGAATTTGCAGGAATAGATAATGAGAGTCCAATTGATGGAAATTCTCAGGTTATAGAAGACTTTACAGGTACTATTTTCAATGTGAGTCGTGGAAATGGATATCCGATAACCGTTACTGGTGGAACTCACGGACAATCGACTGTTTCAGCTTATGCCTATATCGATTTTAATCACAATAATCAGTTTGATGCTGATGAAAAGTTTAATCTGGGATATCTGGATAATTCCAATCCTGTTTCAGGTCACGAGTCTGGAGCAACTTCTGAAACCATTACTATTCCTGTCAATGCAGCATTAGGGAATACCCGTTTCAGGATAGTTAAAGCCTATGAATCCAGTTCATGGATGGGAACATTGGAGAATCTAGCTTGTCCTTCGGGTTGGTTTATTGGTCAGGTAGAAGATTATACCATCAATGTACAACCGGAAAGTCTTTCTACGACAGAGGTTTCTAAAGATAAGTCTATTGAAGTCAAATTATATCCAAATCCAACATCCGGAAATGCAACCATCAAGATGAAAGAAGGACTTGAGAAGTATGAGGTTTATTCTATTTCAGGGCAAAAGCTTTTAGAAGGGAACTCTGATACGGTGAATATGCGTAGCCTTATTCCAGGAAACTATCTGATTAAAATACAGACAAAAGATAAAAAAATAATAACCAAAAAGATTATTAAAAAGTAAAACACATATCTAATCATATCCATATCAATTTTTGTTTTTTACCGGCAGATTTATCTGTCGGTTTTGTTTTTTAAAACTATTTGATATTATATTAGTTAGATTCCAAAATATCCAGAAGATCTTGTTTTGAAAGTCCCTGAAATTTTGTTCCATCAGTTTTAAGAAGGTTTTGAGCCAGCAATTTCTTCTTTTTCTGGAGGGTAAGGATCTTTTCTTCCACCGTATTGGAACAGATCATTCGGACTGCGATTACATTTTTAGTCTGTCCTATACGATAACTTCGATCGATAGCCTGATTTTCAGTAGCAGGATTCCACCATGGATCGATCAGGTAGATATAATCGGCTTGGGTGAGATTAAGTCCTACACCGCCAGCTTTTAAGCTTATTAAAAACACGCGGATGTCTTCATTTTCCTGAAAATTAGCCACTTTCTTACCTCTGTCTTTGGTTTGTCCGGTAAGGTATTCGAAAGGAATTCCGTGACGTTCTAATTCCGGTTTTAATAAATCAAGCATTCCGACAAATTGTGAGAATATCAGGATTTTATGGTCTTTTGATTTTCCAAGGATTTGTTCCATCAAAATTTCAATTTTTACAGCATGTTCACCGGAATAGCCCTCTTTAATCAATACGGGAGAATTACAGATCTGTCTGAGCCTTGTAAGGCCTGTAAGAACGTGTATGCTATTTTTATTGAGATCATCGTCATCATTGGCTGCAATAAATTCACGAAGTTCTTTCTCGTAGGCATCGTAAATCCTGCGCTGTTCAGCATTCATTTCGCAATAAATAACAGTTTCCGTTTTTTCAGGAAGTTCTTTAGCAACCTGTTTTTTGGTTCTGCGAAGAATAAAAGGTTTTATTTTCTGCTGAAGCTCCATCGCTCGTTTACTGAACTCAAATTTATCAATGGGAATGGCATAAATATCTTTGAAATACTGTTTACTACCCAATAATCCCGGACAAGCAAAGGAAAGCTGGCTATAAAGATCAAAAGTGCTGTTTTCGATAGGAGTACCCGTTAATACAATCCTGTTTCTGGACTGTAAAAGTCTTGCCGCTTTATATCTTTCGGAGTTGGGATTTTTAATGGTTTGAGACTCATCAAGGAAAACATAATTGAAGGTGAAGGTTTTCAAAAACCGAATATCTGAAAGCAACATTCCATAACTGGTTAAGATCACTTCATAATCTGGAAAATGAGCTGTTGTTTTTTGTCGATCGGAGCCATAATGTACCAAAACTTTTATGGAAGGAGCAAATTTGCTGATCTCTTCTTGCCAGTTGAAAAGCAAGGAAGTAGGAAGTACGATAAGATTGGTTGTGTGTCCTCTTTTTTCCCTTTGGGAAAGGATAAATGCAATGATCTGAAGGGTTTTTCCCAATCCCATATCATCAGCGAGGCATCCTCCGAAGTTAAAGTCATCAAGAAAATTAAGCCAGTTTAATCCATCATGCTGATAATCTCTTAATTCAGCATGTAATTCAGCCGGAATTTTGACCTGTGGAATATTTTTGACGGTTGAAAATTGAGTGGAATAAGTAGTAAGCTCATCCTGAACCTCAGTACTCAATACTTCTTTTTCAAAAAGGGATGAGACTTCTGTAAAATTGATTTTCGGAATTTTTAGCAGTTCTTCATCAATTTCTCCGGCTTGAAAATAGGCTGCGATCTTATCCATCCATTCTTCAGGAAGAATTCCCATACTGCCATCATCCAGCTGTACAAACTTACTTTTATTACGAATGGTTCTGTGCAGCTGTTTCAAAGTGGCTTCTTTCTGACCAAAGCCTACCTTTAGTTTAGCATTAAACCAATCCAATCCGCTGGTGATCTGAATATTGATTTTGGCACGGTGCGGATTCAGCTTATTGTTTTTTAATTCATTAAAACCTAAAATAATGACTCCTTCATTTCGCCATGCTTCAAACGCATTTAAAAACCAATTGTCGTCCAGGAATTTATCTCTGTGCAGATAGAAATACTGATAACCATCCATCTGTTCTTCAAAGTCAGGATGCTGTTGCATCACTAGGGAAGTAAAGCGTGCCTCTGCTGCATCATTTCTTTCTATTTTGAATGGATTTCCATTCTGATCAGTATCAAAAATCTGCTTTCTGGAATACACAGGAACTTCTACCTGTCCATACTTCATAACAGGAGTGATTCCGATATAATTTTCCTGCTGTCGAAGATAAATGACCTTTTCTATTTGAAATTTCTTTTCTTCAAGTTGTACTTTCGTTGCTTCTTGTATGTATCTATAATTTATGTGGATACGTTCTTCTAATATAGAGAGTATCTGCTTCATGAAGCCTTCATATTTTGAAGAATGAATCAGCAAAATCTCATTATTAGCCTTGAAAAACCTGATGATTCTAAGCATGTCAGGGTGGTCTACGAGACTGAATATGTTGTTGTTATATACAAAATATTCATTTCTGATGATCACATTTTTAAAAGGAATAGAAGAATCATTAAATAGTAATTCTCCTGTGATTTCATAAAATGGATCTTTCTTAAATACAGAGAGTTGAACCTCCGCATCTAAAGTGTTAAGTGTAACGGCAATCAGGGACTTTGAAGAGATGGTTTCAGTGATTTCACGGTCATGATAGTAGACATCCAGATCCAATGGATTTTTTACAATAAGCTTTAAAGCTTCCCATTCAGCAGAATTATAATCTTCATTATAGTTATTCTGAAAAGTAGAAATGGCGGTATAAAATTTTATATCCAGAGGTTTCTCAGCTTTCCATATCAGTTGCATGGCATCTACAGAAGTGACAGGGTTTTTAATTTTCCCAGCCTGTGTAATTTCTGCTTCCATCAGGGAAAATATCAAATGATTATAATAACGGTGCTTTCCGATAACCAATATTTGCTTTTTGCCTGTTTCCATTGCTGCCAATTCATCCAACTTAGAAGGAAGCTGAGGGAGAAGATCCTTTTGAAACATCTGCTCATCCATGGGAAACATTTCCTTGATCTTAGGTGATATTTCAAGCTTTCCGTCATTTAGCTCCATTTGGAAATACTGATCCAACTCCGGTTCGTTTTCCAAACCATAGCTTTTAGCCTTAGCAGCTAATGCTTTTTTACGGAGGATATCGTCAAAGAAGATCCGGTAATTTTTCTCTTCCAGAATACAATGGATGATTTCTGTCTGGTGAGCACAAAGTTGTGCCTTAGCATTATCACAGGTACAACTGCAAAGCAGTGAATTTCCGATTAAGCTTATGGTCACCATGGGAAAGTCCTGCAAAGAAGACTTTTTGGTAAAGATTCCGGTGTAATTTTCAATGGCAACGGGATAAATATCCTGAAAATCAGTGATTCCAATAAATGAGCTTTCTGCAGTATGCTTTAGAAGGTCATATACAGAAAGTGTACTGATATTGATGTTTTCAAGAATATATTCTGCCATAAAAATTGATCATACAAACTTACAAAAAAACAAGAATGATTAAAGAGGTAGGTTTAGAAATACTTTTTATGAAATAAGGTGCTAGACCTAAGTTGCATGTATTAAGTCCATTTTGGCTACAGCTTAGCCCGTTTTGGCAACTCTTATCTTTGTGATGATGCTGAACTTTGTCCTGTAATTTTAAACAAGAAAAAATGAAAACAATTTTTATAACAGGGGCTTCTACAGGATTAGGGAAAGCCACTGCACAATTATTTCAACAAAAAGGATGGAAGGTAATTGCTACTATGAGAAATACTGAAGCTGGCTCAGACCTTGCGTCTCTGGATCATATAACGGTACTTCCTTTGGATGTGACCCATCCGGAACAAATACATGCTGCTGTAAAGCAGACTTTGGAACTGGGAGATGTGGATGTCGTTTTTAATAATGCAGGGTATGGCCTTATGGGGCCTTTGGAGGCATTGAGTGATGAACAGATTGTAAGACAAATGAACACGAATCTATTAGGGACTATTCGTGTTACCCAGGCATTCACCCCTTATTTTAGAGAAAAAAAGAATGGGATCTTTATTTCTACAACGTCTATTGGAGGATTGATGACTTTCCCACTGAATTCAATTTATCATGCTACCAAATGGGCTCTGGAGGGCTGGAGCGAAAGTATGGCTTTTGAATTGAATTCTTTCGGAATTGATATTAAAACGGTTTCTCCCGGAGGAATCAAGACTGATTTTGTAAGCCGTTCTTTGGATTCTGCTTCAAGCCCTGCCTACGAAGACATAATAAACGCTCTGTATTCCAAAATGGAAGGAATGATGGAAGCAGCTTCTACACCTGAACAGATTGCAGAAGTGGTATACGAGGCTGCAACGGATGGTAAAAAGCAGTTAAGATATGTGGCAGGTGAGGATGCCAAAGCCCTATATACACAACGTCTGGAAATAGGAGCTGAAGCATTCAGAGAGCAATTAGGGAAGCAGTTTTTTAACTGATTAGAAAACAGTAGGATTGCTGTTTTTTTAATCCTATAATTTGTAAATTTATATCATGGAAAAGAAAGATCATACCCCTCAGAAAATTTCATCCATTTCGGAATTGCACAATCTTTTGCAGCTTCCTAAGCCACTGCATCCGCTGGTAAGCCTTGTGGATAATACAAAGATGACCATCAATAAGGAAATGCTGAGCAGAAGTTTTATTTTAAATTTTTATAAAATATCTTACAAGTATTCCACGATAGGAAAGATGGGATATGGACAAGGATATTACGATTTCAATGAAGGTGGGATGATGTTTACAGCTCCCGGACAGGTTCTTTCAACGGATGAAAATGCTGAATATTGTGGGTACACATTATTGATACATCCGGATTTTTTGAGAAGCTATCCTTTGGCAAAGAATATTAAAAGCTTCGGATTCTTTTCATATGATACGAATGAAGCACTGCATCTGTCTGATCAGGAAAAAAATACCATCACAGGATTGCTGGATAGTATTGGAAATGAACTTAATACAGCTATTGATGAAGTGAGCCAGGATGTTGTGGTTTCTTATATTGAAGTACTTCTGAATTATAGCAATCGTTTTTATAAAAGACAGTTTATTACGAGGAAGGCTGTTAATAATGATTTGTTGACTAAATTGGATCTGATACTGGAAACTTATTTTAATCAGGAAAAGACATTAACTCAAGGGCTACCTTCTGTAGAGTTTCTGGCTTCAGAATTGAATCTGTCACCGCATTACCTCAGCGATATGCTAAGAAATCTTACAGGACAGAATGCCCAACAACATATTCATGAAAAACTGATTGAAAAAGCCAAAGAATATCTTACTACAACCAGTTTTTCTGTATCGGAAGTAGCCTATGCATTAGGATTTGAACATCCACAGTCTTTTAATAAATTATTTAAAAAGAAAACGGATCAGACACCTTTAAGCTACAGACAGTTATTTAATTAAGTATAACTATGCCCAGCCAAAACGGCTGGGTATTTTGTTGAGTGCAGTTGATAGAACGAATATAGCTTTGGGTAGATAAAAATGTTTTGTAAGAAATAATGAGTGTTATATTCATTATGAAAATCATTAAACAACCAATCTTAAATCAAAATATCATGAAAAAATTAAACTTTGTTTTATTCTTAACTGCCGGAATAATGTCCTATGCACAGCCATCAATAACAAAAGCCGGAGTTGATCGTGTTAACAGTACTATTAATCTGAAGTCTGAAGATGTAACAGCAACTTCCATTACAGCAGGCTCTGCCGGGGCTAATATTACCTGGGATTTTTCAGCGTATACAGGAACTAATCCTGTTTCATTTGTGAGTCGGATATGCCCTGGGCAAACTAATTGTTTCCGGTTTCCGGGAGCAAACAGAATTTCAATCATGACAAATGTAGATACAAACGATTTTAGCTCCATGACAGATACTGAGACAACGATGTTGGGATCTTATTCGGGACCTGCGTTAGGAGATGTTACGGTTACTTATGTTAATCCTTTAACTGAGTATAAATTTCCAATTACTTATCTGCAGCAGTTTGATGATACTTATGAATTTAACAGTGTTTCCGCTTCTATTGGAAATGTAAATGAAACAGGGCAGGTGAGTGTAAGTGTTGATGCTTATGGCACAGTGATTACTCCAAAAGGAACGTATCCCAATGTTTTGAGAATAAAAAGAATGAGAACGGCTACACAGCTTATTGCCAGTTCACCTGTACCTCTTACTGCGACCTATACTAATGAATCTTATCAATGGGTAAGCCAGACTGACGGAATGGTCTTTAGTTTTGCTATCAATACTTTTGTTCTGAATGGAATCACAAATGTTTCTAAATCAGTATCTTATGTTGATTCTGCAGTGCTGTCAACTGTTGATCTGAACAGTAAAAAAACTGAAATAAAGATATATCCTAATCCAAGCTCTGATTATATCACCATAACTTCCAAAGAAGATATTAAAAAGGTTATGATCAATTCTTTGGATGGTAAGACTGTTTTAACTACCGGAAACTCTAGAAATATTAATGTTTCAAAACTTTCTAAAGGGGTTTATATCCTTCAGGGAGAATTAAAGAATGGAACTGTTATTTCCAAGAAAATAATTAAGAAATAAAGTAATTGTTGATATGTAATCAGGCGTGAAAACTTTTGTGTTTTACGCCTGATCTTTATATTTTTTAGCTTTTCAGGGAAGTTTCCTTTTCTCTGATCAGCGTTTCAATTTTTTGTCTTGCTGCATCCTGTTCATCATCTTTATCTGTAGCAGCGTATAATTCTTCAAAATGTTCTTTTTCTAAAGGAATCAATTCAACATTGGATCCTTCTAAAGTGGTTGGATGTAATATCCATTTCTCCTTCATGTCATATTTTTTAATTATAGATGAATAAAACCTATTGGCTGATATTTTCTATAGAATCAATTTGCCACTGTTCATGATTGTTTTTGCTAAGGATGTATTGATAAGTCATTCCAGAATTTTTCAAATGAAACTCTACATTGCATAATTGAGGGTTGATCTGTTTTATAGTGAATTTTATAGCTTTTATGTCTTGTAAATCAGATTGATAATCATCCTGAGTTTTGAAAAAGTAATCATAATCAAAACCGTGTGGAGGTCCATCATTGGCTGGGTTTTTCTTGAAATATTCATTGCCTTCCACATAATTTTGCTGGTAAGCGGAGAGAAACTTTTCTGATAAAAAATTACTGTTTTTGAGGAAAGCCATTTCTTTATCCACTTGATCAAAGTCGATTTCATAGTTGGCAGCAGGCTTGTTTTCATCCTGAGGTCCTCCTTTTATAGTGTTGAAGTGGAAAAGATTGTCTTCATTATCTCTGTACCAGGTTACAAATGATTTTACCGTTTCAATAGCAGAGTTATCCTGAAGTTCTGATGTTGAATTTTCAGTAATTTTTTGTTTTATAGTATCTGGTACAGCTTGTGGCTTCTGAATGTCTTCTTTTTTGCAATGAATAAACAGCAGACACGCTGCAGAAAGTAACAATGGTTTTCCCGGCATAATTCGTTTTCTTTTTTGTGGCTCTAAATTACAAAATACTGAAATGTTTTGTACATGATGTACTTTAGAAAAGAGTTTTTTATATGCACGAACTTTTGTAGAGTGATGCAATACTATAACTCCCTTATCTTTTAATTCTGTAATTTTCTCTGTAGGTATTGGCTGTAATACCTGTACAACGTCTAAAGTATCGGCAAAATAGTGAAGAATCTACAAATTGTAATTGATTGCTGATTTCCTTAATGGATAATGAAGTCGTTTTAAGAAGTTCTTCAGCCTGTTTGATGACTCTATAGCTTATCCATTGCTTGATAGGCTTTCCGGTTTCCTTTTTTATCAGGCTGCTTAAATACTGTGGCGAAAGATGCAATTGATCAGAATAAAATAAGACACTCCGTTCCAAATGCCCATGTTTATTCAATAATTCAAAAAAGTGATCAATAATAGCCTGACTTCTGGTTTGTAAAAGGCTATTGTTTTTGATTACCGGTAAATAAAGCTTTGAGATTAGTTCCAGAAGAGCATAGAGTAGATATTGTACCGATTCCAGTGTGCTTTCTTCCTTTGTCTTGGAGTTGTATTCCTGAATGAGCTTTACTGTTGACCAGATGAGCTTGCTTGCTGAAGATTCTGTTTGTATCACAGGATTGAATTTGATTTCATCACTGGCCAGTAGAACAGTCAGAAAACTATAGGTACTAATGAAATCCAGAGAGATAAAAAATACGGATAGCTCAAGGTCATTGCTGCCGGAAAGATCTCCCAGATCAGTATCAGGTAATAACATGATGATGGAATTAGCTTGTATGTGAAAAGATAAGGTATTGATTTGAAGATCTAGTGTACCATTTGATACAAAACAAAGCAACAGTTTATTCAGATTTCCTGCTTTTCTGTGAAATTCAGAGAGGTTGTTTATGCTATATTTTTCAATACATAATCCTTCAAAATTGGGTTTGATCTCTATCATTATACAGTTGGATGACTTCTTAGAATGGTTAATAATTTTATCAATGGTATTCCGGTGATCAAATGTAAGCAGTTAATTTTTCTTTTTAGAAGCATTGTTTAAAATGGAATATAAAATATCAAAAATGGAATGTATTTTATTGGAAGAGTGTTACTAACTTCGCAAACGGAAATTTTAATCAAACACTGTTACAATGCACGATAGAGAATCATTCAATGCGAAAATGCCTACGGCCTGTTTTTTACTTTTCTTTGCCCACGGCCTTGTTTTTTCGTCATGGGCCAGCCGCATTCCCATTATTAAGGAGGCACTTTCTATTAATGAGGCACAACTGGGGACACTTTTGCTCCTAATGCCAATAGGTCAGCTTTCTACAATGATGTTATCCGGAAAATTAATCAGTAAATACGGAAGCAGCAGAGTTATTAAAACCTGTTTTTTGATTTATCCGGTATGTCTTTTATTAATCGGTCTTTCACCCTCTTATTGGATTCTGGCGGTGGTGTTATTTTTCTTTGGTGTCAGCGGAAATTTATGCAATATAGCAATCAATACCCAGGCTATTGAAATAGAATCTATTACAAAAAGAACACTATTGTCTTCGTATCATGGGGCATGGTGTTTTGCTGGGCTGGTTGGAGCGTTATTAGGATTACTTGCTATTAATCTGCATATAGAAACATTTCATCATTTTGTACTGACTTTTATTTTGGTGTTTTTACTCTGGCTGTATAGCAAAAATAATCTTACGAATATTATCCATAAAGCTGAACCGCAAACACAATCTATTTTTAAATCTGTGAATCCTACACTGGTAGGATTGGGGATCATTGGTTTTTTAAGTATGGCCATTGAAGGAGCTATGTTTGACTGGAGCGGGGTTTATTTTCAAACTATTGTAAAAGCGCCGGAAAATCTTGTTATATTGGGATATACAAGCTTTATCTTAATGATGACTTTAGGGAGGTTCGTTGGAAATAAAATCATTGAGAAACTGGGAAAAAGAACTGTATTGCAGTTTTGTGGAGTCCTGATGAGTATCGGTCTTTTCCTGAGTGTTTTCTTTCCCGAGCTATGGATCTGTATCATTGCATTTATGATTATCGGACTTGGAGCCTCTCTAAGTGTACCATCAGTTTATAGTACCATTGGAAAAGTAAACACGGTAGCACCAAGTATAGCCTTATCTTTTGTATCCAGTATTTCATTTTTGGGATTTCTGATTGGCCCCCCTTTGATTGGATATATTGCAGAAGGTTTTGATCTCAGGTATTCTTATGGGCTTTTTGCCTGCTTTGGAATTCTATTGAGTATTATGGCTGGAAAGATGGAAGTATTCAGAAATGATAAATAATCGATATTAAAAATAAAACGGACTGTTGGGGAAAGCAGTCCGTTTGTTATTTATATCCAGTTTTCTACAAGATGAAACCATAAGGTTTTTTCTTCATTGAAAAGAAATACGGCTGAGGCTGTTCGTACGTTTGCTATTCCTTCTGTCGTCTGAATTTCGGTATAAGTAGCCAGCGCATGGTGCTCGGTTTGATGGATTTCTATGTCTTGAATCTGTACCTTTCGATCCGGGAATTTTCCAAAAACAGTGGGTAGCCAATCTGAAAACAGGGTTAATGTAATCTGATTTCCGTCACCATTAATCATTTTAAAGTCCGGAGAGAACCCTGAAAGTATTTTTCTGAATAGTAGATCCTGATCCGTTGTATTCCCTTGGAACCAGTTTTCAATATTTTCACAGAAGTCTTTTAATTCGTTGTTAATTTTTTCTTTGTTGTTCATCGATTTAAATTTATAATTTTTTTGTTGTTAATAAAATCAGACAGTAATATACTTCCGTAATCTGCCATTAACCATTATTCCAATTATCTGAATAGCGCCAATCATACCAATGGCTATTGCAAATGCCTCTGGAAATCCTAAGATCTCAATCAGATTAAAAAATAAGGTTCCAATTACAGCTCCTCCCAATACACTCCCAACCTGAATTCCGATACTTACCAATCCTGAGGCTTGGCCAGCTTTATCTTTAGTTGTAAATGTAATAGCAGTCCGCATCATGACCGGCATAATAGTACCATGGCCTAGCCCTGCCATAAATAAAGCAATATGAGTAATGAGTGAAGGTTTCTGCTGGAAATAAAAACACAATGCACTGAAAATAAATCCTCCCATTAATAATCCCAGACCAATGTAAATCATTGTATAGGATGCCATTTTGATTTTAGATACTAACAAAGGTGCTATAAAAAAGGCAATCCCATAAGGTACAATGGCTAATCCTGTCTGCATAGAATTTTGATGTAAGAACTCTTGTAGATAATAAGGGTAACAAATAAACAAGCCTGAAGTGAAATTGTAAAAAAAGAGAATCAAAAGACTCAATGCAAAAGGCTTATGCTGGAGTAACGTGGGGTCTACAAGTACAGGACGGTTATTCTTTAGGCGATATTTTTCGTATCTAATGAAAATGACTAATAAAGATACTCCTGATATCATGATCATAAAAATCCACCATGCCCATTGATATTTCTGTCCAAAAATAAGCGGGCAGATCAACATAAGTAAGGCGATGATCAACAATAAAGCTCCTTTAAAATCAATACCTGAATTGGATTCTTGATGGTTATTGTCCATCGTAAAATGAATTCCCACAATGCATATAATGGTAATGGGAACATTCACAAGGAATACAAGTTCCCAGGTGAAATTTCCCCAATGCATGCTGAGGAGAAGGCCACCAAGTAATTGCCCAATAACAGAGGCTAACCCAAATACTGAACTAAAGAGACTTACTGCTTTAGGTTGTTCCTTACTGCTGAATAAAACTTTTATAGAAGCTAAAACCTGTGGGGCAAGTAATGAGGCTCCAACCCCTTGAAATAATCTGGCGATAATCAGCCATGTTACGGTTGGAGAAAAAGCGCAGGCCAAGGAAGACAACAAAAAGATATACAATCCCCACGTGAAAATTTTCTTGCGTCCATAGAGATCTCCCAGCCGGCCACCACAGATTACCAACGCTCCATAAGTAAGTCCGTAAATAGCAATGACCAATTGCAGTTGGTGATCACTGGCTTTAAAAGCATTTTTTATAGAAGGTAATGCCATATTCACAATAAAATAGTCCAATGGTGAAAGAAAAGCACCAGCAATCAGGAAATTGAGTGCCTGCCATCGTTTCGGAAAGGTATTCATATTTTTTTATGCAAAAATAACCTCCTTGTGTTCTGGTAAAATTGTACTTTTGGAGGAAAATATAGTGCGCACTCATGAAAGGACTCCATCTTGAAGGAATTAAAGTGAAAGAAATAAAGCTTAACGGAGAGACTATTTTAAAAACCTCCACTTTTATTTCATTTGTTTATATTGTAAAGGGAAAAGGAAATCTGCTGTATGATGAGCGTTATATTAATTTTACAGAAGGGAAACTTTTTATTATCCCTCAACAGGAATCCTATCATTTTGAAGGGGAAAATGCTGATCTGATTACCATTGAATGTCCTATTGAGTTTATTGACAAGATCCGTCTGGAAGCCGACCGCATTGAAAGTTGTGAAAACCTTTATAAGCTTCAATACATCAGCAATAACTATCACGCCCGTGCCGGATGTGTATTCCGTAATAAAAATGATGAAGATTTTGCGAAAACCCTTATCCGGCAGATTGCAAATGAATTTAGAAATAAAGTAGAAGATTATCTGATCATCCGTAATTGTATCTCAATTTTACTTAATCTTATTGCCCGGAATATTATTCAAAGTGAAACATCCGATCTGCAGGAAAATAGAAAGGCTTTTTCCATCATGAAGATCATTACCTATATTCAAAAACATATAAAAGATAGGGAAAAGACGACTATACAAGCTATTGCAGAACATTTTGGGATTTCAGGAAATTACTTTGGAGAGTATTTTAAACAACAAACCGGGGTTTCTTATCAAGATTATCTATTGGATTACCGATTAAAATTAGTAGAAACATATCTTAAATACAGCAGCATAAGACTGAGTGAGATTGCTTATGAATTGCAGTTCAGTGATGAGAGCCATCTTTCCAAACTTTTTAAAAAATACAAAGGTATCACTCCGGGTGAGTATCGGAAGAACAATAAGTAAAAAGGCAGTAGCAGGGCTTTTCTTATTTTTTGTAAACACTTGATTTATTAGAATTTAAAATTTTTCTAAAAATTAACATAGTTGACTATATAGTTGACTATGTATTTGTATATATTTACATCAAAATTTTTTCAAATGGATTTTGACTTTATTAAAGAATTGGGCTATAAAGCATT
This sequence comes from Chryseobacterium tructae, assembly GCF_030409875.1. NCBI lineage: Bacteria > Pseudomonadati > Bacteroidota > Flavobacteriia > Flavobacteriales > Weeksellaceae > Chryseobacterium > Chryseobacterium tructae. Next base: position 2,936,183 of record NZ_JAUFQR010000001.1, on the reverse strand, counting down.
AGACAGCAGATTAAAAAGAATAAGTGACCGGATGGCTCATGATGTAAGGAAGTTTTACAAGGAGTTTGGAATTGATGTGGAACCTAACTGGTATCTTGTTTTTATGCTCTTACAGCAAAGAGGAGAGATCTCGATTACGGATATTGCTGAACCATTGGGATATTCTCATCCATCTGTGGTAATTATTGTAAAGAAAATGACAGAAAAAGGGTATCTGGTCATTAAGAAAGACAATACTGATAAAAGGAAGCAGATGATTTCACTATCGCCTAAAGCTATTGAAATGCTTCCTCAATTGGAGCAAATCTGGGATAGTTGCGAGAAATCTATTTTAAAATTACTATCAGAGGATTTATCTATTTTCTCTTATCTGGATGCTATAGACCAAGAATTGAAAGAGGAATCTTTCCACAATCGATTTAAAAAAGAATACTTAAAATCTATACAACCATGAAAACACTTTTTCTTATGACCGCAATGCTTTTTTCTAACCTTATGATTTCAGCTACTGAAACTAAAGTAATGATAAGAGCGAAAGCAAAAGATGCTAAATTTATTGGGAGTTCACTGGGTGGGGCTCATATTATTGTCAGGAATAAATTAAACCAAAAGATTTTAGCGGAAGGGAATACTACCGGAAGTACCGGAAACACTGATTTGATTATGAAAACACCTAAAGTAAGAGGGAACTCAATTACTGATGATCAAACAGGAGGATTTGTAGCAGCAGTTGATATTGAGGAACCTACATTTGTTACCATAGAAGTTATTTCCCCTTTAAACAGTAGACAGGCACAAGCCGTTGTAAGTACAGAACTGTGGTTGATTCCTGGAAAAAATATACTAGGTGAAGGCATTATTCTTGAAATTCCAGGGTATATTATAGATATTTTAAAACCCAGAACCCATCAGTATATTGCACTGAATACAATTAAAGATAAACCCTTTTTATTTCAGGCCAATATCGTTATGATGTGCGGATGTGTGATTGAAAAGGGTGGAGTATGGAATTCTGATGAGATGGAAGTAAAAGGAATCCTTAAGAAAGACGGTAAATTGGTGAAAAATATTGATATGTCATGGGTCTCTATCAATCTATTTGAAGGAAATCATCTGATTAATACACCAGGGAATTATGAGCTTACCTTATATGCTTACCATGCGAAAACAGGAAATACGGGAGTGGATAAAGTAAACTATGTTGTTTTTGAATAAGAAAATTATACTCTTATCATGTATAAAAGCCATTATTTATAGCCGGATTAGTATAAAAAATATTCTTATTTTTATCGGGCTCATGAAATAATTCTTTTGAAGGTAATCCTTTTTTAATTTAGCAGCGAAATATTTCCCTATTTAAAAAATGAAATAAGCAGAACCGTTTTCCTTGATGTGCTTGTATACATTTTGGAATTGACCTTCATTTTGGGATTATTATGTAAAATAAACGTATGAAAAATATATTGTATTAGGGTTGATGCTGCCTTTGTCGGCTTATGCTGAGAAGAAAATTGAATCTATTATACCTCACCAGAATATTCCAGCAGCCGTTAAGGATATTAGATCTTTTGAGAATGAATCTCGTTATGGTGTTTATATCCATAGTACGAACTGTTCTTTTGAAATTTTAATTAATGATATTCCTGTTATAAAATACAGTGATACTTCGGGGAGTGGTTTGGCTGGTTCTTATTTTCCGCTGAATGAAGGAATTAATAATAAAGGCACTCAAAGAGTTACCATAAAAATGACTCCAGGATTTAATAAGGAGCAAAATGCTTTAAATACGCAGTTTTCTCCCGATTCAGGAATAAAGATGAAGATTGTAAAATCACTGAAAAATAAGACCGGCAGTTTAGAAGAAAATGATGTACAAAGCTATTCAACTTTTAAAAAGAAAATGGGATCTGATAATACATTTGAAGGCTCATTTACTTTCTTTGCTGATATTCCTTACCATATAGAAACGCTGGAAAATGCTGAGGTTTGCAAACTACCGATCAAGATAAGCTACAAGCTATTGAACAGGAAGTTGTTGCTAAATATAATAAGATAAGAAGTATTTATACAAACGGTTCCTGGAGTGCATTAGCCAATATTTATTACAATAGAGAAAAAAGAATAGCCAAACAATTGTACTTACTTCCGGATGAAATAAAAGAGAGATGGAATCATGAATATGTATTCAGAACCAATACAGATGTCGCTTTTTTTGATGTAAAGCCTATTGAAAATTATAAAATAACTTTTTATGCAGCGGGCAAAATTGTATGCCTGCAGAGAGTAAATGACGAAAAATCGGCTCTTTGGGGTGATTTTAAAAGAAAAGGAAAGGATAATGTAATGACTACTTACATTACCCTCTATCTTTATCGTCCTAAAGGTACTTCTTCACTGGAGGTATATTGAGACTGATTGATAGTATCCGTAATAGCCAGTTCCTTGATGATATCCAGCCATTCTCTTCTGTCTTTTTCACTTAATTCATATAACGGGCCTATAAAGTTGTTTTCAATAGAGGAAATGCCACAGTATTCCAGAATTCCCTTTTTGAGCTGGATAAGCCCGCTGGATTGATATTCTTCTTCATATACCTTGAGGGATACATCGCCGGCTGTTGTAATGATTCTCGCTGATTTTGCGTTTAATAATCCTTCGCTGCTTCCTTTTTTATTGCTTTTAAAAGTGATTCCCGGAAGAAATGCCCTATCAAAAATCCTTTCATGATAGCAGGCATACCCAGCCACCAAACAGGATGTATCCATACCTGATGGTCGCTCCACTGAATATTTTCCAAGGCTTTTACCAGATCAGGTTCCAGTTCCATCCGTTGACGATATCCGAATTGAAGGTTAGGATTAAAATTCAGTTTTCCAAGAGCAATATATCGTACTTCTGCACCAGAAGCTATGGCGGAGTTAATATAAGAATCTGCTATGGCGGCATTAAAGCTTTCCTGATCCGGATGTCCGTTGATTACGACTATTTTTTTCATAATGATTGAATTAAAATATATTTGAATAATTCGATTTGTCTTTTGTAAAAAGCATCTGATAGAGAACATGAAAAGAAATCAAATGCATGTACAGCACCTTCAATTTCCAAAAGATTAACTGAAACTCCTGCCTTCTGCAATTTTTTTGCATATTCTTTACCTTCATCTTTCAGGGGATCCAGTTCACAAATAATAAGGGTAGCATCAGGAAGATCCCTAAAGTTCTTTTCGTGTAATGGAACAGCATATTGGGGTGGCTGATTTATCTCCTGTTGCAGATAATGCTTCCACATCCACCTGGCGGCATCTTTTGTTTGCATGGGAGTGTTGGCCAGTTCATGCATGGATGAGCTTGTCAGTAAATGATCGGTTGGTGGATATAATAAGTATTGATGCCGGATGTTGATTGCTTTTTTATCCCTTGCATAATGGGTTAATGAAGCCGTAATTGTTGCTCCGGCACTGCTCCCGCCAACAATGATATTATTTTTATTTCCGCTTATCTGTGCTGCAGATTCAGATAACCATAATAAAGCATCATAGCCATCTTTCATGGCAGCCGGGAATGGATGTTCGGGCGCTAACCGATAGTCAACAGAGACCACAACAGCATTAATATCCAAAGCCAATGGAACGAAAATAAAATCATATTGTTCCGGTGTTCCATATATAAATGCACCCCCATGAAAATACAATAATATGGGTAGATTTTCTTTTCCTTTAGGCTGATAAACTCTTAATCGGATACTTCTTTGAACATCGGAAGAGGCAATATAAATATTTTCTACAGAGAGTGATTCAGGAATAGATACTGGTTCTTCTTTTTCCATTACTTTCATTTCTTCTTCTCTGATTCTGTTGGGATTTTCTACTAATAGTTTTTCGTAATCAATCCGACTAAAAGGGCTTTCAATCATGACTCTTAGCAAATCCGGATCTATTCTTTCTTGCATTGTTTTTATTTTGTAGGGCAAAAATAGACTGATAAATAAGGCTAAAACAGGTATATTTCAAGCTTATTTGGGTATCTTTGTAGTATGGCGAGAGAAAATATATACCAGTCCCTTGAAGTTTTTTATGAAAAGATTGATCAATGCCCTTTAAAGGATAGACAGTTTAACTTTTTTGAGTTGGTATATGTCATTTCCGGTATTGGAGATCATATAGTGAATGAAAATAAAATTGCCTTTTCTGCCGGAGACCTGTTTTTGATTACCCCCAATGATTGTCATGGGTTTGATCTGAATGGAATTTGTGAATTTATGGTAGTTCGTTTTGGCGAAAATTACATCAAAGAGTATCAATGGAAGAGTATAGACCATATTGAATGTCTTTTGTATTACGCTTCTCATTTATCAGGATCTGTTCTTGTGAATAATGAAGATAAAAAAATGATCAGCCTGCTGATACAGAATCTAAGACAGGCCATAGAACATGATTCAGTGTATAATGAAGACCTTACGCGCCATTTGGTGAACGCTATTATTGTGATTGCGGCCAGGAATATTGCTGTGATCAAACCGGAGAATATCTCTTCCAATGCTGATGTTCGCATTCTTCAGATTCTGGATTATATTCAGGAACATATACGTGACCCCAAACTGTTAAAGGTAGAAACGATAGCCAATGAGTTTGGATTATCACCAACTTATTTAGGGGGCTATTTCCGTAAACAATGCAACGAGTCTATTCAACACTATATTTCTTCTTATAAAATTCGTTTAATAGAACATAGGTTGCGTTTCAGTGACAAAAGGGTTCATGAAATTGCTGATGAATTTGGATTTGCCGATGAAAGCCATATCAATAAATTTTTCAAAAGACATCAAGGGAAAAGCCTTAAAGCCTATAGACTTGAAGCGGCCAACTGACAAAAAACAGAATTAAATACGATTAAATACTTCCATAATCGCCTCAATAAGTCCTTTTTCTATCTTTGATTCTGATGAGGTATCCTGTACCATTGCCCGCATATTTCCTTCATCATCTCGCTCAAAAACAACTTCATTACCATTCACATCTACATAGAATTTATAACCATAAGTAAAAGTAGCCAGTTTTACATTAAAAAGCTCCTCTTTACCTTTATAGGTTACCGGTAGTTCAAATTCCTCCATTATTTAAGGTTCTATATGTTTAATGGGTACAAAGTTCGGAAAACTCAGGCTAAATTTATCATGTTTATGAGTAAGTAGGGTAGTTGTTTTCACAAGATACTCATTATGAGTAGTATTCTCTTGTGATTTAATCTTGAAGCTTATTTTAAAAATAATAACTACAAAAACGGATGTGTATTGTCTATAAATAGCACTCTTCCTTTGATGGGTTATAATTTTTTTGTAAATTAGCAGTAAGAATGATTTCTAAAATCAACATATTATTTTTCTTCTTCTTTTTTGGCCCCCAAGGGCCAAGATAATTCTATATGTCCGTTGCGTACGGATATTCAAATCAAAATCAGACTTTTACCTATTTTTTAATTATATATCTGCGAAATTACTTTCGTAGATAATCTAATATTATTTTCAAAATGAATAATATATCAAGAACCATCAATGAAAAACGAGGAAGGAAATTACATAATGACTTAAACCATCCTATAAGCCAGTTAAAACAAAAGATACAGCATTTTTTTAAAGATTTTACGATCTTCGACGATTTGAATGAAGTTGTAAGTATTCAGGATAATTTTGATGACCTATTGATTCCTTTGGAGCATCCGGCAAGATCTACGAATGATACCTATTATATTGATGACAAAAATGTACTGAGGACTCAGACATCTGCCCATCAGAATACTCTGTTACGAGCTGGAAACAGGCAATTTATTGTAGTAGGAGATGTTTATCGTAAGGATACTATAGACAAAACCCATTATCCTGTCTTTCATCAAATGGAAGGTGTTAAAATAATGCCCCAAGGTGCAGATGCATTAGCAGATCTAAAACATACCTTAGAAGGCTTGATCCAATATCTGTATCCCGGAAAGGAATATAGATTTTTGGATGATTATTTTCCATTCACAGAACCATCCTTGCAAATAGAAGTGAACCAAAATGGGGAGTGGATGGAAATTCTTGGAGCAGGAGTTATTCACTCTACAATTCTTGAGAACTGTAATATTGAAGGAACAGGTTGGGCGTTTGGGCTAGGACTAGATCGTCTGTTGCTTTCTTATTGCAATATTCCGGATATCCGATATCTCTGGACTCACGATCCTCGCTTCCTTTCCCAATTTAAAAATGGATTGGTGGAGTTCCATGAGTATTCCAAGTATCCTCCTGTTTACAAGGATATATCATTCTGGGTTAACGACTATAAAGATAATTTTGAAGGAATCTGGTCAGATTATAATAACTTTTGCGAAATGGCAAGGGAAGAAGGAGATGACCTGATTGAAGATGTTTGTCTACAGGATAAATTTTCCAAGAATAATCAGACCTCTTTATCCTATAGAATTACCTATCGCTCGAATGAACGAACCTTAAACAATGAAGAAATCAATATCATTCAGAATCGAATGAGAACAGCTTTATCTACTCATTTTGATATTGTTTTAAGATAACCATTCATAACACCCAATCTTTCATCAGGTTGGGTGTTTCATTTTCGATATTGAGTTAGTGTAGCACCAGTTTGCTTTTTGAAATAACAAGCCCTATATGATGAATCTTTGAAATCAAGCTGGTCTGCAATCTCTTTAATGGCTAAATCTATGGTTTGTAAGAATGCTTTTATTTATAGGATTAGCTGACTGCCAATTTAATATATTGTAAAGGGATCTGGAATCAGTAAAAAATTTTGATAGGGGTTGTTCAAATAAAATAATTCATATTACTGTTGAATAATTTTTTATATTTTTTTTAACATGATAATTATTTTTTAGGCACAGATATTGTTTATTTATATACCAATTACTAAAATATTATATTATGAATAATTCAGATTATAACAAAGCGGAAAATGCAGTAGATGAAACAAAAAATTCTTTAAAAAATGCAGCTGATGAGGCAAAGTGGAAGATCAATGATTTGGCCGATAAAGCTAAGGATTATATCAATGAGAAAAGAGATAGTGATCAGGAAGCAACTCAGGAAGACTGGATGGAAAGAGTAAAATCAAACTTTTCTGACGCGTGGGAAGATATTAAGGATAAAGCAGATGAAGCGTGGGAAAAGACCAAAGATGCCGCTGAAGATGTGAAGGCAGAATGGAGAAAGAAAACCAATTAAGTTAGTTTAAAAAAAGACCGGAATTCATGAATTTCGGTCTTTTTTTTATATTATTTAGTTTATTTATATGTTACTTTAAGATATTGGCAAGGCTATAAATTTTTTATTTTCATTTGTGTTTAGTTTTGGTTTTCGTTTTTGCCCTCTGATTTTTATACATAAATCTAATATTATTTTAGTATATTAATATTCTTTTTATTTATTTAATGGTATATTTGTGATTTATTTTAAAATAAAATCACTACTTTTTTAAATAGATAAAATAATGAATAAGGTGAATATTTTTTGGTTCAGAAGAGATCTTAGGTTGGAAGATAATATGGGTCTTTATCATGCCCTTAATTCCGGATTGAAAGTCCTTCCAATTTTTATTTTTGATCAGGAGATCCTGAATCGGCTTCAGAATAAAGATGACAGAAGGGTAGATTATATTCATCAGGCTTTACAACAGATTCACAGCAATTTGAAGGAATATAACAGCGGGCTTCATGTCTACTATGGTACTCCAATGGAAGTTTTTAATACAATAACGGAGGATTTTACAATTGATACTGTCTTTTGCAACAGAGATTATGAACCACAAGCCCTACAACGGGATCGGCAGATCGCAGGCTTTTTGTCGATACGTCATATTATATTCAGAGATTTTAAAGATCAGGTCATATTTGAAAAAAATAATATTTTGAAAAATGATCTTTCTCCCTATACTGTTTTTACCCCATATTCAAAGAAATGGAAGGAAAATTTGGACAGCATAGAAACGGTTACTCCAAACATGGAGAATTTTGCCCACTATAAGGGGTCTTCAGAAATTATTTCACTGAAAGAAATTGGATTTGAGAAAACAGATCTTGACTTTGTAGAACCACAACTTGACAAAGGGATTATAGATTCTTATGGAGATTATAGAGACTTTCCTGCATTGGATCGTACGACTCATCTTGGCATTGCCCTTCGGTTTGGGACGATTTCTATCAGGAAATGTGTGCAATATGCTGTTAAACATAATGAAACCTGGCTTAATGAACTTATTTGGAGAGAGTTTTTCATGCAGATTTTATATCATTTTCCAAGTGTTGTTCATTCTTGCTTTAAAAAGAAATATGAGAATATTATTTGGAGGAACGATGAAAATGAATTTAAAGCATGGTGTGAAGGGAGAACAGGGTATCCAATTGTAGATGCCGGAATGAGACAGCTCAATGAAACTGGATTTATGCACAACAGAGTAAGAATGATTACAGCAAGTTTCCTTACCAAACATTTGCTTATTGATTGGCGGTGGGGAGAAGCCTATTTTGCCGAAAAACTCTTAGACTATGATCTGGCTGCAAATAATGGAAATTGGCAATGGGCTGCAGGATGTGGATGTGATGCGGCACCTTATTTCAGAATATTCAATCCTTATGAACAATCAAAAAAATTTGATAAAGACCTTCAATATATCAGAAAATGGCTTCCTGAAGAATATAAGGAAGAACCTATTGTAGAGCATACAAAAGCTAGAGAAAGGGCGCTGAAAGCTTACAAAGACGGATTGACAGAATAAAAGATCATAACTATTAATAAATAAAATAAATAACATTGGCTAAAAAAGGAATTTTGTTGATCAATCTTGGATCTCCGAGGTCAACTGCAGTAGAAGATGTAAAAGAATATCTGGATGAATTCCTGATGGATGAAAAGGTAATTGATTATCGATGGATTTTTCGGGCGCTTTTGGTTCGTGGAATTATTTTAAAAACCCGACCTGCAAAATCAGCGGAAGCTTATAAAACCGTATGGACAGAAGAAGGATCGCCTCTTATTGTTATCACCAAAAAGATACAGCAAAAGCTGCAAAAGGTAGTTGATATACCCGTTGAGATAGGAATGAGATACGCGGAACCCAGCATTGAAACGGGGATCAGAAATCTTGTTGAAAAAGGAATTACAGAAATTGTATTGTTTCCCCTTTATCCGCAATATGCAATGAGTACTACAGAAACAGTCATTGAAAAAGCAGAAGAAATCAGAAAGAAAAAATTTCCCGAGGTAAGAATCAATTATGTGCAGCCTTTTTATAATCGGGATGTATATACGAACTGTTTAGCAGAAAGTATCCGCGAGAAGCTTCCTGAAAATTTTGATGCCTTATTGTTTTCGTACCATGGTGTTCCCGAGCGGCATATTTACAACACAGACCGAACAAAGACGTGCAATATGAATGATTGCTGTCATAAAGATACCCATCCAAGTCATTCATTCTGCTATCGTCATCAATGCTTTAATACCACAGATCGCGTCATCAAAAAACTTAAATTGCCAAAAAACAAAGTGATTGTTTCTTTTCAATCCAGATTAGGAAAAGACAAATGGATAGAGCCTTATACAGATCATACCCTAGAAACTATTCCCGAAAAAGGAATTAAAAATCTTGCCATAGTTTGTCCTGCCTTTGTTTCAGACTGTCTTGAAACTCTGGAAGAAATTTCTGTTGAAGGAAAAGAGCAGTTTATGGAAGCTGGGGGTGAGAATTTCACATATATACCTTGTCTAAACGATGAAGATCGTTGGATTGAAGTGATTAAAATTCTATGTGAGGAACAGCTTAATCAATTCTATTTAGTATAGTTTTGATGATACATTACGTAGTTCTTTAAGGAATTAGGTATTTTTGTAAACTATTTAGCGGATATGAATTATACACTTATTAAAGATTTTGTAGACCTACTGCAGGAGTTTGAAACAGAAATTCAGGCATGTCCTGATTTATATCCAGAAAATATTCAGGGTTTTAAAGCATGGGTTTCTAATAAAGAAAATACTGAGCAAAAAAATAACTCAGAAGAGCCCTATTGGGAAGGTAAGGAGAATGGAAGAACTCCGGAAAGCGCCATAAGTACATTACTTGTTCATCTTAACCGGTATGCGAAAACCTATTCAAAGTCAGCAATTTCAGACTCGGAATTCTCTACTCAGGAAGACTTTATTTATTTAATAAATCTGAAAGCTTTTGGAGAGATGACCAAGATGGCTCTGATCAAGAAAAATATTCAAGATAAACCTGTCGGGATGCTTATTATTGCAAGGCTTTTGCATCAGGGACTTATTGAGCAGATGGATTCTGATGTGGATAAACGAAGTAAACTAATCCGTATTTCTGAAAGAGGATTGATGATTTTGGAAAAGCAAATGGATAAGATTCGTCAGGCTACCCATATTGTTGCAGGAAATCTTAATCACAGCGAAAAGATGGAACTTATACGTATTCTTAATAAACTGGATCGCTTTCATTATCCTATTTTTTCACGAAATATCCATTCTGAACAGCTTATCAATACAGTGTATGACGAGTATTCATTTAAAGATAAATAGAAACGAGCTAAAAACTAAATAAATCGCTAACTGTATTCAGTTGGCGATATTTTTTTTAAAAATAAATTAATATATGAGGAGATGGATGCTTTTTTGAGAAATAACTATAAGTTACAATGTGTTTATTTCACGTTAATTATTGATTGTATGTAGAAATTCGGTACCACAAATTAGGTATAAATACTTAATTTATATTGTTTTTAACATATTACTTTTATCCCATAATAATTCATAAAAATAAACTAATAATTATGGGAAATTTTGCATCATCTAGAAACCTAGGCAATGGATATCCAACTCCGGGTCCTCAGCGTCCTGATATTCAGGATATCATGAATCACGCTTATTTCTTGACAGAAGGTCAATGGAAAGAAGCAAGAGAAAATAATTCTTATGACTATATCGTAATTGGCTCAGGCTTCTGTGGGTATGCCTTTGCTAAAAGAATTTTAGAAAAAGACAAAGAAGCTACGATTCTAATGATTGAAAGGGGAGGATTCTTATTGCCCACTCACTTTCAGAATTTAGGGGCAAGCTATAAGAAACTGGTTGGTCCAATCTCTGAAACGTTTCCTTGGAGCTTATCTCAATCTACAATGCTTGAAAAAGCACCTTATCGGGTAACCCAACATGGTATGTTACCTTATTTTGGCGGGAGAAGTTTCTTATGGAGCGCCTGGTGTCCGCAACCCGAAGCAGGGCAAGTTGAAAAATGGTCTACGGAATTATATGAATCTCTAATAAAAAAGAATGGTGAAAAATCTTATTTTGATGATGCCATTGAGTTATTGCATGTTCATAAGTCTAATAGCTTACCTTTTGTGAAGAACTTAAAAAAATTAAAAGGACTGGATTTGGAAGACAATTTGAGTAAATTACAATTACCAGAATATGGAGTATTGCAAGATGCTATTTACAATAAAATTTATAAGAATAGAGAAAGTTTTAACTCGAATGTTGATAAAGGAAATCGTACCGGTGCTCAACTGATGAAGGTTGAGTACGCTTCTCTGGCTTGTGGTGATGGTGAGAATAAAGGGATTGATTTTAATAAATTTTCTACCCCAACTGCAATTCTGAATTTGGTAGACAGTACGGCATTTGATACTAAAAAAGATCCTGCTGCAGAAACAAGACGAAGAGAAAGAAATAATATGTACCCAAACAGGTTGCATATTGTTACAGAATGCGTCGTAGAAGAGATTTTAAATGAAGATAATAAAGCGTATGGCTTATCAACAACGAGGGGAACAATAGCATTGAACAATGCCGAATTGATAGTAGCAACCGGAGCGATGCCACCTGCTACGTTGATTCAGAAATCATTTAACCATCAATTAGCGGGTCAGCATTTTACAGCTCATACAATTTCTGCAATAACGGCCAGGGTAGAGAAGTCTAAGTTTTTGGAGCATTTAGGACAAGATTCGATTTCAGAAAATGACAATTTGCAGATGGGAGCTATCTACCTGCCATTCTTTGCAAAAAATAAGCAGCAGTTTCATATTCAATTGTCTATTATCCATGATCCTAACCCGAATAAGAATAGAGAGCTTGCTATGCGCTATATGCCGGATGTTGTGTCTACAGCCTCTCCGGAACAATTGGCAGACTCTGAAAATCATGTGATATTAGTATGTGCTATTCTGGGTGAATTAGATATTCACAATAAAGAAGCATATTTTCATGCTAATAAGGATCATGACATTACAACCGCTAGTGTCCTTCGCTGCAACCCAAGCTCAATAGATAAAGAAACATGGGATGATATGGGGAAAGCAGCCTATGATATTCTTGATTACTTATTTGATAAACCTGAATATTGGTATAGTGACCTGAACTATTATCAAGAGTCTCAATTAGGCAAGGATGTGGTCAAAGATTTGGACAAACGATCTAAAATGCAAAACTCTTGGGTAAATAAAGATAAACGTACAGCTTATCCACACGTTCCGGCAATGGTACACGAAGGTTCTACACTGCCTATAGTAAATAATAATGATATTGAGGCTGTAGTAAATTTAGAGTACCAACTGATAAACAGAGGAGCATCTGTATCCAATTTATTTATAACAGGAGCATCATTATGGGCACAAAGTGGTGCCTGGAATCCTACTTTGACTATGACGGCAATGGCATTACAACTAGCTGATCAACGAATTGCTGCGAAAAAAGTAGGTAAACCGATGAGTACTAAAGAAAAAAGTGTTAATGGTACAGGAAAACATACTAATAGTGAATATACAGAATCTATTGATGCTTTTTCTTTAATGGATCAATCTAAATTTTAAGCATGATGGATAATATAGAAACTATTCTACCTATAGAAATTGGTCTGGATTCAAGTCCTGTATTAAATATGGACGGTGTCTATACTTGTGTAAAAGATGTAGATTCCAGATTTGTATACTGCAATGAAACTTTGCCCAATTAGTGGGAAGTTCTGTCTCTGCTATTATAGGGACGATTGATGACAGAGAGCAGCATGTAAAGGATGATGAAGCAGTAAGAAAGTCTGGGGTACCCTTATTGAATCATCGCGAATTGATAGAATTACCGGACGGGTCGCTACAACCTATTCTTACACAAAAAGGGTTATGGCGATGCCCAACAAATGAATCCGAAATTTTAGGTACTACTGTTAACTTCGCATTGCAAAAAACTAAGGAAACATGGATTAAAGATTTGGGACTTAAATTGGTAGATCGTGTAGGCTATTTTGGTATTGATCATACTCATGACGCAGATAAAGATAGCACCTATTCTTTAAATTTTATTCTGATCGATAATCATCCAAAGTTAAAACTGCATAAGCTTACAATGGACGAGCAATGGTTTTTTCATGATGGCTCAGCATTGCAAATTTATATTTTCGACTTGGAGAAAAAGACAGCAACGGTTAAAGTGATAGGGCGGAATACAAGTAAAGGGGAAAAGTTACAGGCTATTGTCCCCAAAAATACATGGTTTGGTGCTAAAGTCGTCAATGAGGATTTTAATTTAAGCAGTTGTAGCTTAGCACCAGGTTTTCATGAAGGCTGTAGTACATCTTTACCAAGTGATGAGAAGGAACGTAAACTGTTTTTGGATCATTTGAAACAAGTTTTTCCGAAATATACGGTCATAATTGATGAACTTTCTTAAGTTTATAAGTAGCGAAATTTACCTCATTTTGAAAAAGATAATGAAACCTGCTCGAAGATAGCTTATGCATTTCTTCATGGAGTTCAAGAATTTTACACTTGAAAAAAGAGGTTGATAAATAAAAAATAGAGTCCGTTTTCACTATTTGTGAAACGGACTCTATTTTTATACTTACGATCTTTATATTAAATCAAAGTTTTATTTCAAAATCAAAACAGGGATATTGGTATTTTGATAAAGTCCTTCAGAAATACTTCTGTTCGCCATATAATAAAGGAAGCTATGTCTGCCTGGTAGAGCAATAATAAGGTCCGTATTGTTTGAAGCGGCAAAAGCCAAAATTCCGTTGATCACATTTTCATCATAGGAATAATGAATATTGCTCGGAATCTCCGTTAAATGCTGACGAATATAGTCTTCCAATTCTTTCTTTTTGTCAGCATCGATCTCCGTTTTTTCTTTAGTATTGATATTCAGGAATGATAAACGAACATCCTGTTTCTGAATAATTGATTTGTGTTGAAACAGTCTTTCAAGCTTTTTAATCCCATTGACATCGCAGGGAATCACAATATTGTTTACACTACTATATTGATAACTATTGGGAACAATCAAGGTTTTAACAGGACTTGTTCTTGCAATACTGATAATATTGTCGGAAACAAAACTTTCACTGGAAGAAGTGGAGTCATCACTTCCTAAAATGATCATTTCGATGGACGGCTGATTTTTCAATACTTCATTGATACTTCTTGTCAGTGCCCAATCACTTAACAGCCTGGAGACTTTTACCTCCGGTGAAATCTCTGCAACAACTTGACTTAGTTGGTCAAATCGCAATTCTGTTCTTTCCAAAAGACTATTGACACTTTCTTCATTAACGAATGAGTGGCCTTCTGCAATATGCAGATAATCAAATTCAGATTCTCCGGCAATTTTTAAAAGGATAATGTTTTGGTAATTATAATTTTTTGCCCATTCTGCGGCTACTTTTACAGCATTTTCCGTAGTGGGTGTAAAGTCAATAGGGACGAGGATTGTTCTCATGTTGTCTATTTTAAATCCTGATTATTCTAAATTAGCAGTCATTTTTTTTACTAAAAGAAGAGCTTTGTTGATTTCGTCTTCATGAAGATCACCAGCTGCTTTTTTATATAGCTCCAGTGCCCATGGATACACTTTTTCTACTAGCTTTTTTCCTTTTGAAGTAAGAAAGATCTGCTTGTTTCTTCGGTCATTTTTATAAGCAACCCTTTCTACCAGTTCTCTTTTTACAAGGGCATTAATAAGATAGGTGATGCTTGATTTATCTTTGCTTACTTTGTTGGCTATTTCCTGTTGATTGATCCCATCATTCCGGGATAGAAGTCCTAAAATTTCAACCAGTTCAACGGAAAGATCCGGATCATACTCATTAACGCACGCCTGAATTTTTTGCCGTAAGCGACTCTTCATTTCACTCATTGCCCAGCCCAGTTCTAAAGCCAGTTCGGACAGGTTATTTTGTTTTTCAGACATAAAATTCTATGTTGATGCTTCCTAACAAATGTACGGAAAATTAGTTTTAATTTCAACTAATTGGGTGTAAAATATTAGTGAATAGGTTTTTATACCAATAAAGAACAAATGTGAAATCCGTGGTAAAACAATATATTAACCTATTGATTTAAAACACATACAAGAATAATTTGTACTTTTATTTTCCAAAAGGCCACATAGTTCAATGGATAGAACAAAAGTTTCCTAAACTTTAGATCCAGGTTCGATCCCTGGTGCGGCTACTGTTAACTTCAAAGGGTTGCTTTTTTTATAGTATAGTATTCTATTTTGAAAATTGATACTGTATTTTAAACCTAAAAACCAATTCTACACAGATGTTTGCATATATTTTGGTGATTTTAACTTTTGCTGATTAATTTGTAATTATAACGATCTGCTTAAAAGTAAAAAACAGGATGAACCATTAAGAAAATGAAGATGCTAACATAAGTTAAGATTCATCAAAGATGAATGAAGAAAGCGCTTTATTAATAGCTTTAGCTATACCTTAACTTCTCTTAATCACTTAAAAAATCTTAATAGTTCAAATATTTTCAATCATTCATCACTAGCTGATCAAAATTAATCAATTGATTTTAGCTAAAGGAGCAAAGAAAAAAAATGATTTTGAAATATTTATAGACTTCCTATGAAATAAAAGAATCTGCCCTTTAGGGGCAGATTCAGTAGATAAGACATCTCATTTTTTTAATTAGACAACAATAAAAAGCACAGCCGACAATGCTGTGCTTAAATTTTTATTTCAAATTTAATTGCAATTTCAAGAGTAGTAAGAAAAGCAAATAAAGTTTCCACTTCGATGTTTATTACATAGTAAATGTAGTGATATTTTTAATACGGAATATGAATTTAATGTTAAAATTCACAAGTTATCCACATTTTATTGTGGATAAGTCTGGCGTGAGTCCACAAATTACTATTTAATAAGATAAGATATGCTCAATATTACTGTTCATTCAGGTATTGTAGTACAAAGTCATTCAAGGTGTTTTTCTCCTCATCACTGCCTTTATTATCCATGTGACTATGATTGATGGAAGTTGGCTGAATGGTCATACGATACTTTTTTTGCTCTTCTTCTGTAGGCAATACTCCTTCATCTGCAGGATAATCATTGGAACGGAGTGAGTATATTTAGGAATGCTTGTTCTGGGAAGGAACATTCTTCTGTTATCCATGGCAATAATCTTATAGACCAGATTAGGATGCTGATTTCCAAATAAGGCCACCATATCACCTCCATTGGAATGTCCAATTAACGTAAGGTGTTTATAATCCAGATTGGGATTCGTCTTTTTTAGTTCGTTCAATACATATAATATATTGTCAGATCCATTTTGCCAGAATGGCCTTCTTACCATTTGCAGGTTTCCTTCTACAGGCAATGGAGCGTCTGTAGTTTGTTCGTGCTGAATGCTCACTGTAAAATATCCTTTAGAAGCCAGCTTCTCCGTTAAATAAGAATACACAAAATAATCTCCACCTTTATTGAAACCATACCCGTGATTAAAGATAATCAGTTGTTGGTTGGGAATCTTCTTATTGGTTTTAGGTAAATAATAGGCAACAGGGATTTTACGGTTTCTGCTTTGATCGAATATGGTAAGGGTATCCCGCTTCACTTCATACTCATTTTCTGAATTTATATTTTTCTTTACAGAACAGTTCATAAAAAGGAGGAGAGCAGGTGTAAGGTATATTACTTTTTGGAATTTCATGGTAGAACAGATTGAGAACAAAAATCAGAATTTTCTTATTATAAAAGAAATTATTATTGAAATAATTTATGAATAAACAATTTATGAGGAAAGCGGATTGAATAATAACCATCATATTTAAATAAGACTATTATAGTATCTCAAATTGATAATTCTGAATACATCAAAAAAGCCTGTTTCTTAATTAATATAGGTAATCATTTTTTATTTCTTATGGCCATACATCAGTATGCGCTTAAATGCATAGATGGCCGGATATTTTGTAAACCTTTTTGAGATACGTGATTTAAATTCGGAAATGAATTTTTCTTTCTGTTCTCCTTCCAGACGTTCCAGATAAGGTAGGAGTGCTGTTCCTGAAATAAATTCATATAAAGCCTCATGATCATCAGCAATGATAGGGTAAACCTTCTGAAATATTTCTATATCCTGAATTCCGTTGTCAAATAAATCTGTGCATAATCATCCATCGAAAGTACCGGTGAATCACGGTTGAAATGATTTAATTGTGATGCATAAGGTTCTTCATCTGCCATTTCCGTTAGAATCTGGTTGAGAATATTTTCTTTCTGAACAGGCATCTGAATAGCCAGTTGACCTTCAGCAGACAATAGTCCAATGATTTTAGGGAATAAAGTTTCGTGATCATCCGCCCACTGCAAAGCGGCATTGCTGAAAACAAGATCCCACTTTTGAACAGACTGAGCTATTTCTTCAATACTCTGAAGCTTAAAGTGTAAATTGTCATTTTCAAATTTTTTCGATTTTTCAAGCATTTCTGCTGACGAATCGATTCCTAAAAATGTAGAACCTGTCAGCTTTTCCGTTAAAATAGAGGTTTGTTCTCCGGTACCACAGCCTAAGTCAATTGCTTTTATATTGTTTCCAGGATTAATTAATGCAGCTAAATCGTAAAACGGTTTGTAACGTACATCTTTGTATTGATCGTAGAGTTCGGGGTTCCAAGGCATAAAAATAATTTTGAAGTGATTGTATAAATATAAGAGAATCTATTGTAAATAATATTCAAAATACCGATGAAAAAAGCGACTGTTTCTAAAACAATCGCTTTTAATTTATTTCTCAAGCTTTTCCTTGATGTATTTTGCGGTATGAGACTTTTTATTTTTCGTAAGGTCTTCAGGTGTTCCGGCAAAAACTACTTCACCGCCATGTTTTCCTGCTTCCGGGCCAATATCAATGATATAATCGGCACATTTGATAATATCCGGTTGATGCTCAATAACGATCACTGAGTGCCCAAGGTCAATTAATGCCTGTAAAGATTTCAATAACTTTTGAATATCATGGAAATGAAGACCAGTAGAAGGTTCATCGAAGATAAATAATGTCTTATCTGTTGTAACTCCTTTTACCAGGAATGAAGCCAGTTTCACACGCTGTGCCTCACCACCGGAAAGAGTAGAAGAACTTTGTCCTAACTGTAGATAACCTAATCCAACTTCCTGTAATGGTCTCAGTTTGGTAACAATTTTTTCTTCATTATTATCTTTAAAGAACTCCAAAGCTTCATCCACGGTCATGTGAAGGATATCGGAAATACTTTTCTCATCGAATTTTACTTCAAGAATTTCACTCTTGAATCGGGTTCCTTTACAAACCTCACATTCAAGCTCAATATCAGCCATAAACTGCATCGAAACATTGATAACTCCTTCACCTTTACATTCGTCACATCTTCCGCCATCTACGTTGAAGGAGAAATGTTTGGGTTTATACCCCATCATTTTAGCTACTTTCTGCTTGGCAAAAAGATCACGAATGTCATCGTAAGCTTTCAGATAGGTAACAGGGTTTGAACGGGAAGACTTTCCAATAGGATTCTGGTCGATCAGTTCGATATTTTTGATCAATTTTTTTGGAAATTCTACAGAATCATAGTCTCCTTTTTTACCCCCCATTCCCAACTGAATCTGAATGTCGTTGGTAAGGATCTCCTTCATCAGGGTAGATTTTCCACTTCCTGAAACTCCCGAAATAACGGTGAGACTTTCCAAAGGAACGTCTACATCAATATTTTTAAGATTGTTTTGACGAGCTCCTTTAATATGAATCCATTCTTTTGCCTTTCTTCGCTTCTTAGGAACTTCTATTTCCAGTCTTCCTGTAAGGTATTCTGAAGTAAGGGTATTGGCTTTTTTCAAATCTTTATAGTCTCCTGCAAAAACAAGCTCCCCACCAAGATAGCCCGCTTCCGGCCCAATATCAATAATGTAATCGGCAGCGTGCATTACATCTTCATCGTGTTCTACTACGATCACTGTATTTCCTAAATCGCGAAGGTTTTTCAAAACTTCGATAAGGTTTTCCGTATCCTTAGAGTGAAGACCAATAGAAGGTTCATCCAATATATAAATAGAACCTACCAACGAACTTCCTAAGCTTGTTGCCAGGTTAATTCTTTGACTTTCTCCTCCTGAAAGGGTATTCGAAGTTCTGTTTAATGTTAAATATCCTAAACCAACCTTTAATAAGAATTCAAGACGGGTTGTGATTTCATATAATAATCTTTTCGCAACTTCTTTATCATGATCTGATAATTGTAAGCTGTTGATCATTGGAGCAAGTTCATCCAATGGAAGTTCAATCATTGATTGAATATTATGTCCATCTACCTTTACCCAGCTGGTCTCTTCACGAAGTCTCAATCCTTCACACGTTGGACAAAGAGTTTTTCCTCTGTAACGGGAAAGCATTACTCTGTACTGGATTTTGTAAAGGTTTTCTTCAAGCATTTTGAAGAAATTATTGATGCAAGGGAAACTGCTTTTGCCATCACCTTTCCAAAGGAAGCTTTTTTGTTCCTTTGTCAATTGGTGATA
Source organism: Chryseobacterium tructae (assembly GCF_030409875.1). Lineage (NCBI taxonomy): Bacteria > Pseudomonadati > Bacteroidota > Flavobacteriia > Flavobacteriales > Weeksellaceae > Chryseobacterium > Chryseobacterium tructae. Next base: position 2,916,334 of record NZ_JAUFQR010000001.1, on the reverse strand, counting down.
AGGTTTATGAATAGGGAAGTCTCCAGCCTTTTTAATGAAGTCTTTTTTCCATTCGCTCATCGTTTCGCCTCTCCAGCAGACTACTGCATCTTCATAGACAGACAATGTTTATTGGGAACTACAAGATCTTCATCAATACCGATTACCTTTCCATATCCTTCGCAGGCAGGACAAGCTCCGTACGGATTATTGAAACTGAAGAAATGAACGTTCGGTTCAAGGAACTCCATACCGTCCAATTCAAATTTATTGGAGAATTCTTTTACCTTTTCAGTATCTGTATTCTTTAAAGCACAGTAACCACGGCCTTCATAAAATGCCATTTGAATAGAATCTGCCAATCGCTGTAAAAAGCTTTCGTCTTCTTCATAAGAAAAACGGTCGATCACAAGATTGATCTTCATCCCTTTTTCCGGAGCAAATCCGAAACTTTCAAGATCTTCGATCCCTGCGACATTTCCGTTGATTTCAAGTCTTGTAAAACCGGCAAGTTTTAAAACATTTAAAGTTTCTTTAAAGTTTTCTGCATCATATTCCAAAGGAGCAGTTAATAAAAAGGAAGTATCTTTTTTAGAAGCCTTGATAAAGTCAACCACATCAGACACTGAATCTTTTTTTACTTCTTCTCCCGAAACAGGAGAAAAGGTTTTCCCAATCCTTGCGAATAAAAGTTTCATATAATCATAAATCTCAGTAGAAGTCCCTACTGTAGAACGCGGATTAGAAGAAATTACCTTCTGTTGGATCGCGATGGAGGGAGCGAGACCTTTAATGTCGTCAACTTTAGGTTTTTCTAATTTTCCTAAGAACTGGCGAGCATAAGAACTCAAGCTTTCTACATATCTTCTTTGTCCTTCTGCATAAATGGTATCAAAAGCCAAAGATGATTTTCCACTTCCTGATACTCCGGTAATAACGATCAGTTTATTTTTTGGAATCAGGACATCAATATGCTTCAGATTGTTAAGATGAGCATTCTTAACGAAAATCTGTTTTTTTATATCTATTTCTGTTATATCAGCCATATTTTGTTTATTCATAAAAGGAACTGTACCGTGTTGTAAACGGTCAGTTTAATGGTGTTTTCCGGAAAATTCCGGGAGTCATCAATTGAACTTTTTAAATTATTTCCAGATTCAACTGATAGAGGCAACTTATTGATAGAACGCTGCCAAAATACAGTTAAAAAAGAAAGTTTTATCCGTAAAATTAAGACCCACAAAATTACGAATTTTTTAGCGAAAATTGTATGTTTCTCTTATGACTAAAATTATATATAAAAAATAGAAATGAGGGGGCTGGTGAACAAAAATGGTGACCTAAAAAGAGGATTTTAGATCTATTTTAGAGAATTATTCTCTCTTAATCATTTATTTTTATTGAATTTTAAATGCTTTCACGGTGTCTGGTGTATTTTTTTACCATGGTATTGTTTTATGTTTTAAAATTATTTAAAATTGTATTCATAAATATGTAATATAGAAATGAGAAAATTATTCAGAGATCTAGTTACACATTTAATGAGAAAAAGATAGAATTAGCCCCTCAAAAAAGTACAGACGCAGCATTCAATGTTGTGTCTTTTTTTATGACAAGTATCATTTGCCTGTCTTCATGAACTCCCTTACTTTTGAACCTTGTTAAAAGAAACTACGGAAACGATTATGATCAAAAAGATAGGAAGTGCTTTTTTTCTGGGATCTCTGCTTTGGGTAAACGCACAGGAAAAGACGACAGATATTGAAAGCGTTGAATTTCAAGGGAAATTTATCTCCACTCCTTATAAAAGTGCTAACCAAAATATTACGGTTATCACGAAAGAAGATATTGCCAATGCTCCCTCCAAAAGTATTGATGAAATTCTTCAGCAGGTACCGGGAATGGACATCAGAAGGAGAGGATCTAATGGGGTACAGAGTGATATTAGTTTCCGAGGAAGTTCTTTTGAACAGGTTTTGTTACTATTAAATGGAGTCCGAATTAATGATTCCCAGACAGGACACAATTCTATGAATATTCCGGTGGATCTGGAAGATGTGGAAAAAATTGAGATCATCAAAGGACCTGCTGCCAGACGTTTTGGACAAAATGCTTATGCTGGTGTTATTAATGTGATTACCAAACCCGGAGTAGGAAAAAAGATTAAAATAAGTGCCGAAGGAGGTGATTATAGTTCTTACAGGCTGGGCTTCAATGCCCAGATGGGAAATGAGAAATTTGCCAATACTCTTCAGGCCAATACTTCCGGATCAGAAGGATATATGTACAATACCGATTATGAAATCAGGAATGTATTCTATCAGGGGAAACTGAATATTAAAAATGGAGATTTGAGACTTCAGGCGGGGTTTTCGGAAAAGAAATTTGGGGCTAATGGATTTTATGCTTCCAAATCTGCTGTAGATCAATATGAAGAAATGCAGGCTTCTATTGTAAGTATTGCTCATCAGCAAACCTTTGGGAAATTAAAGATTAATTCCAATGTATACTGGAGAAGAGGACAGGACATGTATCTGTATACCAGACAGAATCCTAATGGCTATAGAAACATGCATATTGGAAATAATGTGGGTGGTGAAGTGAACTCCAGCTATCAATGGGGATTAGGAACTACCGGAGTGGGGGTAGAGTTGAGAAAAGAATTTTTGGTGAGTAGTAATTTAGGAAATCCAAACCGTTTTGTTTCCCAGGTTTTCTTTGAACATCATTTCTCATTATTAGATAAAAATTAAACATTACCCCTGGAATTTCATGGGCAAATTATTCTAAAGAAGGAAATTTCTTCTATCCTGGGCTGGATGTTGGATATAATTTCAATCCTAATAATAAAGTGTATGGAAATATTGCCAAAGTACACCGTATTCCTACTTTTACCGATCTGTATTATGTAAGTCCACAGGAACGTGGTAATCCAAATTTACAGCCTGAAAATGGTATTTCATCTGAAATAGGGTATCAATACCAGGATAAAAAGATTTTAGCCAAAATTAGTGGATTTTTAAGAGATTCGAGGAATTCTATAGATTGGGTTAAAAAAGATATCAATGATAAAACATGGGCTGCTGATAATGTAGGAAACATCAAGATCAAAGGGATAGAAGCGGAAATAAATTATAAAATGAACGGCTGGCTAAAGCTGATGGCAGGGTATACCTACATTGATGGTAAGTTTCAGAAAGCCAATGAATTTGTTTCAAAATATATTATGGATAATCTGAGACATCAGTTCATTGGTAAAGTAGAAACAAAATTCCTGGGTGCTTTCACAAATGAGATTGTTTACCGATACAATGAAAGAATGAATCTGGGAAGTTATCAGCTGTTGGATGAGAAATTAAGCTTTACCAAAAAAGAGTATTCGGTATATGTTTTAGTGAATAATATCACCAATGTAAAATATACAGAAGCATTTGGTGTTCCAATGCCGCAAAGATGGTTCCATATCGGGTTTTCTTATACAATTAATATGAAGTAAGTATTAATTCAATATTAATTAAAGTTAATATTAAGAAATTGTTAAAAAATTTACATTTGCAAAAAATTTTTATGAAACGTTTTATAGGTTTAAGTTTACTTCTTAGTCTATCTTTCTTCAAAGCACAGGAACATATTTCCAGCTTCAATGCAGTGACTTTAACCTATAAATTTCATCCTAAATTTTTCCTTTATGGTGAAGGCCAGCTTCGAGGTAACGAAGAATATTCTTATCCGGATTATTATGAAGTGAAAGGAGGATTAGGGTATAACCTTACCAAAAATCATAAACCATTCATAGGACTTGGAAGGTATGTGAACTATAAGGATCACAAACTAACTAAGGAAGAGTTCAGGGTATGGCTTCAGGATATTATTGATGTCAAAAAGGGGGTCGTAAAATTTGAAAACCGTTTCCGTGTGGAAAAAAGTTGGTTTTATGAGCCTCAAACGGATAATACTTCGCAAAGGATGCGTTACCGTTACCGTCTGAATGTAAGCGTTCCGTTAAACTCTAAGACGATTGAAAAAGGAACTGTTTTTGCGAATGCTTATGATGAAATCTTTTTTGTAACCCCGATGAAGCCTACTTTTGCCAGAAACAGAGTATATGGCGGTTTCGGCTATCAGATCGATGAGTATTTTGGAATCGCAACGGGATACCTTTGGCAACGTGAATTTGAAGCGAAAGGGAATAAAAATCTACATTTTATTTATCTGGCTTTAAATATCAACATTGACGATACTGGCCATCATGTGAGAACCTACGATTTCCCTGGAGCGGATTAAGATGCTTTGTCTAAGTCTGACTGTAAATTTAATAGTTCCTGTTTTGTATTAAGGTAATAAGTCGTTAAAAGAGCCTGATATTTTTCAATCAATAATGCTACTGAATCCACTTCATTCTGAAGATATCGGTCATTATTGAAATAGATATACTCAGCATTTACAAATTGCTGAAGAAGATCATTTTCTTCAGTTGTCAGCAATTCTTTGTACGCTGATTCTTCAAGAAGGCTTCTTATCTTTTGTTTAAAAGGCTTTTCTGCCTTCAAAAGCTTTGCTCTGTGCATTCGGATTTCTTCAAAAGGTAAAGTAATGCCCATAAACTGTAAGTATCCGATAAAGTCATTAAGACTTTCCTGAAATTCATCAAATTCTTTGTCTATTGCCGCCATTTTTTTGTATGTACCTATGAGATTCATTTGCTGTTCATCGCTGCATCGCCGGTAGTAATATTGGAAAATGGATTTATCGTTTTCAAGAAGTTCAGTTTTTACATGGGTAAGCTCTTTTTCAAGTTGCGGGATAATGCTTCCGGCATCTTTTGTTTTGTGTAAAGTGCCATTATATCTGAATGTTTTTATTTCTTTTGGTTGAGAAACTAAGTACTTTAAGATTTGAAGGTCTTGCTCTATCCCTGATTTTTCATACACAAGAGAAACTTTTTTATCACTGAACATATCAGATTCATGTTCATGCTTTGAATTCGTAATAATCGTTTCAAGATTCTCTAAAATAGGATTATGTCTTTCATAATAGCCATTAAAACGAGAGATCAGATTCTGATAATTATTGTTTTCCAGATAGAGTGTTGTGAATAATTTGCCATCAATAACTTCTCCAACATTTTTAATATTTAATAATGTGAGGTATTTTGAGGTTAAGGCTTCGCATATATTTTCATACCCTTTTATTATTTCTCCGGCAGGTTTGTGATCTTTGTTTGTATTCTGGGTTGGATTCTCTTTGATCCTTTCAACTCTTTTGGCGATATCAGGATGGGATGCCCATTGGTCTTCAATTTCAATTCTGGATTTGTTATATCGGGTCAAATCTTCAATATCTATCTTTGGAAGTCCGTTTACATAAGGGTGATTATTTCTTTCGCTGAAAACTTTCATTAAAGAAGTTTGGTTTTCATAAAGATTTTTAGGACGATATTTCTGATTGCTTTCAATATAGAAACTGAGTGCATAATTGAGTGCAGCATCACTTAATTCTAATCGTAATAAAGAGGAGACCTGCTCATCCGGGTTTGTAACGAAAGTTGAAATAGCATCGGCATGATATTCCATTTCCCTTTGCAGAGAAGCGTGATTTTTAAAAAGAAAATTTGAAATGCTTTTAAGAATATATTGAAATACATTGATGAAGCCTACAGAAATAAGACCGAAAATTTTAAAGAATACATTGCCTCCTGAAAACTCTATAATGAAATTTTCATAATCTTTATTATTGTAAACGGTTTCAAAAATAATTTTTTCAGCTTGATTTACATAGCCACCAACTTTCATACTTCTTTGGGAAAAATGACCAAACTCGTGAGCTAAAACTGTTCTCAATTCTCCGGTACTTGTTGTATTAATAAGCCCCATACCTATAGTAAGGTTTTTCTTTACAGGCAGAAACATGCTCCAGAAAATAGAATTATAGCTTACACTGGCATTTACCTCTGGCGAAAGAAAAACTTTCTTAGGAGCCTGAGCTTTTGTTTCCCTCACAATGTCGTCAATCATGTTAAAAAGTTCGGGCTGATGGGAACGTGTTACTTCTATCAGGTGCTGTGTATTGTAATTATTTTTTCTGAAAATAAATCTGATAAGAAAGATAAATACAAAAATTCCTATGCTAAATAATCCTACAGCTCCAAAAATCGTAAAATAATTGACCTTAATCCTCAATAGCTGAATAGCACCATAGCCTAATAGGAAAACCAATAGGAGAGAAGTTAGGGTAAGTAGTAAATAAATCAAAAAAAAGACTGAAACTGATATAATAGCAGAAGTCAGCTTAGATTGATAAGCATGTGAAATTTTGGGCAGGTTATTAGTCATTTGTGTTTTTTTTAATTAATATTTCTCGATCAGATAACGATAAGCTTTAAGATATTTATTAAATCTTTTGATATCCTTGGGAGTAAGCTCTCGGTTTACTCTTCTAAGATCCATATTGTCACGAAGGTCATTAATTTTTACAGCAACCGCAAGAAGGGATCTTTCCGTTCTTTTAATGAAATCATCATAGTCTTCTTCCGGATCGAATTTGGTAAGGCAGCTGATGGCAAAAATAATGTATTCAGGAAATCCTTCAGCTCTTAAATAATCCAGACTGAATTCTACGGGATGATCTTCAACAACATCATGAAGTACACCAACGATTTTTTCATCAATGGTTTTACCATATTCCATGACACGCATAACATGTCCTATGTAAGGAGCGTGGTATTTATCAGTTTGTCCTTTATGAGCCTTATCGGCAATCTTTATAGCTTTGTTGAGTAATTCTTCCTTTGTCATTTTTTCTAAAAAATAGAGTACAAAAATAAAAAATGCCTTAAAAAAATAAGACATTTTTAATGAGATTATTTAAGATTATTTTAGAAATTTGTTTCATCCTCCACAGAAGCATTGGGAGCATTGTTTTTTACGGATTCTATTCCGTTTTCCATCCCGTTATCAGATTCGTACATCTGGCTGGTTCCAATAATTTGTCCGTTTCCGGCTTTAAGATTAAAATAACATCTGCCATCCCGGGCAGTATTTCTTTCAAATTTGGCATCTTCCTGAGCATTGGTTTTTACAGAACTGATTCCGTTCTCACAAGAGGGTTTTGTACTGTATCCTTGACTTGTTAAAATGACTTGGCCGTTTCCAGCTTTAAGATTGAACTGAAACTCGCCGTTGGTTCTTTTAGAAATAATAAATTTTCCCATGATAATAGTTTTTTGAGTTGTGGTTTGGTTATTACTTAAATAGAATTGCTTCTACTTTTAAATTAAAGATAAAAAAATAAAAAGTTATGATCAATAAATATGTAAACATTATTGATTAATGAAAATCAATTCCATACTTACATCTTACGGCTTGCCCACTTATTTTAGCAGGAATCCAGATTTCTTTTATGGGTAAAATAGCTCTTTTTATCTTTTCATTTTTATCTTCATCCGTACCGGAAATTTTTACCCCTGAACATAACCCATCCCTTTCTACTACAAATGACATTGTAAATGGATAAGAATCTGCAAGAGTCCCAATTTTGGATAGGATTATATTTTTAAAATTCTCAATACCCTTTTGGTAAAAAGCTTTTTGTTCAACACTTTCGAATACCTCAAGGGTGCTTATTCTTTTATTTCCAAAAAAATTATAAGGGTTGTTAGTTCCTTTGCCTAATTGATCGTTGCTATGGCTAACAGGTACACTTACATGATATCGTACTTTCCAATTGCCCATTCCTGCGGCTATCCATTCTGTTCTCATTTTTTTAAATCCATTGATTACTTCTGTATTAAAATCTTTTTCATCGCCCTCAGCTTTTATTGAACTTACAGAGCCATCTTTTTCAATAATAAAGCTAAGTTCAGAAAAGTAAAACGTATTGTTATTATTAAATTTTTTAAGATCTAATTTCTCAAGAAGTAATTTTTTGAACTTAGTAATTTCTCCTTTAAATTGTGGAATAATCTCTGCTTGTTCGTAAGGTTTTTTGTTGCCATAAATTTTTTCTTCAATTGAAGATGCTTTTCCTGCAGGTGGATGATTTGTCACCTGGCTTTTAACAAAAATTGAAGAAGCTACAGTAATGATCAGTAAAAATGTTTTCATGGGTATGCTTATCTTACATTAAATATTTCTGCAATGATAAAATAAAATTACGATAATTGGTTTTAAACATAAAAAAAAACGCCCCAAATGGGACGTTTTGAAATCAAATTTATGTTATAAAGACTAATAAGTTCCTTTTTCAATATAGTGAGCAGCTACTTTCTCAGTTAATGCTACTACATTTGGATGATTAGTATACTTAGTGAATCTTCTTAATCCTGAAAGCATCATTCTCTGCTCATCTCCTTCAGCAAAAGAAATAATTCCTTCTTTAGCAGCTACGATGATTTTCTCAACCGCTTTGTAAAGGTTCAATTGAGCCATCGCTGCTTCTACAGATTCAGGAGAGAAGTGTTTCTCAGCTCTTAATACTGCAGATTCTGCCATATAGATCTGGTTAAGGATCTCAGAAGCATTCAATAATAAGTGTTGTTGCTTTTCAATATCCATCATGTATTTTTGAAGAGCGGCTCCGGAAACCATAAGGAAAACTTTCTTAAGGTTTGCGATAATCGCTTTCTCTTCGCTCATGAACGCTGAATAATCAGGAACTTCAAATGAAGGAATACCCATCAATTCTTTGCTGATTGCCATGGCAGGAGATAAAAGGTCTAATTCACCTTTCATTGCTCTCTTAATAAGCATTCCTACAGCCAATAATCTGTTGATTTCGTTAGTTCCTTCATAGATTCTTGAAATTCTAGAATCTCTCCATGCAGCTTCCATTGGAGTATCTTCAGAGAATCCCATACCTCCGTATACCTGAATTCCTTCATCAGCAGTATGCTGTGCAAGATCAGAAACAAATACTTTAAGGATTGAACATTCTACAGCGAATTCTTCAACACCTTTCAATTCAGCAGCCTGGTGATCCATACCACCTGCTACCAATTCGTCAATTTTATCCTGAACATTTTTCGCAGCTCTGTAAGAACCAGCCTCACTTACGAAAACTCCAGTTGCCATTTCAGCAAGTTTCTTTCTGATCGCTCCGAAAGTAGCAATAGAAACTCCAAATTGCTTTCTTTCATTAGAATACTGAAGAGAGTGGTTTAAGATTCTTCTTTGAGCGTCAAGACAAGCAGCCGCTAGTTTAATACGACCTACGTTCAATGCATTTAAAGCGATTTTGAAACCATTGTTTCTTTCTCCTAAAAGGTTCTCTACAGGAACTTTCATGTCATTGAAGAAAACCTGACGGGTAGAAGAGGCGCGAATACCTAATTTGTGCTCTTCTTCACCGAAAGTTAAGCTTCCAGGGTTCTCCAATTCAGATCTGTTGATTACAAATCCTGTAATATTTTTATCATCATCAATTTTAGCAAATAATGTGAATGTATCTGCAAATCCTGCATTAGAGATCCACATTTTCTGACCATTGATGATATAATGTTTTCCATCTTCAGAAAGCTTAGCTCTTGTTTTTCCAGAGTTTGCATCAGAACCTGCATCAGGTTCAGTTAAGCAATAAGCCCCGAATTTTGTTCCTGTTGCCAAGTCCGGAAGGTATTTTTCTTTTGCTCTTCAGTTCCATAAAGAACGATAGGTAAAGTTCCGATTCCAGTGTGTGCTCCATAAGCTGTTGCCAATGAACCTGTAGTTCCGGAAATGTAATCACAAGCTAACATTGTTGTTACAAAGCCCATTCCAAGACCTCCGTACTCTTCAGGAACTGCGATTCCCAGCATTCCCATATCTCCAAGCTTACGCATCGTTTCTTCAGTGAAGCCATAATCTTTCTTTTCGAAACGCTCTCTTTGAGGCACAACCTCTCTATCTATAAATTCCTTCGCAGAATCACGAAGCATTTTTTGTTCTTCATTCAGTTCTTCAATGCTGAAAATTTCGTTTGCAGGAATTTCCTTGATTAGGAATTCACCCCCTTTTAATGTAGCCATATATTATTTTATTTTTATATTTTTTGAGACTTTTAGGTAATAGACGGATAGATGATAGATGCTGAACTTTGTCTATTATCTATCCGTCTATTAACTATTCATCTTTTCTCTTAATTAGTCTTTATTTAAAGTATTCTGAAACACCATTGTTGCTTTTTGAAATTCTTCAATTCTGATTTCAAAGATTTCACTTTTTTCATCAGATAAATAGTTTCTGTGATTGGCTAACAATATTTGTGTTTGTAATTCAAATGATGAGCCTAAAGAAATATCCAAAAAATGACTAAAAGACTTATTTGTTCTACTTGAACCTTCAGCAATATTTGATGGAATTGAAATTGCACATCTGTCCATTTGACTTTTTAAACCATATTTTTCATAAGTTGGAAAAGTATCTGACAGATCTAATACATTTTTTGATAATTCCAAAGCCAATTGCCAAATTTTAAGTTTTTTGAAATTGTGTCTTTTAAAATCACTCATGTTTATTTCTTTGGTTTTTGAGACTTTTAGTGAATAGACAGACAGATGATAGATGTTGAACTATGTCTTTTATCTCTCCGTCCATTATCTATTTGTCTATTTACAGTAGTTCAAAAATTGAAGCTGCTCCCTGTCCAGTTCCTACGCACATAGAAACCATACCATACTTGTTCCCACGTCTTCTCATTTCGTCAAGAAGCTGAACTGTTAGTTTCGTTCCTGTACATCCCAATGGGTGACCGAGAGCAATAGCACCTCCGTTTACGTTTAAGATATCCGGATTTAAACCTAGTTCTTTTTTGATAGCCACTGATTGAGAGGCAAAAGCTTCATTTAATTCAATCAGGTCAATGTCTTTTAATTCAAGACCAGCTTGTTTAAGCGCTTTTGGAATTGCATAAATTGGTCCCATCCCCATAATTCTTGGCTCAAGACCTGCAGCAGCATAGGCTACTAATCTTGCTTCGGGTTCAAGACCTAATTCTTTTACCATTTCTTCGCTCATAACCATTACAAAAGCGGCACCGTCACTCATTTGAGAAGAGTTTCCTGCAGTTACACTTCCTCCGTTGGCGAAAACAGGTCTAAGTTTAGCTAATCCAGCTAAAGACGTATCTGCTCTTGGGCCTTCATCCACAGAGAAATCGAATTTCTTGGTTTGAATCTTTTGATTTTCATCAAGGAAGTTATATTCTACCGGAATCGGAACAATCTGATTGGCAAATTTACCTTCCTGATTCGCTTTCAGGGCTTTCATATGAGATTCAAATGCAAACTGATCCTGTTCTTCTCTTGTAATATTATATTGTTTTGCTACCTCTTCAGCAGTGTAGCCCATTCCCCAATAATAATCAGGATTTGTTTTAGCGATATCCGTTTCAGGAACCGGCTTGTAACCACCCATCGGAATGTAAGACATAGATTCTGTACCTCCAGCGATGATGCAGTCAGCCATTCCTGCCTGAATTTTTGCAGAAGCAATCGCAATCGCTTCACTTCCTGATGCACAGTATCTGTTGACAGTTACTCCAGGAACTTTATCTGTATTTAGACCCATTAGGGAGATCAAACGAGCCACGTTTAATCCTTGCTCTGCCTCAGGCATCGCATTTCCTACGATAAGGTCATCAATTCTGTTTTTATCTAATTGTGGTAGCTCAGCCATTAATTTTTCAATAACGGTAGCTGCCATTACGTCAGGACGAGTAAAGCGTAGAGAACCTTTTGGTGCTTTTCCTACTGCTGATCTGAATCCTTTTACGATGTATGCTGTTTTCATTTTTCTTGTTTAATTAATTTGTTTTTGAAAGATTTTTGCCTCGTAGAGGTAAACTGTTTATAGCGATATTATTTTGCAATTTGTGGAGCTCCGTAGGAGCGACCTGTTAATCTTCAATCCATTCAAATAAATATTTTGGATCATATTCAATTTCAAATTTTGACATCAAATCCAGATATTCTTCTCTAAAAGTTTTCTTTGTATGATGTTCCTCCTGGTTTAAAATATATTTCACCACCGAATCAACACTACTTTTAGAATAAGAGAAAGCACCGTATCCTTCCTGCCAATTGAATTTCCCATTTATCCATCCTTTTTCATTGATGAATTTTGAAGACCCTGCTTTAATATCTCTTACTAAATCTGAAACTGATAGCGTCGGATTCATACTTACGAGAATATGAACATGGTCAGGCATTGCAAAAACCGCGAATAATCTTTGATTTCTATTGGAAACGATACCTGTAATCAATTTATGTAATTCTTCTCTGTTTTCTTTTGAAATCAGATTTTGTCTTCCTTTTACAGCAAAAACAATTTGAATATAAATTTGTGTATAGGTATTGGCCATAAAAATTAACAGGTCGCCTCTACGAGGCTCTCTAATCTTTTAAAATTATTCTATAGCTATTAACAGTTCGCTCCTACGGAGCTCCCCGTTAGTTTCTTAATGGCTTTCCATTTTGTAACATATACTGAATTCTCTCTAAAGTTTTTCTTTCACCACAAAGCTGAAGGAATGTTTCTCTTTCAAGGTTCAATAGATACTGTTCAGTTACCACTGTTGGTTCAGATAAGTTTCCACCTACCATTACGTTGGCTAATTTGTCAGCAATTTTCTTGTCGTGTTCAGAAATATATTTTCCTGTTAACATCTGGTCTGTTCCTACGTAGAACATTCCTAATGCATCTCTACCCAAAACTTTTACTTTTTGTTCGATAGGTTGAGTATAGCCTTGTTCTGCCAATAGTTTTGCTACTTTTTTAGCTTCAGCAATCTGTCTATTTTTGCTTACGGAAACAATATCTTTTCCTTTTTCAAGGATTCCCATATCATAAGCTTCATATGCTGAAGTAGCTACTTTACCCATAGCAATGTTCATGAAAGCGTCACGAAGTCTGTTATTTTTAACATCGTCACTGTGGAATTCTCTGGAAGTTCTTAAAGCAAGTTCTTTAGTACCACCACCACCAGGGATTACACCCACTCCGGTTTCTACCAGTCCGATATAAGTTTCTGCTGCTGCAACCACTCTGTCTGCGTGCATTGTCATTTCGCATCCACCACCTAAGGTCATTCCGTGAGGAGCAACAACTACAGGAATAGAGGAGTAACGTACTCTCATCATAGATTTTTGGAAATAAGCAATCGCCATATTCAAATCATCCCAGTCTTGCTCAATAGCCATCATAAGAATCATAGCAAGGTTAGCGCCTACAGAGAAGTTAGCTCCTTGGTTTCCTACTACTAATCCGTCATATTCTTTTTCTGCTAAATCAATAGCTCTGTTTAATCCATCTAAAACTTCGCCACCAAGGGAGTTCATTTTGGAACGGATCTCGAAGTTGATGATCCCATCGCCTAAATCAAGAATTGCTGAACCTGAATTGCTCCAAAGAGTTTTGTTTTTTCTGATGTTATCTAGGATAATAAAGGCATCCTGACCCGGAATTTTGTTGTATTCTCCTGAGTTCTTATCTACATAGATGCTTTGTCCTTCGTCATTAACTTTATAGAACGTCTCTACATTTTTAACCCAATCAGAAACCTGATATCCTGCATCCTGAGCTAATTCAATACCTTTTTGAACCCCAACAGCGTCCCAGATCTCAAATGGACCATTTTCCCATCCGAAACCAGCTCTCATAGCGTCATCTATTTTGTAAACTTCATCAGAAATTTCAGGAACTTTATGAGAAACATAAGCGAAGAGTGCCCCTAATGATTTTCTGTATAGTTCACCCGCTTTATCTTTACCTCCGATTAACACCTTGAATCTGTCAATTGGCTTATCGATGGATTTTGTTAATTCTAAAGTAGGGAATGAAGATTTTCCTTGAAGTTCATATTCTAAAGTATCAAGGTTTAATCCGTGAATTTCAGATTTACCTTCTGCATTTTTCACTTTTTTATAGAATCCTTGCTCGGTCTTAGAACCTAACCATTTATTATCCATCATTTTCTGGATATAGGCAGGAAGAGCAAATACATCATTAAAATCATTGGCTTCAGCACCACTTTGACGAACGCCATTGGCTACCATTACCAAAGTATCAAGACCTACAACATCTGCAGTTCTGAATGTTGCCGATTTTGGACGACCGATTACCGGACCCGTTAATTTATCAACATCAGAAACGGTAAGTCCTAATTTTTGTACATTATGAAGAAGATCCATCATAGAAAATACACCAATTCTGTTGGCGATAAATGCTGGAGTATCTTTAGCTAAAACGGTAGTCTTCCCTAAGAATTTAGCACCATAGTTCATATAGAAGTCTATGATTTCAGGAGCTGTATCGTTCGTTGGGATGATTTCAAGAAGAGGAAGATATCTCACCGGGTTAAAGAAGTGAGTTCCTGCAAAATATTTTTTAAAATCTTCACTTCTTCCTTCTGTCAGGAAGTGAATTGGAATCCCTGAAGTATTGGAAGAAATTAATGTTCCCGGTTTTCTGAACTGTTCTATTTTTTCGTAAACAGACTTTTTGATGTCTAGCCTTTCCACTACTACTTCAATGATCCAGTCTGTATTTTTTATTTTTGGTAAATCATCGTCGAAATTTCCAACTTTGATTCTATCTGCAAACTTTGGCGTGTAAAGAAGTGCAGGGCTTGCTTTTTTCAGTTTTTCGAAGTTTTCGGTAGCAATTCTGTTCCTTACTGCCTTATCTTCTTTAGTCAAACCTTTTTTCTGTTCAGCTTCAGTTAGTTCAAAGGGAACAATATCTAATAGTGACACCTCCACACCAATATTGGCGAAGTGAGCTGCGATACCGCTACCCATAATTCCTGAACCAAGAACCGTTACATGTTTGATTCTTCTTTTCATATCTATTTTTTTATTATTTATAAGGTTATATGAACTGTGCAGTTCATGATAATTTATTTTCTGTTATTGAGAAGTTCATTGGCAATTTTCATGATTTCAGTCATCACTTCCTTAAAAGTATCTATCTTTTCGGGAGTAATTTTTTCCATTACCCTTTTATTAAAGCTGACAACAACTTCCTTAGACATATTTCTGGAGTTTAATCCTTTATCAGTAAGTTTAATAATCACTTCTCTTTTATCAGTAGTGGTTTTTTCCTTATAGATATATCCATTGTCTTCCAGAAGTTTAATGATTCTCGTTAGGGAAGTGGGTTCTATGGCCATTTTAGGTCCAAGATTTGTACTTCGCGTACCTTCTTTGGGATCAATTTTAAGAAGAGTAAGTGCTTGTACTGCTGTGGAATCATGTTCCTGAGCCAATTCTGTGTACATTTTAGAAACAGCCAACCAGGTCTGTTTTAAAATTAAGTCTACGTTTTCTATTTTTTCCTTATTATTATCCATCATTTTTGCGCAAATGGTTTTACCCAAATTTAGTAAATATTATGCATGCATAGTATTTATTAACGTTAAATTTTGTTAATAAGCTGATAATAAATGGGTTAAATTGTATGATTTGCATAATACTATGCATGCATAGTATGTGAAATAATCAAAGAAAACTATTGATTAGTAAATGTTTCCGACGAAATTTATGATTTCTTCAAAAGATTCACATTCTTGTTTCTGGGAATCATTAGTAATTACCCAAAAGTTGTCCTGAAATTCAAAATTTAAGAAAGAAAGGTCTTTTGAGAAGTTTTTTTGAAGCAAAGAATAGAGCATTTCTTTATGAACCTGTGGTGCAGAAATATGTGGCGGAATAAAACTCTCGTTTACTTGAAATAAAGAAGCATTGGTAAGTTCGTTATGCTGAAGCAAGATATCTTCTACAATTCCGGTATGAAGCTGTCTATCTTTTACATACCATATTTTATCCGCAAATTCTTTAGCTAACCGCCAGTCATGGGAAGAAAAAAGGATAAGTTTATTCTGTTCTTTTGCGAGTCTTCTTAGAGTTTTGAGGATAATAATTTTATTTTTTTCATCCAAATGAGTAGTGGGCTCATCCAGAATAATAACAGATGAGTTTTGGGTAATGGCACGCCCGATAAATGCTTTCTGAAGGTTTCCATCCGAAAGATTTTTAAGGAGTGTATATCTGTATTCGCCAAGATCCAGTTCTTCAATGATATGAGCGACCTCTTCACGATCTTCCTTTTTTAATTCAAAATAAAAAGGGTAGTAGATATATTTTCCTAATGAAATAAGATCCTCAACAGTGTAATGTTGCGGGATAACCGATTTTGAAAAGACAATCGCAATATTCTCTGCAATTTCTTTTACAGAAAGTTTTTTAACATTCTTCTTATTAATAAATATGTCTCCATCTAATAAAGAAATCTGATGAAGAATAGATTTGATTAACGTTGTTTTTCCAACTCCATTATTTCCAATCAATAAGCATACATCACCAAGCTTCAAATCTGCATTAGCATTTGAAATTAATGTTTTATTATACCCGATATTGGCTTGTTTGATCTGTAGATGCATGTTAAATGTTGGATAAAACGCGAAGGCGCAAAATTATTTTACAAAAATACTGTTTTAAGACGCAAAGAATTTTACAATGTCAAATTTTATAGTGTTTTCTATAGATTATTTACGATTCTTGTTACTCCATTTTTGAAAATATCAGATTGAAAATTGAGTAATAAACCTAGTTTACAATCAGTCATTTTTAAATAAGTTAGAAGCTGAGCTTTATGAACAAGATGAATATTGTCTACTGTTTTTATTTCTAAGATAACTTTGTTTTCTATAATTATATCGAGCCTGAAAGCATTTTCAATTCTTAATTCTTCATAAATAATAGGAAGTAGCTTTTGCCTTTCTATGGCGAACCCTGATTTTGTTAATTCATAGAACATACATTCTTCATATACATGTTCAAATAATCCGGCTCCTAATTTTTTATGAATTTTTAGACCTGTTTCAAAAACAATTTTTGATATCTCATTTTCTGTCATTTGTAGTGTTTTTATATTTTAAATATAAGAATTGTTGGATAAACGCGAAGGCGCGAAGATTGATAATACATTCGCCAGCAGTTTTAGATTTAAGTATATATATGGTATTTAATTTTATAGTAGATAAAACCATTGCGCCTTAAAGCATGGTGTAGGTAAAGAAACTTGCGTCTTTGCGTTTCTAACAAAAAGTTACGCATAGTTTGTCTCAAAAGGATCCTCAATATCAAATAGGTTCGCCTGCGGTTTTAGATTTAAGTATATATACGGTATTTAATTTTATCGTAGATAAAATCATTGCGCCTTAAAGCATGGTGTAGGCAAAAAGAACTTGCGTCTTTGCGTTTCCAACAAAAAGTTACGCATAATTTGTCTCAAAAGGATCATCAAGATCAAATAGGTTCGCCTGCGGTTTTAGATTTAAGTATATATACGGTATTTAATTTTATCGTAGATGAAACCATTGCGCCTTAAAGCATGGTGTAGGTAAAGAAACTTGCGTCTTTGCGTTTCCAACAAAAAGTTACGCATAATTTTTCTCAAAAGGATCATCAAGATCAAATAGGTTTGCCTGCAGTTTCAGATTTAAGTAGTATATATACGGTATTCAATTTTATCGTAGATAAAACCATTGCGCCTTAAAACATGGTGTAGGCAAAAAGAACTTGCGTCTTGGCGTTTATCCAATAAAAACATTATACTTTATTCTGTTTCAAAAGCATCAATAGGATCACAGGAATTCCGAATACAGAACTTATTACATTCAACGGGATCTGTGTTTTCTCTGCAATTACTGAGAAGAACAACATAACCAGCATTCCTAGAAACATATTCAATATCCATTGTTGCCATAATTTTGAAGGATTATAGATCAATCGACAAAAGTGAGGCACAATAATTCCTATAAATAGAATGGGGCCTAAAAAAGCTGTGATAGAGGCAGAAAGTAGGGAAGAGGCAATGATTATTAAAAGCTTTAAATGCTTCAGATTAACTCCTAAACTCTGTGCATACGAAGTTCCCAATGAATTTCCTATTAATGGCTTTATCGATTTAAAACAAAAAAACAATCCTATGAATACCAAAATAGATAAAACATAGATTTGATTTCTGGTGACCATGTTATTCGCACCAAACGACCATAAAATGTAGTTTTTCAGGCTTTGGTTTTCAGCATAGAACTGCAATAAGGAGACAATAGCTCCGGCAAATGCAGATACCAAAAACCCAAAAATAATAAGATAAGATTTGTCTTGAAATTTATTGGACATGGATAGCAGGATCAGCATCAGGAATAAACTCCCTCCAATAGCAGATAAACTAAGAAAACTGTTTTGCAGAAATTCCGGAAGCAAAATGTTATGGGAAAAGAAAATATAGAATGCAACTGATAAACTGGCAACAGAAGTGATGCCCAGAATATCAGGCCCGGCTAATGGGTTTTGGAAATATTCCTGCATTAGAAAACCTGAAGTTGGAATTGAAATTCCAGCCAACAGCATAACAAGAACCCTGTTAATACGGATTTCAGCAATTTGACTTTGAGCAGAATCCTGGAAGAAATCCTGAAGACTTAAGCTCAAAAATCCTGTGTTTAGATTAACAATTGCGCCTCCAATAATTGCAATGGCCAACAACAAACACAGGACCTTAAATCTTTTTGACATTATTCAGAAAGATATATGTTTTATTTTAGAAAAGTATTGATTTTAGAGTTTAATACCTCTTCGGTCATCATTCCCAGATACTCATCCGTCTGGCTTCCTTTTCTCATAAAGGTAAAAGGAATTGAACCCCCATCCCATTGTTTGAAGTTGTTGGAAAAGAAATTTTGATCTAATTTTTGTCCATCCAGTAAAATAACATTGGCACCAAGATTATTTTCCATTACAAAGTTTTTCACGGCACTATCCCAGTCTGCTTTATCATCAAGATTGACAAAGGTAAATTTTACAGGTTTGTCTTTTAGTTCCTGCATTTTATTTTTAAAACTTGGGATTTCCTTGATACAAGGGCCACACCATGTTGCAAAGAAATTAGTAACATATAATGTATCGTTATTTTTAGCCAGATGTTGGGTGACATTCTCAGGAGAAAGCTCTTTGGGAACATATGTAGCTGGTTGATCTGCTGTATTTTGAGTTACAGTAAGTGAATCGGCAACAGTGTTGTCTTCTGTTTTTGTTGCTTCTTTTTTACAGCTGTAAAGAGCAGTCAGAATCAACGTGGATAAAATTATCTTCTTCATAAATTATTTTTTATCTATTTTTGAATTGAAGTATGGAACAACAAATCTATAAAGGGAAACTGATACAGTTTCGTCCGTTAAAAATAGCGAAAAAGGTAGAGCTGACCAAAAATACTTTTTCTCTGGAATTTGAGATTCCGGAGAATTTGAAAGAAAACTTTAAGTTTGAAGCCGGGCAGTTCGTCAGTGTAAAATTTCAGTCACATGGTAAAGAGGTTATTAATGATTATTCAATGACTTCTGCTCCTTATGAGAGAAAGATATGTTTGGGAATAAAGGTTAATTCTCCTGATGGAGCGACTTCTCAACTGTTTCAAAACTATGGTGTAGGAGATGAATTAATGGTAAGTGAACCTGCAGGCAGATTTACAATAGGATCCAAGCCCAGCGAGTTCAGAACCATTGTTGCTTTTGCTGCCGGTATTGGAATTACCCCTATTTTAAGTCATTTTAAAAATATTCTTCATAACGAGCCCAGAACAAGACTGTTTTTGTTTTTTGGAAATAAAAGTTCAGAAGATTTGATATACAGAGATCAGCTGGATAATCTTGCCAGAACGTGTGGAGAAAGACTTCAGATTTTTTACTTCTTTTCACAGGAAAAAACTGCCGATCAGTTTTTCTATGGTAGATTGGATGAAAAGAAACTCAATTTAATTATCAATCAAATCCTACATTTAGATGATACAGATGAAGAATCTACAATTTGGGATGCTGTGGATGAAGTGCTGATTTGTGGGAAAGGAGAGATGATCAAAACATTGGCCAATGCTTGTTATCATCACGGAATTCCGAAAAGAAATATTCATTTTGAACTTTTTGAAGAATATAATGATGATATTTATCCTGTAGAAAAAGAATTTCCACTTATTGAAAATATAGACGTGGAATTTACAATGCTTGGGAAAAAATATATAACTCAACTTCCTGATAATAAGGATAAAATCTTGCAACAGCTTTTGCTTCAGAAATTTCCGGTTCCTTATTCGTGTAAATCTGGGATCTGCGGTAGTTGCGAATGTTCTTTAGAAGAGGGAGAGGTAGAACTGCTAGAAAATGAATACCTTACCGAAAAAGAGGAAGGGCAAGGACATATATTAGCTTGCATGTCAATAGTGAAAAGTAAAAAAATAAAGCTTAACTTTGATCTTAGTTGAGAATTATTAGGAACATATTTAACTTAGGAAGAGTATCATTTGAATTAGGAATTTTAATGATATGTTTCTGTAATGTGTGGGTTTTTGGACTCACCAACGGAAGAACCTATACCAAAATTTCAAAAATTCCACCAAGAGAAGTGGCTTTGGTACTTGGAACTTCTCCAAAAATGAGATCAGGTCTTTCCAATCCTTATTTTACAAAGAGAATGGATGCAGTGGCTCTTCTTTATCACCATGGAAAGATTAAGAAAATTATCGTAAGTGGTGAAAAAAGTAAAGGCTATAATGAACCGGC
This sequence comes from Chryseobacterium tructae, assembly GCF_030409875.1. Taxonomy (NCBI): domain Bacteria; kingdom Pseudomonadati; phylum Bacteroidota; class Flavobacteriia; order Flavobacteriales; family Weeksellaceae; genus Chryseobacterium; species Chryseobacterium tructae. The sequence goes on along the minus strand of NZ_JAUFQR010000001.1, from coordinate 2,895,766 downwards.
TGCTATGAAAAATTATCTGATCTACCAGGAAGGCGTTCCCGAAGATATTATCGTTGAAGATCCGAAAGGCTTTAATACCTATAAAAGTATTCTTCGTTGTAAAGATGTTTATAAGAAGAAAAATGTCATTATTGTTTCCCAGGGATATCATAACCTTCGTGCCCTGTTTTTTGCTAGAAATAATGATATGAATGCATTAGGCTTTGATGCACAGGACGTAACAAAACCCGAAAGTTTCTACAGAAATCAGGCGAGGGAAATCCTCGCCCGTGTTATTGCTGTAGTGTATTTTATTCTTGGAGTTTCTCCGGATTAGAAAGGATATCCGAAAGCAAAATTAACCGTAGGTTTAAAAGGCTGTAATGTTTTGAATCTCCAGCGATCTCCCTCAGGCTTGTTGGGGTCAAAGATTTTATAAGCAAAATCTAGTCTCAAGGTAATATATGCTACATTGATTCTTAATCCAAATCCACTACCAACACCCATTTGCCCTAAGAATTTATTGAATCTGAACTGATCCTGATGAGCATCATTGTGATTACGAAGACTCCAGGTATTTCCTATATCTGTAAATATAGCACCTTCATACATATTGTTAAAAGGAATTCTATATTCAATATTGGTGGTCAGTTTTATATCGTTAGTCATGTAAGCACGAATTCTTTCGTCTACCTGAGAGTCGGCAGGGCCTAATCCTCCGAACGCTACCCAAGCTCTGATATCATTGGAACCACCGTTGAAATAAGATTTAATAATAGGCATATCATCTGAATTCCCATAAGGAATACCAACCCCAATAAACTGACGGAGAACTAAGGTTTGATTACCATTGAATTTAAAATATTTTCTAGTATCAATATCGAATTTTACGAATTGAGCATAAGGAATACCAAAAATTGTTTTTTGCGGAGCTGAAACAACTCCACCATCATTACTTTTCTTGTTGAATAAACTTAAAATATTACCGGCAAGTTCAACTTTTCCATTAAAGTAGAAGGCATTAGGGTAATCTTTTTTTCCAATTTCATTATACACAAAATTGTAGATCATAGAAGATATAAAGACATCCTGAGTTTGTCTTTCTTTATTGATAAGACTTCCTCTAAAGGTTGTCAGTAAATCTAATCCTTGTGAATCAAGTGCAGCGCGGTAATCAACATTATCGATAATCCTTAGAGAGGCATCATCCATGCTAATTTGTCCAGCATTTACTTCTTGTTGAAGATCAACACCTGTTTTAGCTAAATAGTCAGCAAATATTGTTTTTCTCACGACTTCATCATTAACGAAATAATCGTAATAGGCATTTTTATTCTTTGTTAAACTGATCTGGGTATTGAATAAGGTAAGTTTATGGTATACCTGTTCATTTACGTTCGCCTGATAATTTAATCCGGTATTAAAGTTTACTCTTCCCAATCCGATATTGTTCTGTATAGAAGCTCCTAACAGAATAGAGGAAGTAGGGGTGTACCTTTTAGGAATAAATTTATAATAATTAAAAGGCAATAAAAGCCTTGGGAAGTTCAGGGATGCCTGAGCTGATATTTCATAGGCTAATACTCTTTTATCAGTATTTTCTGTACTTGCAATAGATCCAAATGTACCGGAAAGACTCGTTGAAAGGTTCTCTGCACCTTTGAAAACATTTCTGGTAGTAAGATCTACAGAAGGAGATACTCCAAGATTCAGAATCTGGGAATAATTAAGATCTGTTCCTACTTTTAGTTCATACTTAGGAAGCGGTTTCAATATATATAAAACATCTACAATACTGTCATTAGGGGAAGTCATGCCTCCGCGTCTTAAAGAGTCTCTTGCTTTTACGATGCTAAAATTGTTCATAGTCAAGAGATTTCTCTTGGTCACATCCAGTTTTTGCTGATCATAAGGCTGTTTGCTGTCTACAATAATGGTTCTCCATAATGATGATGTTTTATATTTATCATTCATTTTATGGAATCTGATTCGTCTTAAACTATCTTTAACAGTATTCTTAGGAAAGTCATTGGCATCATCTACAATAGCAACATCAATATTTCCAAAAGTGGCCTTTTTATAAGGGCGATCTAAGGAATCTTTATGAATTTCTAAGGTAACAGGAACCTGCTTTTTACTTTTTAATGAATCTGCCACAAAATAGACTTCATCATTGGAAATATTAAATTTATAATACCCAGATTCTCTCATTAAGTCTGTAATCCTGTTTACTTCTTTTTCAAGAACAGTTTGATCAAGGATTTTACCTGATCTTACAAGGGTTTTATTAAGATGGTCGTTATAAACCTGTTTTATTCCAAGATCAGGAATATTAAAGAAATAATCTTTTATATAGGTAGGTTCATTGTGCTTGATGAAATAATTTACGGTTGCTTTTTTAGAAGCAGAGTCCATATTCTGTTTATATCTCACTTCTGCATCCCAAAATCCTCTATACGTAAGTCTTTTTTTAATAGATTCCGCACTTTTTTCACTTCTGGTCTGATCCAAAATAACAGGCGGAGATCCCCAGCTATGTAAAAGTCGGTCGAAGAAAAGATTTTTTCCGACACTATTTTTCATATTGTACCTGATAAATAATGAATCTCTCAGTTTCTGATTTCTCATTTCACTCGGATACGTCATATATTCATTAAGAATCGTATCGTATTTTGGATTGGCCATGTTATAGAACATAAGACCCAATGGCATGAAAAGAAACTGTTTCTTGTTAGGCTTTTGCTGAACGTAATCCTTTAATTCTTCATCAAAAAATTCTTTCTTATCTTCGAACTCAAAGTTGTTCTTAGTAAGCAGATATTCACCATCCGGAACTTTTTTTGTGGTACTACAAGCATAAAGGAGACCAACAAATGTTGCAAATGAAATAATTTTATAATATTTTTGAGGAGAATTCTTATAATGCTTACAGCTCATACAATAAAAGTTTTACAATCTTTAGATAAAAAGAAGTTCAGACAAAAATACAATTTGTTTTTGGTTGAAGGTAATAAAATCATTTGTGAACTTTTCAATTCTAACTTTAAAGTTAAAGAAATATTATCAACCGATCCACAAAAATTGGACCAGACTGATATCCCCGTTACTCATATCACTGAAAATGAGTTAAAAAAAATTAGTTTTCTTAAAACCCCAAAAGATTCTGTTGCCGTGTGCTATCTGGCTGAGGAGGAAATATGGGAAGACAAGAAGATACAGCTCGTTTTGGATGGTATTCAAGATCCGGGAAATTTAGGAACCATTATCCGATTGGCAGACTGGTTTGGAATAGAACAGATCATTTGTAGTGAAGATACGGTGGATGTTTATAATCCAAAGGTGATTCAGGCGACAATGGGATCGTTTATAAGAGTTAATGTTGTGTATACAGATCTTGTGGAATATCTTTCTAAAACAGAAAATTTAAATATTGGAACGGATATGGATGGAGAAAGCATCTATACCTTTGAAAAACCTGAAAAAATAAATCTGATTCTTGGAAATGAAGGAAACGGAATGAGGCCGGAAACGGAAAAACAGCTACAAAAATGCATTAGTATTCCAAGATTTGGAAAATCCCAGTCTACAGAAAGTCTGAATGTATCAATGGCGGCCGGAATTATTTTAGGACAATTATTTTCGAAATAGACTTTTAGATTTCAGATATCAGATTTCAGACTTTTAATACGGTTGAGAAAATTAATCACTCAACCAATACATCTGAAATCTGGTGTCTGACATCTGACATCTATAAAAACTGTCATATCAATTGTTCCATACTGGAAACACTTTTATTTTTCTGGTATACTTCCAATTTCTTTCTGACATATTTCAGAGCAATAGGAGCAAGGTAAATCAATGCAGCACCTACGAGCTTATTCTTCCAATTAGAACTTTTCATATTTTTTTTGGCGTAGTTACCAACGATAGCGGTAACCCCTAGCTTAATAATACTGTCTGCGATATTTCCCGTGAAGGCTGTACTGGCAAGTCCTACAGCTGTATTCTTACTGATCAAGAGGTCTTTAACTTCTGAAGTAAGCTGCTTGGCAATGACATCCTTTCTCAGAACAACTTTTTCATCACCATCTTCATCTACTTTTTCTTGGAGATATTGATCACTCAAGCCGTTGGTGAATGCGCTAAGACTTTCTTTGGTATTCTTAAACGTAAGAAGATTTTCCAGATCACTAATTTCCCCTTTAAGCAGTTTTTTCTTTCTTCTTAATTCTTCTATGCTTTCATATTTTCTACTCATGGCTTGAATGATTTAAAAATTTAATAACCTGATCTGCAACAGTATTCACGATTTTATTTTTGAATGAAATGACAAAAGCCATTACTAGAGCATAAAATGCCGCTACAATTAAGAAACCATAGGAATAATTATCCAGTGCTTTCCCAATAAGAAAAGCGATTCCAAAATTGAAAAGGATAATAAAAAAAGCAAAAGCAACAAGCAGTACTACAAAGTAGGTAATGAGCCCGGCAGAAAGAGAAGACTTTTCTGTAGCTTCTATTTTCAGAAGATCGATTCTTTTCGAGGCGTATTCTTTAATAGTTTCTATCATTGTTTTTTTTTAAAGTTACAAAAAAAGGAACTTTCGCACAAAAGTTCCTTTCTGTAATTTACTTAAAAAAGATAAATTACTTATGATTTAAGATCGTTCAGTTCTGCCTCTACATCTTTTACTACATCCGCTGTTTTAGAAACAATCTGATCTTTGTATTTATCATATCCGTCTTTCACAGTATGTGCTACGTTATTAGCTGTTTCTTTAAAAGTAGAAGAAATATTACCATACTGGTCTTTCACTTTTTCAGAAACTTCTCCGTATTTATCTTTTGCCTGATCTTTAAGATCATTGGCTTTATTTTTGATTTTTTTTCTAGTTTCTTTACCTTCTTCCGGTGCATATAACATTCCTAAGATTACACCCGCTGCAGCACCTGCAAGAAGTCCCGCTAATATACCTGCTGTATTTTTTCCGTTTTTAGACATTTTAAGTTTTTTAATAGTTAATAATAGATTAGTTTTTTACACTAATAAAACTTACAATTTGTATACCAAAGGAGGCTGTATGCCTATTAAAAATTGTTAAATCTTTTCGATGTAAGAAAGAATCAGTTCTATGGTTTGTTCTTTAGTAAGCTCAGAATTGTCTATTACCGTAGCGTCTTCAGCCTGTTTCAATGGGGCAATTTCACGCTCACTGTCGATCTTATCTCTCTCAATAAGGTTTTGTTTTACCTGTTCCTTATCCGCTTCAATTCCCAAGCCTTTTAATTCAAGAAATCTTCTGTTGGTTCTTTCATCAATACTGGCAGTAAGAAAGAATTTATAGTCCGCATTTGGCAGAACTACTGTCCCTATGTCACGCCCATCCATAATAACACCGCCTTTTTCTGCCAAAGAACGTTGAGATTGTAATAAAAAGTCTCTTACTTCTTTTTGCTTGGCTACAAGACTTACATTGTCAGAAACTTCATTGGTTCTGATCTCTTTAGAAATATCTACGTTATTAAGATAGAGGATAAGAGCTCCATCATTATTCTTAAATTCAAGCTGAATCTGATCTAGAGATGAAAATAAAGTATTCAGATTGATCCTGCCATCTTCATTTAGACAATGTTGCAAAGCAAACCAGGTAACTCCTCTGTAAAGTGCTCCTGTATCCATATGAATAAGTCCTAGCTTATCAGCAATGATTTTGGAGATAGAACTTTTTCCGGTAGACGAGTACCCATCGATAGCTATTACAGGTTTTTTCATACTGCAAATTTCAAGATTTTTTTTAGAAAATCAAGAAAAGCTAAGAAATTTCTTACTTTATTTTAAGATTTTTCAAGATGCATCTTATTCTCCTCTGTGGCTGGAAAGATCCATGGAGATTCCTATCTGATTGACATTCGAAGCGTTATGATATCTTATGTGGGCATAATCTATGCGAAATCTTGAAACTTTAATTCCGAATCCGCCGGAAAGTCCTGAAAAGTTTCGCTGATCTGCCACAGCAAGTTCATTTCCTCTTTTTACATTATAACCCAATCTGATATTAAAGTTTTTTTCCGGAAATAATTCCGCCCCCAAAGAGAAGTGATCGGCAATTTTTCTGCCAGCATTCACTTTCTGACCTTCTACATTATATTCTGATGAGATATTAAATTGCTGAAGATCGTGTGCTGTAATCGTAATCGCGAGAGGGAAGTTCTTTAATATTTTGGTGTATCCTATATCTACTCTGAAAGGAAGATTTTCACGAGTTCCATTAAAAGACTTTAGCTGGAAACCAAAGTTTCTTAATACTAGAGAAAGAACTTCTTTATTTTTTTTGTTATGATAGGTAATTCCCGCAGTTCCTGAGATTGCGGAAGAAGTATAGTTGTCTATTTTTGAGGTAACGAAATTTAACCCTCCACCAATTGTCCAGTCTTCTTCAAACTGGTAAGCATATCCGGCACCAATGGCAACATCTGAAGCTTTATATTCTCCATCCTGAAAACCACTTTCATCTGTCCTTGGAATACTTCCATAGCTCATATACCTGGCATTGATGGTGGCCATGTGGCCATTTTCAAAATCTTTGGCATAAGCAATGGTTCCGTATTTTGAATCGGCAAGATAAGCAGTAGCGTTCACAGAAAGCTGCTTGTCGGAATCTTTATTTAACAGGGCTGGGTTTGCAATAGCAAAGGAAACATCATAATCTCGTATCGAAATTGCATCTCCACCCAAGGCAGCCTGTCTTGCAGATACAGGTACATTTAAGAACGGATACACATTTGTTCCTGTTTGCGCATAAGAAACAATTCCTGATAGAAATAATGAAAAAATGATAATTTTCTTCAACTCAATTTATAATTAATGCAAAAATAATCCTTTTTCGTACTTTTCAAAATATTTCTTACATTATTTCTAATTAAATATTTTTCTTTTAGCAATATTTTTAATGATTATATTTGCAAAATCAAATTTTTGGGAAACCAACTCAAGTAAAAAGTTTATTAAAAATAAAAGATGAAATATAAAAGAATCCTTCTGAAACTTAGTGGAGAGGCCTTAATGGGGAACAGACAATACGGTATTGACAACGAAAGGCTGCAGGAATATGCTGCAGAGATTAAAAAAGTAGTTGAAAAAGGCTGTGAAGTAGCGATCGTCATTGGAGGAGGAAATATTTTCCGTGGTGTAGCTGGGGCTGCGAAAGGAATGGACAGAGTACAGGGAGACTACATGGGTATGCTAGCCACTGTAATCAATGGTATGGCATTGCAAGGAGCATTGGAGGATGCTGGAATCAAGACAAGACTTCAGTCTGCTATTGAAATGGATAAGGTAGCTGAGCCTTTCATCAAAAGAAGAGCAGTAAGACACCTTGAAAAAGGGAGAGTAGTGATCTTCGGTGCAGGAACAGGAAATCCTTATTTTACAACAGATACGGCTGCAACATTAAGAGCTATCGAAATCGGAGCAGATGTAATTCTTAAAGGAACAAGAGTAGATGGAATTTATGACAGTGACCCTGAAAAAAATGCTGATGCTGTAAAATACAATTCTCTATCTTTCGATGAAGTATTTGAGAAAAACCTTAAGGTAATGGATATGACTGCCTTTACTTTAAGCCACGAAAATAAATTACCAATCATTGTATTCGATATGAATAAAGATGGAAATTTGGTGAAAATAGTGGAAGGAGAAAATGTAGGTACTTTGGTTGATTTATAATCAACTTTGTAAAAGAATATAACAAACACCTGTTATGATAATTTATCATAGCAGGTGTTTTTATTTGATATTAGTCTTTGGTATTTATTGATCTGCTTCAACATTTTGTTTGGCACTTTCTTTCTCAACTAAAACATAACGATTAGAAATCCAGCCAATGATCTGATTGATTATTTTTATAATCATCTCAAGTTCATTGACCTTAGTTACTCCTGGCGCCAGTTTAATGGGATTTTGTGGTAATGGCTGTGTTAAAATAAGGCCGTTTACCTGAGGGGCAGTTCCTACTGCAGGAATACCTGTATACATCCCTACATGTTGTACTGCTAGTTGGAACATATAATCATGGATAGTTACAGGAGGTGTTTCGATGCTAATTGAGTTTGGCCCTGAGTGTTGGAGCTGACCTGGGAGCGATTGGTTTTGTATCCTCGTATAGGTGGCTTTTGATTTTAAAGAATTATTGATAGCCATATTTTGTAAAGCATTTAATAAGGCAGATGTAAGATTTGTAGTAGCTTGACCATATATTGTTGCAATTTCTTCCAGCTCTGACACTGCCCATGCATGAGGTACCACGTCCAGATTATTCCAATGCATGGTATTCCAGCTTTGGTAATTTCCAGTTTGAGGTTGCCATCCGGAAGGTAATGGTGGAAATGTATTATTGAAGAGCTTAGCAAAAGCTGCTTCACCAGGAGTAGGTCCCGCAGTTGGGTATACCAGAATTGTTCCGAAGGCATCCAGATCCTTATTCTCCTTTAGATAAAGAGCTAAAGTAGGAGATAACGCCCCTGCAAGGCTATGCCCGCCAAATATAATTGCTGTTTCTGGATTAGGTTTTAAACCAGTAAGAAACTGTTGAAGAGTAGTGTTGGGTGAGGCTGCATGATTAGGGCTTTTAAGTCCAAGAAGTATACTCACTCCTATAGCTGTACCTTTTGAAATATAAGGATCAGTACCATTATATGTTGATGGAGTGAATTTGGTTGGATCGTATGTTGTCCAGTTAACTACTTCTGAAACTGAAAAATCCTCTGTTTCCCAATCGTAAAGGGAGGCAGGATTGGTAGCAGCAATAGCGACCATATAGGTAGGTAGGGTAGGGCCTCCTGGAAAAGCAACAGTATCACACTGAACTACATATAATGCATTGTCGGCAACTCCGGTATGTTTACCATGTTCATCTGTTTCTTCAATGAGAGCAGGACCCCAAACAAGATTCCAGTTTCCTAAGAATGGAGTAACTGAAGGATCTACAATTGAGGGATTATTTTGTCCCATTATTTTCACTGGCGGAACATTGTTGAAATAATAAGACAAGTCATATTGAAGTTGCTGCTGCAGCTCTATACCGCCGCCGTTATAGTCTCCTGCGCGATTGGCAAGGATTGCCATACTAAAAACCTGTTGATAGGCATCTAAAGATGGATTTGTCATGATTTTAATAATTAAAAGTTAGGTGATGGTAAAGTCATCGAATTATTTATTTCTATGGAGCTATTTTTTAAATTTTTTAAAAAAATCACTCGACATTGATATAGTAAAGTAAGGGATTAAGAACCGCTTTTCATTAAGTGGAAATAACCAAAATATATTCTAAGTAATTATACGATATCACTCCCTCTTTTTAATGTTGTATTATTGAGGTTATCCGATGTAATATTCAATAAAAATAGATAAGCTATGCTTCTTTATATCAAAAATCATTATTTTTGCACCACTGAATAGTAAAAAACAGTGGTTTTTCAGGTAATGAGAAAGTGTAAATAGCTGTTATTCAGAAGCGTATAATAATGTGTAATTTATCAAACTATACTATAATAATGGAAGAATTAGATTTAATATTAGAATCTGTAAAACAGGACATGGACGCAGCGGTAAAACACCTTGACCATGCATTTCAAAGAATCAGAGCAGGACGTGCTTCTACATCAATGGTTCAGGATGTAATGGTTGAATATTATGGAGCAATGACTCCAATCAACCAGGTTGCCAATGTTTCTATTCCAGATGCCATGACCATCTCTATTCAACCTTGGGACAGAACAGCGATTAACGCAATCGAAAAAGCAATCATCAATTCAAATTTAGGTTTTGCACCTTCTAACAATGGAGAAAACATTATTCTTAATGTACCCCCTTTAACAGAAGAAAGAAGAAAAGAATTGGCAAAACAAGCTAAAAGTGAAACTGAGCAAACTAAAATCGTAGTTAGAAATGCAAGACAGGATGGTTTGAAAGAACTTAAAAGACTTGATGGAGTTTCTGAAGATGTTCTGAAAGGTGTGGAAGAAGAAATCCAGACTTATACAGATAAGTACACAAAGCTTTGCGATGAGCATCTTAAGACAAAAGAAGCAGAAATTATGAAAGTATAATTTTCAGTTTTTGAAAATACAGAAAGAGGATTCCGGTTTTGGAATCCTCTTTTTTTATAAAAAATGTTTACAATTTAATTAGAATTATCTAGTTGTTATAATATATTGATAAGTATTATCGTTATATTTATCGAATTATTCCTGAAGTACTATAAAAACAGGATAGATAACATAAAGATGATGACCAGAATTATTGGAGTGGGGAACTATATCCCGTCAGAAACTATTACCAATTTATTTTTTGACAAACATATTTTCCTCAATGAGGAGGGTGTTTTATTAAAAGACAATAATGCCTCTATCACAGAAAAATTAAAAAAGATTACAGGTATTGAAGAAAGAAGATATGCCAAAAGTACACAAGTTACTTCAGATCTAGGACTTAAAGCAGCTCAGGCTGCCATAGAAAATGCAGGGATAGATCCTGAAACACTGGATTATATTATATTCGCTCACAATTTTGGAGATGTCCGTTTTGGTACTATTCAGTCTGATACGGTTCCCAGCCTTGCTTCCCGAGTGAAGCATTTATTGGGAATACGGAATAATTTCTGTGTTGCATACGACGTTTTGTTCGGATGTCCAGGTTGGATTGAAGGAGTAATACAAGCTAATGCTTTTATCAAGGCAGGTATTGCCAAACGTTGTTTGGTGATTGGAGCTGAAACCCTATCCCGTGTGGTGGACATTCATGACAGAGACAGCATGATCTATGCTGACGGTGCGGGAGCCGCTGTTCTTGAAACGAATATAGATGATGAGTCTGGAATAAAATCTCATTTATCTGCATCTTTTACCTTCACTGAAAAGGATTATTTATACTTTGGTAAATCTTATAACAATGAGAAATGTCCGGACACCAAATATATCAAAATGGATGGAAGGAAAATTTATGAGTTTGCCCTGTTGCATGTTCCTGAAGCCATGAAAAAATGCCTTGATAATAGCGGATATTCAATTAATGAATTAAATAAAATTATTATTCATCAGGCTAATGAAAAAATGGATGAAGCGATTGTTAACAGGTTTTATCAATTATATAATACTTCAACACCGGAACATATCATGCCAATGGTTATCCATAAATTGGGAAATAGCAGTGTGGCAACGATCCCATCTTTGTTGGCCATGATTTTAAAAGGAGAGCTGGAGGATCATCAACTTAAAAAAGGGGATGTTGTCCTGTTTGCTTCAGTAGGAGCAGGGATGAATATTAATGCTTTTGTATATCAATTTTAACAATATAAAAAGAGACTCTGGATTCAGAGTCTCTTCTTTTTATATTAGATCGGTTATTTACAATTTTCATTGTAATCTACAATGACCTCATTGACAATTTCCGGAATGTTTGACGTTACATCATCAATCTGGCTTTTGATCAATCTGCCAAGTCCGGATCTTTTCTTTTCATCATTCTTTAGTGAGGCATAAGCTCCGCTGATCATCTTGCTTTTTGCATAGCTGCAATCTGCTATAATTATTTTAGCTTTGGCAAAAGTAAGTTCTTCAACCTTGCCTCCTTTTTTGCTATAAATATAAGAGGGAGTTTCTCTCATTCTCTTGGTTTCTGCATCAGCAGTTGCCATCTGACTGGTTCCGGCAGAGAATGTAGTTGGGTAGCCATATAGCTTGTATACTTTAATTTTTCCATCTGCTATGATCTCAGCAAACTGTGTACTTTTTGTAAGGTTATTAAAAGCTTTGATATTACCACTTAAACCGCCTGTTGCAGTATTGAAACCTTCTTTAGTATTGGTATACTTGATGTTTTCGAAGTGTCTTTCATTGTTGTTATCATCAATAGCAACATATTCCTTGATATCATCAGTGTCTAATGTTTTGAATTTTTGCTTCTTCTTCGATTTATCAATATCAGATACAGGAACAAATTTTACTTTTTTCTGATTATTCCAAGGATACATGGCATCTCCGTTCAATCTTACGATTCCTTCGATCTTTTTACCACTTTTGTCGATAATATAGCCGTATTTTTCATCTTTTCTTAGTTCATAATCCGTATTGTTATCTTCCTGTGCGTAAGCATTAAAGGAAACCAACGCAAAAAGGCTTAAAGCCAGTACTTTTTTCATGTACAGTTTAGTTTTGTGCAAATATAAACTTTTATTGATTGGAGAAAAATAATTTTTGAGAAGCAGAGAAACTGGATGATAGAAATGGGACTTAATTGTTTTTTGCAAAATAACCGGAGCTTATTTAAAGATAAAAGGTGAGACGTGGAATCATTTTTAATGATCCAAAAGACTCCATTGCAATGAGTGTTTACAATTGCTTTTAACAATCAACTTTAATAATATACTTATAAATAGCTTCCAGCCTCCAGCTTCCATCTTTCATAAAAACAAAAAGACCCGGATTTTTCCGGGTCTTTTTGTTTTTATGAAATTATTGATATCTCTGGTGCTCTTTACTTTTTGAGAATCTTTTGGTAATAGGTTTGAATAGTGCTTTGTATTTTTCTGCATCAAACAATTGCGAATCGGTGAGTGCTTTGTAGGTCATCCAGATTCCAAATGGGAGAAGAATGAAATTAGGAAGCCAGGCTGCTAAATAAGGGTTCATTTTTCCACTCCAGGACATGTTTTCTACTCCAACATTGATCACATAGAAAATGATGAAGATAACAATAGCAATAATTACCGGAAGTCCCATTCCTCCTTTTCTGATGATTGATCCTAAACTCGCCCCAATCAGGAAGAAAATAAGGCAGGTTACCGAATAAGAGATGTACCTCTGCTGATAAATAACAACCTTACTGAAGTACTTCACATTAGTACTGAATTCATTCTTTTTGGATTCGAGTGTTGATTTAAGAGTCTCAAGTCTATTATAAGAGCTGTAGATCATCTCAAGCTTTTTATCACTTTTTACCGTATCCAGTTTTACTTGTGCTTTGGGTGTTACTTTAGGTTTATTACCCTGATCCATATAGCCCACTACCGTATTGGTCTGGTTTAAAACATCTGTTCCGATATTTTTAAAGAACAATGCATTTTCCTTCTTGCTGGTTGCAATGGTCTTGTTGAGTTGATTATAGGTTTCAAAACGGTAGTCATCCGTAATCTGCTCCTTTTCGATGGCTTTGTTAATGATTTCGCTGATATCGAAATGATTTACCAAAGTATCAAACTTAATGGCCTGATCGGGCTGCTTTAGTCTTACTGCTTCCCCTTTTCCGGCAAAGTTATCTTCAACTACATAGCCATTATAAAGGATCAGTTTTAGAAAGTTCTTATTGCTTGCAGGAACAAATTTTCCTTTTTCTGCCACTACAGACTGTTGGTTTTCGTATGTATTGGCTTTTTTGTGAACAAATACCCCTTCAATATTCTCCCCATTTTCTCCATAAATCTTGTCAAATTTCACCATATACCCAGGAATCTGATCGATAAATTGACCCGGAGTAAAGTTGATCGCAGGTTTGGTTTGGGCGATATTAAAAAGCATATTCTTTGCTTTTCTCTGGAAGTCCGGAATAATGTTGTTGGAAAAGAAAAACAGCATAATTGCCAGAATGGTTGTAATCCCAAATAATGGGGTCATTACTCTGGTAAGAGGAATTCCTGCCGCTTTCATCGCTGCTAGTTCATAACGTTCTCCAAATTCTCCGAATGACATGATACTCGCCAGAAGGATGGTGAGCGGGAGAACCATACTGATAACGTTCACCCCAAGGTAAAAAAGAAGTTTCAGGATTTGCCAGTAGCTTAATCCTTTTCCCATAAACTGTCCCAATTGAACCCAGATAATGTTTACAATGAAAATGAAAAACAATACGCTGAATATAAAGAAAAACGGTCCAAAGAAGGTTTTTATGATATATCTGTCTAGTATTTTTAACATGCGCCAAAATTAATCAAAAAGCCGCAAACTTGCGGCTTTTATATTTTGTTATTTTTTTTCTGAACTGAAATTATCAAAAGGCGAATTTACCATTTTGATTTTCAACTTTTAAAGTTCGGTAATGACGTAGTTTTTGAACTTGTTTTTGTCAAAAACAAACATATTGGGATCCAGATCCTGGTTCTCTTTGTACTCTTTGATTGCAATTACAGCCACATCTTTATTGTTTCCGTGCTGTTCTAGTTTTACCATTTGTTTTTTCGCAGAATCTACAAAAAGATAAACAAATTGAATTCCGTTTGCTTTTACCGGAGTAAGTTTAATAAAGTCTGTATTTACACCGTTCACTGTTTCTTACCGTTATACGTTACATTGTATTCATTTCTATAGGTAGTAAGGTAATTGATAGGGGAGAACATGGTTGTGCTGCCGTTTGGCTTTGCAATGGTGACTTCCATATCATCAGCGTTGATGTTGTAGATCTTATTTCCGTCGAAGATCTGCTCTGTATCCATGATCTTCAGCTTGTATTTATCTCCAGCGGTATAATAAATTCCCGGTTCTGTTTTGTTGACCTGCCCATTCAAGCCGCTTCCAAAAGAAAATTTGAAGTAAGAATTCTTTTTAGAATTATAGTTGGCTGTAATATCATCCAATATCTTTTTAGCTTTTGCATCTATCTTTTGAGCATTAGCCATACCCACTGCACCTACAACAAAACTTCCTAGTATAACTTTTGAAATAATATTTTTCATTTTTTATTTAATAATCTTTAGATAATTTTAAACTTATCAGGGTAAAGCAAAAACCCTTTTCCCCTGTATTACTGCTATTCTTCCAAAAACTGTTCCAAAAAGAACCTTTTTCAAGACGGAAAGTATTAAGGATACTATTTCTCAATTATCTTGTTTCCGGTCTTTCAATATACTTGTCGAAGTTTTCAGGAAGCATATTGGTAATGGTTAATTTGTTAGATGTAATGGTGGGTTCAATTTTTATAACTTTAGTATGCTCATTGATATCCACCAAATGTTTACTTCTCATATTTACCATATCTATATGAAGAGCAGTGAACTCATGTTTCCTATTCCTAAGTCAACAATTACATATTCTCTTGGCCTGATCTGTCCCAAAGATTTACTGTCAAGCATAATATTTAATCTTGCCGTGTTGTCTACTTGATGAAGTATTCCGGCACCATTATAGATCAGTACTTTGCCGTTTCCTAGTGTATTATTGTCGATTACATCTAGTTTTACAGAAGTGTAGTCGCTGGGAACGGATCTTAATGCGCAGGAAGATAATGTTAGTGTAGATGCAAAAAGACCTAATTTAATAGTTTGTTTAATTGTAATTTTCATGATAATAGTTATCGAATCTTATTTATATAAATCCCGGATTATGTCTGTTTGAGTATAACCCGGGATTAATTTGTTGCAGTAATGCTTTAATGAATATTTAATTTCTTAAATCTTCAAGGAATTGTTCCAAAGAATGAAGATCGCTGATAATAACTTCTCTTGCTTTAGCTCCATTGAATCCACCTACGATACCGCTTGCTTCCAGCTGATCCATGATTCTTCCGGCTCTGTTGTATCCTAGTTTCAGTTGTCTTTGAAGCATGGAAGTAGATCCCTGCTGTGTAGAAACGATAATTCTTGCGGCATCTTCAAATAATGCATCTTTTTCATTAGGATCGAAGGCTCCTACAGCAGAACTGTTGGCATCTTCTGAAACATATTCCGGTAGAATGAAAGCCGATGAGTATCCTTTGCTCTCCAATAAATTCTGCAAGTCTTTCTACTTCCGGGGTATCTACAAAGGCACATTGAAGCCTTAAGATTTCATTACCGTTGAAGTAAAGCATGTCTCCTTTACCAATCAGTTGATCAGCTCCAGGAGAATCAAGGATTGTTCTTGAATCCACACTTGAAATTACTCTGAAGGCTGCTCTTGCAGGGAAGTTAGCCTTAATCATACCTGTGATTACGTTTACAGATGGTCTTTGTGTGGCAACAATAAGGTGAATTCCTACGGCTCTTGCCAACTGTGCCAATCGGGCAATCGGTAATTCAACCTCTTTTCCTGCGGTCATGATTAAGTCTGCAAACTCGTCTACTACCAATACGATATAAGGAAGGAAACGGTGTCCGTTTTCAGGATTTAATTTTCTTTCTGTAAACTTCTTGTTGTATTCTTTAAGGTTTTTACAGAAAGCATTTTTAAGAAGGTCATATCGGGTATCCATCTCAATACACAGAGAGTTCAGAGTATTGATTACTTTATTGGTATCTGTGATGATGGCTTCTTCAGCATCCGGTAATTTCGCCAGATAATGTCTTTCTATTTTTGAATATAAAGAAAGTTCTACTTTTTTAGGGTCAACCATTACGAATTTTAATTCGCTTGGGTGTTTCTTGTAGAGTAGGGAAGTAAGGATGGCGTTAATCCCGACAGATTTACCTTGTCCTGTTGCTCCTGCCATCAATAAGTGAGGCATTTTTGACAGGTCAGCCATAAAGATCTCATTGGAAATTGTTTTTCCGAAAACAACCGGAAGATCCATGTCTGTATTTTGGAATTTATGAGAAGCAATCACAGAACGCATAGAAACCATGGTAGGATTTTTTCTTGGTACTTCAATACCAATAGTTCCTTTTCCTGGCATTGGAGCAATAATTCTAATTCCAAGAGCAGAAAGATTTAATGCAATATCATCCTGTAGCTTTTTAATAGCAGCAACACGAATTCCAGCTTCCGGTACAATTTCGTATAAAGTAACCGTCGGGCCGATGGTCGCTTTAATCTCTGCAATGCCTACATTGAAGTTCTTTAGAAGTCCAACGATTTTGTTTTTATTTTCTTCTAATTCTTCTTTGTTAATAGAAATCTCCTCGTTACCATAATCTTTCAGAAGTTCAACAGGAGGCATCTGGAAGTTCGCAAGATCCAATTTGTGATCGTATAAACCGTGCTTTTCTATAAGCTCTTGTGATTTTTATCACTATCATCCAATATGTCAATTACGGGTGCTACTTCCACATTAAACTTTATATCTTCTTTTACCGGCACTGGCATTGCAGGAACTACAGGTGCAGGAGCAGAAACAGGAACAGATGGCCTGATATCAAAAGCTTCTTCCGGGCTTGAAACCGGAATGGTTGGTTTTGTAGAAAGATTTAAGCTAACAGGTTGCGGGACCTCTTGAGGCTCGTTATCAAATGAAGTATGATTAGGAGTGGTGATGGTTTCTATGTTGCTTGCTGCCGAAACCTCAGGGAATCCTTTTGGAATATCTACCGGTTCTGGTGCTTTAACTTTATTGATTGGATTAGAGGAAGGAGAATTGGGGATAACACTTACTGTAACATTAGGAGTTAATTCTTTTTCTTCACTTTCATCTATTTCTTCTTTCAAGTCTTCATCTGCTTCAAAGTCTTCATCAGAATCAGGCATCATAGATTTTACTTTTCCAATGGTATTTTCATTGATCTTATTTAGTTTTGCCTTGATAGAACTAGGGCGAAGATTAAATTCAAGAATAAAATATAAAAGGATGCTGGCTGCTAATACAGTCCATAGTCCTACAGATCCGATAATGGCATTTAAATAATCCATGATCTGATATCCATATACTCCTCCAAGTACACCTTGCCCTTTAGTAATTGCTCCCATGAAAATAGGAAGCCAGCAAATAAAGAACAAAGAATGTCCAATGGTTTTCCATGGTTTAAAGATTTTCTTTTTAAGGATCATGGTTCCAACAACCAAAAATAAGAATGCTATAATAAATGAGGCTATACCTATGCTTTCAAATATGAAAATATTTCCAAACCAATCTCCGGCTTTACCAAAAATGTTTGAAGATTTTATACTCTTATCAAGCATGGTTCCTGCCTGACTTTGGTCTGCTTTCCAATTCATTAAATAAGAAATGAATGATAAGGCGAGAACAGCAGAGAAAAGTATAAAAGTAAGCCCGAAAAATATGCGGGGCTTAGATAAGATTCTGCCTTTTTCAGGCGATTCAGTCGGTTTTTTTTGTGTCTTTTTATCCATAAATATCAATGAGGCAAATTTAATGTTTTTTCAATACTAAAAAGAATCTTTTTTCTTCAAAAAACATTTTATAATACCACTTTTTACTGCGATTGTTTCAAGTTAATTTAAAAATATTTTGTGTTGCAAATATTGGCTGAAATAAAAGTAAGGTTATTTTTATTGTTTATCCAAATACAGAGCTGTTAAATTATATTAATTGATATGTATTCCTTCTATAAAATTTCAAAAACAAAGAATACACTTTACATTTAAAATATATTAAAAATATTATTTTTTTTGAATAAATTATGATCTTAAATTGAAAAAAAATATTTCATATATTTGTGATCTGCATGAAATTAATATAGCTTTTATGTTGTGCTGCTTTATTACATTAATAAGGTGTTGTGCATGATAGAAAAAGAACTTTACCTATTTTATTCTAAAACTGATTTCCATATTCCATGCTTCTTAGTGAATTGGTGATTCTTTTTTGATTTACCAATAAAAAATATAGATACAAACATTAAAAAAAGATGAATGAGAAAGCAGTTATTCTTTGTATTCTTGTTGGGTAATTGTACGTTATGGGCGCAGTCTCCAGGTGGGGTTTCCACAAATCTACAGGTATGGGTGAGAGCTGATGCAGGTACAGCTACCACAACTGATAATACACAGGTCTCCATTTGGGAGAATCAGAAAATTGGCGGAGTAAATGGAATTGCCAACCAGGGAATGCCTGGTTACTATGCAGATCCCGGAGCGGATACAAAACCTATTTATCGTTCTGCCACATCAATTCCGAGTTTTAATTTTAACCCTGCCATAGAAATTGTAAGTACCAGCGGTTATAGATCCGGATTCAAATTTCCATTAGGATTTCCTGATGATACAACGAAAGCACTTACTTCGTACACTCATCTTACCAGAACAGCATCTACTAACTACAGAACCGTTTTTGTGATGAATGGCACAACCCGTAGTTCCAATCCTAGTGATATTGCCGGAATCTGGCAGTCTCCGTTTTTTGGAACAAGAACCAACCGTCCTGAATTTTACAATGAAAAAGAATCTGGAGATGTATTCTTTGGAACAGATGTTATCAATACAGTAGGAACTAATGTTCCCAGTATTCAATCTTATTATAATGATATAGTAGGCAGCGATGTAAAATATTTTTTTGATAACAATGGTCTTACGTATGGAGGCCCTTCAAATGATATTTCTTCTATATATAATTATCCTGGAATGGTTCTTCTGATGGATAACGATGCTGGATCCGGTTCCACCTCATTGGCAGGAGACAGGATGGGTGAGTTTATTCTATATTCGGAAACACAATCTCCGGTAGAAAGGCAGAGGGTAAATTCTTATTTGGCTATCAAGTATGGGATTACTTTGCAGCAACCTCAAAATTACCTAAACTCTGTACCGGAAATCACATGGAATTCTAGCTTAAATACTATTTTTAATCATAATATTTTTGGGATAGCCAGAGATGATATGTCAGTTTTAAACCAAAGAGTAAGCAGTAGCATTAATGAAGAAAATAATATCATGCTTACAGCAGCTACTTCCAATAATTTTATTGTGCCGAGTGCAGATGCGAGCAGAGCTCCTTTTTCTAAAGATAAAACCTTTTTGGTGATGGGAGATAATAATGTTCAGGCTCTTGCATTGGTTAATTATGGTACAACTTCAGGAAAGATTATCCAAAGAAGCTGGCTGGCACAGAAAACGAATGATCAGGATCCTATATGGTTACAGGCAGATCTTTCAAAGTATACCGGTATATTATCTACGGATAAAGTATTCATGATGGTAGCAGATGATGCCGGATTTACACAAAATGTAAAAATGATTTCTGCGACAAGTTTTGTGAATGGTAAAGCTGTCTTCAATTACACATTTCCAGCGAATCAATATTTTACATTCGGAACCAATCTTCAGGCATATTGTACCAAAGACGCCGCTATAGGAACACCCAATAGTATGACCAGATTTGGGATTACAGATCATACAGGCTTGCAGACAAACTGGCCTGCCATTATTCCGAACGGGTTTATAGCGTTGGAATCAAAAAATAAAGGATTTGTTATTACCAGAACTATTGCTGCCAATATTGCTGTTCCTGTAGAAGGAATGTTGATTTTTGATACTGCAGATAATTGCTTTAAGTTATACAATGGTACTTCTTGGAATTGCATCATAAGATCATGTAATGAATAACGGGTTATGTTTAAAAAATAGAAAAATGAAAAATATAATACTACTCATAGGGTTTTTGGCGACAGGTTTTACCAATGCACAAGTGGGAATAAGTAAGGAAACTATTGACGGAGACGGAATCCTGGATTTTGCATCTAATACGACTAATGGTATAATGCTTCCTATTGTAGAAACATTACCTAATGATGCTGTAGCTGGAACTCTTCTGATGGATAAAAATGATAAGATTCTAAAAATGAAAGATGCTTCTAGTTGGATTGCACTTAGTGATGCCGGTTCTATTAGTAATGTTACTTTCAATACCAATTCTGAAGTGCCGGGGCCTAATAGGGTAATTATCGGAAGTCCTGTTACAAGTGTTCCTGGAGTATTGGTACTGGAGTCTGCTAATAAAGCTTTAATATTGCCTAAGGTAGCCAATCCTCATCTCAATGTTAAAAGTCCATATCCGGGAATGATTTGTTATGATACAGTGAGTAAAACCATGGCTGTTTTTGATGGGTTAAAATGGAGTTACTGGAAATAAAAATAGAATATGAGACCGAAGGATTTTCCTCCGGTCTTTTATTTTGTATCAAGGTGTGTTTTTTGAACTAGTTCAAAGGTTAGAAGTTTCGGAGCTAGTAATTTTGTACCCTAAAGTTTAAATAATGAAAAATATATTGAAAAGCATGATGACGCTATGTCTGGCTTTGCTATCACTTGTATCAATGAATGCACAACAAAAAATAAAAATGGAAAACACAGCATTATTAATTATCGACGTACAGAATGATTACTTCCAGGGAGGGAGAATGACCTTGGAAGGAGCTGAACGGGCTGGTAAGAACGCTCAGCAGATTTTGGAATATTTTAGAAAAAATAATCTTCCTGTTATTCATATCCGCCATATCTCAATCAACGATGGGGCTGCCTTTTTCTTGCCGGGAACTGCCGGCTCAGAAATTCATTCACTGGTTTCTCCTTTAGCCGACGAAAAAGTGATCGAAAAACACTTTCCTAACAGTTTTAGAGAAACAGATCTGTTACAATATCTTCAATCTAAAAACATTAAAAACTTGGTCATTACGGGAATGATGACGGATGTCTGCGTAGAATCTACCACGAGAGCATCTTTTGATTTTGGTTTTAATAATACAATTATCGGTGATGCCACAGCAACGAGAGACCGGGAGCTCAATGGACAGGTCGTAAAAGCAACAGAAATCCAACGGTCTTTTTTGGCAGGAATATCTGCATTAGGTAATCTTTATGCTCGTATCACTAATACACCAGATTTCTTACAGGGAAAATAAGGTAAACAGGCATTATTTAATAAGGATATCATGAATATTGGTATCTTTATTTTGTTAAATAGTAGTATGTTCGATTTGCTTTATAAAAATATTAGCCGATACATTGATCTTTCGGAAGAAGAATTCAGTCAGTTTACAGCTCCTTTTGAATGGAAAAGTTTTAAAAAGAAAGCAGTTGTTCTCAAAGAAGGTGACTTTTGTCTTTTTGAAGGATTTGTGCTGAATGGATGTTTCAAAGTCTATTATCTGAATGAAAACGGATTTGAACAGACCTTGTATTTTGCAGTAGAAGGTTGGTGGATTACGGATATTGATAGTCTGATTAACGACGTTCCCAGTATTTTAAATATTGAAGCGCTTTTGGATAGTGAAGTATTGATGATTTCAAAAAAGGAGAAGGAACAACTGTATGAAACAATGCCACAGATCGAAAAACTTTTCAGGATCATGAATCAGCAGTCGTCTGTGGCTCTTCAGAGAAGAATTCTGTCTTTAACAGGCAAAACAGCAGATAAACGGTATTCAGAGTTTTTACAAAAATATCCCGGACTGGAACAAAAGCTCACTCAACAACAGGTGGCTTCCTATCTTGGAATAACCCATGAATTTTTAAGCAAGATCAGAAAACGGATTTCATTGGAAAAATAGAACCTTTATTTTGTCGTTAGATTTTTAGGAGTAGTGATTGCCAATACTAATAATCAGGTGTTTATGCTTGAAATTTGTAACAGTGTTGCCATGGTTTATAATGAGGATCATTTTTTGTACCTCAGTTTATAGAATAGAAAGGTTTAATAGCTCTAAAATAGATGGATGAACCACAGAAATAAAATCAAAAGTTGATAAAGATTTACACACTACAAAGGGCTGGTTATGATGTCTTCAAATTAGATAAATCGAACCCTGTTTTGCTTTATTTTTCCTAAAAATAACACTCTTGAAATAGAAGTCTTCAATCACCGCTATAGGCAATATTAATCTGTATTCCTTCGGTGTTAAAAATTGATTTTTTCATAATAACTCCAATATTATTAAGAATGATTCAAAATAAGTAAAACGGGCTCCAAAATGATAAAAAACAGCTTTTTTTCAGCTCTTTATGGTTTATCATCCTTATTTTTGCATGTCAAGTATATATTAAATCATGAAGAAGCTCCAAGATATTATTATCTCAACCAGGACAATGGCTGTATTGTTACTGGTGTACGCATTCGCAATGGCCTATGCAACGTTCTTAGAAAACGACTACGGAACTCCTACAGCAAAAGCGTTAATTTATGAGGCGAAATGGTTTGAACTCATTATGGTGCTGCTTATCGTTAACTTTATAGGAAATATCGGAAGATACAGACTATGGAAAAAGGATAAATGGCCGGTTTTGGTTTTTCACCTTGCCTTTATTTTTATTTTTATCGGTGGTGCCATCACAAGATACATCAGTTTTGAGGGGCAAATGCACATCAGAGAAGGAGAAACCTCCAACGAGATTGTAACGGATAAAAACTTCCTTAAAATCCAAATCGAGGAAAAAGGAGACGTCCTTAACTATCAGGATATTCCTTACCTGATGTCTCCACTTCACAAAGATCTTAATGCCACTTATGACTTCCACGGAAAAGAAGTGAAAATCTTTGCAAAAGAATATATTCAAAGAAAAAAAGACAGCTTATTGGCTGAACCTAATGGAACTGAATATCTTCACCTTGTTTCAACAGGAAAAACAGGAAGACAAAATGTTTATATCAAAGCGGGTGAAACAAAATCCATCAATGGAACTTTGGTAACTTTCAACAGACCGATTGATGGTGCTGTAGAATTCAAAAACGAAGGTGGTAAATTATTCATCAAGACTCCTGTAGATGCAAGCTATATGACTATGGCAACACAGGCTACCGGAAATACTGTAAAAGACGAATTCCAGCCTTTAGCATTGAGAAGCTTATACAGCATCAATGAGTTAAAGCTTGTAGTGCCTGAAGGTCTTAAAAAGGTAAGTTATTGGCTATCGAAGGAGATAGAAAGAAAGATGCCAGTGTCCCAGACATGCTTCAGATTGAACTGCAGGGTCCAAAAACAAAACAATTGGTTGATCTTTCCGTTGAAAGAGGAAATCCAAATGCATACAAACAAATCACAATGGATGGTTTGAACATTATGGTAGGATACGGGCCAAAAGTCTACAATACTCCTTTTGCATTGAAATTGGATGACTTCGTGATGGAAACATATCCTGGAAGTAGTTCACCAAGTGCTTATGAAAGCCATGTGAAAATTGTTGATGAAGGAAAAGAAACGCCTTATAAAATCTATATGAACCACGTTCTAAATTATAAAGGATACCGTTTCTTCCAGTCAAGCTTTGATCCGGACAGAATGGGAACCGTATTATCTGTAAACCATGATTTTTGGGGAACTTTAGTTTCTTATATTGGCTATGGATTATTATTCTTAGGAATGTTTGTGATTTTCTTCTGGAAAGGAACACACTTCTGGAAATTAAATAAAATGCTGAAAGACGTTAATAAAAAGAAAGCAGCAGCAGTACTTTTATTATTCTTAAGCTTAGGGGTAAATGCTCAAAAAATTGAAACACATGGTACTACTGACGGAAGCAGAGAACATGTACATGTAGAAGGTGACGGGCATACACATGCAGCACCGGCTCCTGAAGCTCAAGCTCAAACGCAGCAGGATAGTGAGATAAAACAGAACTCATTAGCCTCTCCAATGGGGAAAATGAGAACCATCTCTGCAGATGAAATCATTGCTAAAAACAAAATCAGTAAGGAACACGCAAATAAATTCGGTTACCTTTTGGTTCAGAACTTTGAAGGAAGAATTATTCCAATGAATACGCAGGCTTTAGAGGTTTTAAGAAAACTTTACAAGCGTGACAAATTCAAAGGAACAGACGGGAAATCTCTGGATGCTAACCAATGGTTCCTCTCTATTAATACAGATACAGAAAGCTGGACATCAGTTCCTTTAATCAAAGTTGATGAAAAAGGAGGGAAAGAACTTCTTAAAAAGACGAAAGCTGACGAAGAAGGTTACACTTCTTTATTGAATCTCTTCCCGGTAGATAAGAGAACAGGAATGTTAACTTATATTCTGGAAAAAGACTATAACACGGCTTTTGCTAAAAAACCGGCAGACCAATCTGAATATGACAAGCAAGTAATTAAACTTAATGAAAGAGTTCAGATTTTCAATGAATTTTTCAGCGGTCAGTTCTTAAGAATTGTTCCTGTAAAAAATGATGCTAACCATACATGGCATTCATGGTTGGATCAAAAATTTGAACCGGATATGGAATCTCAGCAAGTAATGGGGCCTTATTTTTCAGAAGTAATCGGAGCACAAAAATCCGGAAATTGGAGCACAGCAGACACTGAGTTGGCAAAGCTTTCAGAGTATCAGAAGAAATGGGGAAAAGCAGTTATTCCTGATCAATCTAAAGTAGATCTTGAAGTATTCATGAATACTGCGGATATCAATTTTAAACTATTGATTTTCTATACTATCATCGGCGGACTTCTTTTGATGCTTGGATTTGTAGAATTATTTAAACCAAATAAAATATTAAATAAAACCATTAAAGTAATTATTGCTATTGGTTTAATTGGATATATTTTCCATTTCTTAGGCCTTGTAGCAAGATGGTATATTTCAGGACATGCTCCTTGGAGTAACGGATATGAAGCAATTATCTTTATCTCGTGGGTGGGTATCACAGCAGGTTTGGTTCTTTATAGAAATGCCAATGCACTGATTCCTGCATCAGGATTTATGGTAGCTGTTATCATGATGGGATTTGCGCATGGAGGTTCGGCACTTGATCCACAGATTACGCCGCTTGTTCCGGTATTGAAATCTTACTGGTTGATCGTTCACGTAGCAATCATTACTTCGAGTTACGGTTTCTTTGCTCTGTCCATGATTATTGCCGTACTATCTTTGGTGTTCTATATTATTTCAAACAAAGACACGTACAAAATTCATCATGATACAACATTGAAAGAATTGGTAATCGTTTCTGAGATGTCATTAACAGTTGGTCTTTTTGCTTTAACGGTAGGTAACTTCTTAGGAGGTATCTGGGCAAACGAATCATGGGGTAGATACTGGAGCTGGGATCCAAAAGAAACATGGGCTTTTATTTCCATTATGGTGTACGCTTTTGTATTACACATGAGATTAGTTCCTGGATTAAGAAGCAGATGGGCATTCCACGTAGCTACAATGTTTGCTTTCTGTTCTATGGTAATGACTTATTTTGGAGTAAATTACTACCTGAGCGGGCTTCACTCATATGCTGCAGGTGATCCGGTACCAGTACCAGCTTGGGTATACATCGGAATCGCAACCATGATTACTTTAGCAGCTGTATCTTATTTCAAGTTTAAAGTTTTAACAAAGAAATAATTTTTTTCAACATATTATTTAAAATCCCGGAATCCACTTCCGGGATTTTTTTGCATAAAAAGATGAAAGTATAACTGTTCTTTTCTATAGATAATGAAATACTTTAAAGATTTATTTTAACGTGATGTTCGCAAGGTTAAATATATAGTATGGTTAGTTTTTCGATCGCAACGGTATTTCGTTCAGCAAAAAGCGTCCTTAACTGAGTGAAACAACTTTGCGAACCTTTTCATTATAGACTTTTAAAAACCCTTGCGAGTCTAGCGTTTATATCACTTGCTCTCGGCTGATAATTGTAAAAAAAAATAATCGTGTACTTTATACCTTGAGCATTGGATCTCACGCTCATCAAAAATATCAAAATTTCTCATCCGTATTCCAAAATTTACTGCTAACTTTATGATATCAAAATAATATCAAATTAAAAATTCAATCATGGAAAAAACATTAAAACCCATGTCGGGTTATCTGACATTAGTAATCTGTCTAGTACTCTTTGTTGCGGCAGTATATTTCTTTATTAGTGGAGTAGATCAAAGTATTACATTTGTTGTCATTGCAATGCTTTGCTTCCTAGTGTCGTGCTTTTTTTTAAAAGGTTTAATGATTATTCAGCCTAACCACTCAAGAGTGCTGAATTTTTTTGGAAAGTATGTAGGAAGTGTGAAAGAGAACGGACTATTCTTTATCAATCCTTTGTATTCATCACAGAAAATATCTTTACGTTCAGAGAATTTGCAAGGGCAGACGCTGAAAGTAAATGATAAGATGGGAAATCCTATTGAAATTGCGGTAGTAATGGTATGGAAAGTAGGAGATACTTACAAAGCTGCTTTTGATGTAGAACGTTATTCTGACTTTGTAAGAATGCAGAGCGAAGCAGCCGTACGTCACTTGGCGATGAGCTTTCCTTATGATAACTTAGAAGACGATCATGCCCCTATCACTTTAAGAGAAGGAGGAGATAAGATTAATGCTATTCTGGAGCAAGAACTTACAGACCGCCTTTCGAAAGCTGGTATTATCATTCAGGAAGCGAGAATCTCTCACTTAGCCTACGCATCAGAAATAGCAGGAGCTATGCTTCAGAGACAACAGGCTACCGCTATTGTGGCAGCAAGAACTAAAATCGTTGAAGGGGCTGTTGGAATGGTAGATCTTGCGCTGAAAAAGCTTTCAGAAGAGAATATTGTGGAGCTGGATGATGAAAGAAAAGCGGCCATGGTAAGCAATTTAATGGTCGTTCTTTGTGGTGAAAAGGCAGCAACTCCTATCTTGAATGCAGGAACATTATATAACTAATCGTAATAATTACTCATTCCAGGTTTGTTAAGATATAGATCTGGAATATAACTTAATGCATCTTGCATCAAAAACAAGAATAATGAAATCGGAAAAAGCTCAGAACACTTCGGAAAACAAAAGCAAAAAATCTTTTGTCTTAAGGATCGATGAGTCTACTTATAAGCTCCTAGAAAAATGGGCCAATGATGAATTCAGAAGTGTAAACGGTCAGATTGAATATCTCCTGCATCAAAGCCTTGCGAACTCCGGAAGGAAGAAAAAAGATTAGCTTTGAAACAAAAATGGGGAAAGTAGAACCCGCTGAAAATAGCTTTAATTCATCAAAATTGGATTTTTTGTAAGGTTCAAATATAAAATCCATTGTTCTATTATGGATTTTATCATTATTTGCAACAGAAAAAATCATTTAATTAACCTTATAATAAAAAGAAAGCAGAGAAAATTTTTCTCTGCTTTTTTATTTCATGCAACTTTGAAGCGAATCTGCTCCAAAGTAGAATATTACGAGCCAAATCAAGCCTTTAATGGTAAAGAAAGCAAACCCCGCCCATCCCACACGCTTGAACCACTTTTTAAACTTTGAGTTATTTTCTTGTGAATTTTCCATCGGTGATTATCAAAAAGATTACCCTACAAAGATAAGCATGTTTGGAATTAGTCCAAATAAAAAACATATTAAAAAATTAAAGTTTTGAGGTTCGCATAATATTTTTATCTTTAGAGAGAACGAAAAGTAAGATTTTATGTCAAAAAAAGTAAAGGATTTCGGAATCGAAAAAACACTCAAAAACCTTGGAATTAAAGAAGAAAATAAAGGTACTTCAGTGGGCGGGAAATATTTCGCTTCAGGAAAGACGATAGAAAGCGTATCTCCTGCAGATGGGAATTTAATTGCAAAAGTAAAGACTTCCGGAGAAAGTGATTATGACAAAGTTATTGAAACGGCTCAAAAGGCATTTCAGGAATTCAGGCTGATCCCGGCTCCTAAGAGAGGAGAGATCGTAAGACAGCTTGGTTTAAAATTAAGAGAATATAAAGATGATCTTGGAAAACTTGTTTCTTATGAAATGGGTAAATCTTTGCAGGAAGGACTTGGAGAAGTACAGGAAATGATTGATATCTGCGATTTTGCAGTAGGACTTTCAAGACAACTTCAGGGATATACCATGCATTCGGAAAGACCTGGTCACAGAATGTACGAACAATACCATCCGCTTGGAGTAGTGGGAATCATTACGGCATTCAACTTTCCGGTAGCAGTATGGTCTTGGAACACGGCTTTAGCTTGGATCTGTGGTAACGTTACCATTTGGAAACCATCAGAAAAGACTCCACTTTGTGCCATTGCATGCCAGAATATTATGAATGAAGTTCTGAAAGAAAATAACCTTTCTGAAGGAATTTCAAGTGTATTGGTAGCAGATCATGAAATCGGTCAGAAACTGGTAGATGATAAAAGAGTAGCATTGGTATCTTTCACGGGTTCTACAAGAGTAGGAAGAATGGTTTCTTCTAAAGTAGCAGAAAGATTCGGAAAATCTATTCTTGAATTAGGAGGTAACAATGCCATCATCATTACTAAAGAAGCAGATCTTAACATGTCTATCATTGGAGCTGTTTTCGGAGCTGTAGGAACTGCGGGACAAAGATGTACTTCTACAAGAAGACTGATTATTCAGGAAGATGTATATGATGAAGTAAAAACAAGATTAGTAAAAGCGTATGGTCAGTTAAAGATCGGAAATCCGTTGGATGAAGCTAATCATGTAGGCCCGTTAATTGATGTAGATGCTGTAAATCAGTATGAAGAATCTATCAAAAAATGTAAAAAAGAAGGTGGTAAATTCGTTGTTGAAGGTGGCGTTTTATCTGGAAAGGATATGAATCCGGATGCTATGTGAAACCTTGCGTTGCTGAAGTGAAGAACTCTTACGAGATCGTTCAGCATGAAACTTTTGCACCCATTCTATACTTAATCAAATACAAAACATTAGAAGAAGCTATCGCTATTCAGAATGATGTTCCACAGGGACTTTCTTCTGCCATCATGACTCAAAACCTTAGAGAAGCAGAATTGTTCCTTTCTCATGCAGGTTCAGATTGTGGTATTGCGAATGTCAATATTGGTACTTCAGGTGCTGAGATCGGAGGAGCTTTCGGAGGAGAGAAAGAAACCGGAGGCGGAAGAGAGTCTGGATCTGATGCTTGGAAGTATTATATGAGAAGACAAACCAATACTATAAATTACACCGCACAACTTCCTTTAGCACAGGGAATTAAATTTGATTTATAAAAGCTTTACTTAAAGCACCCAAAAAAACAATAAAAACTTAATAACCTGAATGATTAAACGCTCTGCTTTTGATCGTTTATTCATTCACTTATTAAATCACACAACAATTTATTATGGAACACACATTAGATATACAAGCAAATAAAGTAAAAGAAACAGTTGGAAAACATGTGTTGGCAGACGGTTTCGATTTCGTGATGGATATTGAAAAATCTCACGGATCATGGCTTTATGATAAACTTACAGACAGAGAATACCTGGATATGTTCTCTATGTTTGCATCAGCTTCCATCGGGTACAACCACCCGTATCTTGTAGAAAGATCAGAATGGTTGGGTAGAATGGCTGTCAATAAACCAACATTGGCAGACGTTTATTCAGAAGAATATGCTCATTTTTTAGAAGTATTTGAGAGAGTGGTAATTCCTGAGGAATTACAGTACGCTTTCTTTATTGAAGGCGGAACTTTAGGCGTTGAAAACGCATTGAAGGCTTGCTTCGACTGGAAAACGCGTAAGAACTTTGCTAAAGGACTTGATACTGAAGCCGGAATCTGTATTCATTTCAAGCAGGCTTTCCACGGAAGAAGTGGGTATACTTTAAGCTTAACAAATACTTCAGATCCTAGGAAATACCAATATTTTCCACTCTTTAAGTGGCCAAGAATTTTAAATCCGAAATTATCATTCCCGATCACAGAGGAGAATCTTGCAGAAACAATTAAGAACGAGCAATTAGCTTTAGTTCAGATTGAAGAAGCAATTCTGATGAACCCTGATAAAGTAGCTTGTATCATCATTGAGCCTATTCAGGCAGAAGGTGGTGACAATCACTTCAGAGACGAATTCTTATTAGGTTTAAGAAGAATCTGTGACGATAATGAAATCTTACTTATTTTTGATGAAGTTCAGACCGGGATTGCCATTACAGGAAAAATGTGGGCATTTCAACACTTTGCAGCAAAACCGGACATTATTTCTTTTGGTAAAAAAGCACAAGTTTGCGGGGTTTTAGCGAACAAAGAAAAGTTTGACGAAGTTCCGAACAACGTTTTCAGAGAAAGCTCAAGAATCAATTCTACATTTGGAGGTAACTTTATCGATATGCTTCGTTTCCAATTGGTAATGGAAGTCATCGAAAAAGAGAACCTTGTAGAAAATGCAAGAGTGGTAGGAGATTTCCTATTGGAAAGTTTAAAAGCATTAGCTGAGAAATATCCTTCAAAAATTTCCAATGCAAGAGGTAGAGGATTAATGTGTGCCATTGATCTTCCATCCGGAGAAGACAGAAACAAAATGATGACTGAATTATTCAATGATGGATTGATCATTCTTCCTTGTGGAGATCATTCTTTACGCTTCAGACCACATTTGAATGTTACCAAAGAAGAAATTCAATTAGCATTAGATAAAATTGAAAATAATATTAATAAGATTTAAAAACAAAGATTTGTAATTTTCGAAAAAACATTGTACATTTAGATACTCAAACATTTAGAATATGGAAAGAAGTACGAGAGTATCAGTTTATGAAAGTGATAACCCTTCAGAAATTCAGTTGGTTAAGTCTAAATTGGATGACGCGCAAATTACAAATACCGTTGAAAACAACTATCTGACATTTACTACAACCCCTACAGCAACATCGCTGAAGGTAATGGTAGATTTGGAAGATGAGAAGAAAGCATTTGAAATTATTGATGCTTATCTTCAACAAAGTGAAAATTAATAAAACAATTTCATAATTTTAAATTTTACTACTTCGAACCGAAAATTAATTCTTAATTAATTTTCGGTTTTTTAATTAAATCAATCATTAAATTATTAAAAAATAAATGTTTAAAAGATGATTTGAAGAACTATTATTTTATATCAGAAGCAAAGTTAGATAAACAGAAATTTGTATTGGTCTGATTTAAATTTGATGCAAAAGCTTTGGTAACCTTATGCTATATTTTTAAGGAAGTAAAGACGGATGCTGTCTCAAAAGTGTCATTCTGAATGAAATGCAATGTAATGAAGAATCTCAAACAATTGATTTTCAAATAAGATTCTTCCTGCGTCAGAATGACAAAAGTCAAATTAATTGACTTTTGAGACAACCTCTCATTAAGTAATCGTATAGCCAATCGCTTTTTCTACGACGAAGTCGAAGCCTTTGCCCACTTAAAGTCTTAAGCTTTATAAATAAAACCTTTGCGTTAATAAAAATCAGCTTTAAATTAAGAATAAATAGTTCTGATTTTAGTCTTTTAGACTCTATATTTTTAATCAAAATCAACAACATGAATCCAGAAATCAAACTAAGAAAATCGGAAATTGAAGACAGAGACATCATTTGGGGAATCATTCAGCAGTCCATTGAAAGAAGAAGACAAGACGGAAGCACGCAGTGGCAAAATGGCTATCCTAATCTTGGTACCGTAGAAAGTGATATAGCAAAAGGTTTCGGATATGTGCTTACAGTAGATAGGGAAATTGCAGTATACGCTGCTTTGATCCTTAATGATGAACCTGCATACAGCAAAATTGAAGGCGCATGGCTGAGTGACGGAGAATTTGTGGTTGTACACCTTGTGGCGATTGATGAAAAGTTTGCAGGACAGGGGATGACTAAAAAGCTTTTCGATCATATTGAGGATTTTACCAGAGCCAATGGAATTCAGAGTGTTAAGGTAGATACGAACTATGATAATATTGCTATGCTGAAGATTCTTGAAAGCAAAGGATATTCTTACTGTGGAGAAGTGGTTTTGGCAGATGGATTAAGGAAAGCTTATGAGAAGATTATAATTTAAGCAAAAAGTTAAATCAAGTTTCATTGAATTTTTAAAACGCCTTGTATTTATAATGTCTATCAGCTTTGTTCGTTTGGTTCTGAACTAATTTTTACTTTTGTTCAAATTTTTATATTATGCACCAAAGTATAGAAATTGATGAAAAAATTTTTCAAGATGCCGTAAAATTCTATGGCACCGTGTTCAGCTTACCCCCTTTAGCTTCAAAAATCTATTCCTACCTTCTTTTCGATTATGAGAAAGTAGGAATTACTTTTGACGAGTTTGTTGAAGTGCTCTCCGCGAGTAAAAGTTCAGTTTCCACTAGTATTTCGCTATTGTTAAATGCACAGCTTATTGTAGATCATAACAAGATGGATGAGCGGAAACGGTATTTTTTCATCAATGATGAATACAAAAAAATTCGATTTGAGAAAATTGTCCAAAAAATGCAGGACGAATTAAGACTATTAGATGATTTAAACAATTTTAAAAAAAGTAAAGACGATGGATACAACGAAAGAATAGAAGTTTACAAAGCACTCTTAAATAAAAACATAGAAAATATTCAGGAATCTCTTAATAAACTATAAAATGAATAATAAGCTAGTTATACTTTCAATGGCAGCGCTTTCTCTCACAGCCTGCAAAAAAGAAGCTCCAAAACAAGACGGTGCCAAGCCGTACCCTGTTGTTTCGGTGGAGTCAAAAAATATAGTAGGTTATCAGACGTTTCCGGCTACTATCCAAGGTAGAGTAAACAATGATGTACGTGCTAAAATACAAGGATATATTACCCAGTTACTGGTAGATGAAGGGCAATATGTTACCAAAGGACAACCTTTATTCCGCTTGGAAACCAATATCCTTACTGAAAACGCTGCTGCTTCCAAAGCAGGAATTGGAGCTGCTGAATCCAGTATTGCCGCTGCACAGGCATCTGTAAATGCTGCACAGGTAGAAGTGAACAAACTGAAGCCGCTGGTTCAGAAAAATATCATCAGTAACGTACAGTTACAAACTGCTCAGGCTCAACTTGCCCAGGCTCAGGCTCAGTTAGCCCAGGCCCATGCTTCAAAAAGACAAGCTGAAGCAAATTATAAAGGGGTAGAAGCGAATATCGAATATTCAATTATTCGCGCGCCTATTTCAGGGGTAGTTGGAAGACTGCCATTGAAAGTCGGAAGTTTGGTAGGACCATCAGATCAGATCCCTTTGACAACAATTTCTGATACTTCGGAGATCTTTGCTTACTTTGCAATGAACGAAAAGGAGTATTTTGATTTCCTTGAAAAGTCTCCAGGAGCTTCTATGCCTGAAAAAATCAAAAACTTACCAATGGTTGAGTTACAATTAGCCAACGGCAGTCTTTATCCTGAAAAAGGAAGAATTGAAGCCATTACCGGTCAAATTGATCCTACCACGGGAACCATTCAGTTCAGAGTTGCATTCTCCAATGCTCAGAAATTATTAAGCAATGGGAATAGCGGAACGATCAGATTCCCTCAGCACTATGATAATGTTCTTGTGGTTCCTGAAAGTGCTACTTATGAACAACAAGGTATTGTATACGTATACAAAATTGAAAAAGGAGATACAGCTAAAAATGTTGTTGTAAATGTTATTGACAGAATCGACAATTTAGCGCTTATCAAATCAGGAATTAATAAAGGTGAAAGAGTTGTTGCAGCTGGTATCGGAGGTTTGAAACCGGGAACAGCAGTGAAACCAAAGCCAATTAAAATGGATAGTCTTGTTCAATCAATAAAACCGAAATTCTAATGATAAAAAATTTTATTAACAGACCGGTTTTATCTACCGTAATCTCAATCTTGATTGTGATTCTCGGTGTGCTAGGGCTGATCTCGTTACCGGTTACACAGTATCCGGATATTGCGCCTCCTACAGTAAGTGTTTCGGCAAACTATACAGGGGCGAATGCGGAAACTGTAATGAAAAGTGTAGTTGTTCCTTTGGAAGAGCAGATCAACGGGGTGGAAGGAATGGACTATATTACTTCCTCTGCGGGAAATGACGGTTCTGCACAGATCCAGGTTTTCTTTAAACAAGGAATAGATCCGGATATTGCAGCAGTAAACGTGCAAAACCGTGTGGCTAGAGCAACTCCTCTTTTGCCATCAGAAGTAACGCGTTCAGGGGTTGTAACGCAGAAGCAGCAGACCAGTGCCCTGATGTATAT
This sequence comes from Chryseobacterium tructae, assembly GCF_030409875.1. Lineage (NCBI taxonomy): Bacteria > Pseudomonadati > Bacteroidota > Flavobacteriia > Flavobacteriales > Weeksellaceae > Chryseobacterium > Chryseobacterium tructae. Next base: position 2,861,255 of record NZ_JAUFQR010000001.1, on the reverse strand, counting down.
GTCTTTCTATTCTGAAAATAAAGATCTTGACGATGTATATCTTCAAAACTTCTTGAATATCAATATTATACCAAACCTGAAAAGGGTAAATGGTGTAGGGGATGCCAACGTTTTCGGAGGGAAAAACTATTCCATGAGAATCTGGCTGGATCCTGCAAAAATGGCTGCATACGGAGTAACACCTACAGATGTTACCAATGCGATCAACGAGCAGAGTAGAGAAGCAGCAGCGGGTTCTATTGGTCAGAATAGTGGGAGTTCTTTTGAATATATTATCAAGTATGTAGGTAAATTCAACGATAAAGAACAGTACGATAATATCATCATCAAATCTCTTACAAACGGACAAAATCTAATGCTGAAAGACGTTGCTAAAGTAGAATTGGCGGGTCAATCTTATACAGGGATCGGAGAAAACGGAAACAACCCTTCTATCAGTATGGGGATTTTCCAGACGCCAGGCTCTAACGCACAGGAGATTATTAAAAATATCAAAACCTATCTGAAATCTGCAGAAAGTACTTTCCCTAAAGGAATTAAATATACTTTCAACTTTGATACCAACGAATTCCTGGAAGCTTCTATTGAAAAGGTAGTGCATACGCTGATCGAGGCTTTCATTCTGGTATTTATTGTAGTATATATTTCCTTCAGGATTTCAGATCTACCCTGATTCCGGCCATTGCGGTTCCGGTATCTATTGTAGGGGCATTCTTCTTTCTGAATTTATTTGGATATTCATTAAACCTGTTAACCCTATTTGCATTGGTACTGGCGATTGGTATTGTGGTGGATGACGCTATTGTCGTCGTCGAGGCCGTGCATGCCAAGATGGAACATGGTATTTCAGATGCTAAAAAAGCAACAGTGGAAGCCATGGATGAGATTACAGGGGCTATTATTTCTATTACTTTGGTAATGGCAGCGGTATTTATTCCTGTAACATTTATTACAGGTCCAACAGGGGTATTTTACCAACAGTTTGGAATTACGCTGATTATTGCGATCATTATTTCTGCTATTAATGCATTAACGTTGAGCCCTGTTTTATGTTCATTATTCCTAAAACCTCACGCAGAGCATCATGCAGAATATAAGAACCTAAACCTGTTACAGAAGTTTTTCTATAAGTTTAATATTGCTTTTAAAACAACAACTGAGCGTTACGGAAGAGGATTTGTATTCCTGTTAAGACATAAATGGGTAACCCTTGTTATTTTCGCCATTACAGGAGGAATCTTATTTTGGGCAAGCAGCAGTATGAAGAAGGGATTTGTACCTACAGAAGACAGAGGGATTATCTTTACCGATGTTCAGCTTCCTCCAGGTGCTTCTATGGAAAGAACTTATAATGCATTGAAAACACTTCAGGCTAAAGCAATGAAAGTTCCGGGAGTGCAGAATGTAACGATTTCCACAGGTAGAGGATTCTTATCCGGAAACGGAAGTAACAATGGTCTTGCCTTTGTGAAACTGAAACCATTCGAAGAAAGAAAAAAAGATGGGCAGACGTCTGAAGATATCACCAAAAAATTATTTGGAATCGTAGGAGCTGTTCCTGATGCTAAAGTAGTGTTCTTTCAACCGCCAAGTGTACCGGGATTTGGTAGCAGTGCTGGTTTTGAAATGGTATTGCTGGACAAATCAGGTGGAGAATATGTTGATCTGGATAATAAAACCAATGAATTCATTGGGAAATTGATGGAAAGACCTGAAATTCAGTTTGCACAGACTTCATTCAATACAAAATATCCTCAGTATCAGATGGAAATTAATGTTCCTTTGAGTAAGCAGCTTGGGGTTTCTGTAAATGATATTCTGGCTACCATGCAGGGGTATATTGGAGGTGTTTATACAGCCGATTTTACCAAATATGGAAAACAGTTCAGGGTAATGGTTCAGGCACTTCCTGAAAACAGAAAAAACATTGAAAATCTGAATCAGCTCTATATCAGAACAGGTTCAGGGATCATGTCTCCGATTTCACAGTTTGTAACTCTGAAAAAAGCGTACGGACCACAATCTGTAAGCCGTTATAACCTATTTACTTCAGTAAAAGTGACAGGAGCAAACTCTGACGGATACAGTTCCGGGGATGCTATTGCCGCAGTACAGCAGGTTGCTCATGAAACCCTGAACCAAAATTATGCAGTAGAATTTACCGGGTTAACCAGAGAAGAATTGAATTCAGGATCTCAGACCCTTCTGATTTTCGGACTAAGTTTGGTCTTTGTTTACTTTATCCTTTCTGCACAGTATGAAAGTTATATCCTTCCGCTTATCGTTGTTATCTCTCTTCCTCTTGGGGTAATGGGAGCTTACTTCGGACAGAAGATTATGGGCTTGGAAAATAATATTTATTTCCAGATTGCCCTGATCATGCTCGTCGGATTGTTGGCAAAAAATGCAATCCTTATTGTTGAATTTGCGGTTCAGAGAAGACACCATGGTGAAACAATTGTAATGTCTGCCATCAATGCAGCAAAAGCAAGGGTAAGACCGATTCTGATGACTTCATTTGCCTTTATCTTTGGTTTATTGCCATTAGTATTAGCTAGTGGAATTGGAGCAGTAGGTAACAGATCCATTGCAACAGGAGCAGCCATAGGATTGTTGATAGGTACTGTTTTAGGTCTTTTTGTAATTCCTGTATTGTATGTGATTTTTGAAAGCATACAGGAGAAAATTAAGCCTATTAAAAAAGAAGATATCAATTTAGCAGAGTAAATTAATTTAGTTTAAGGTTTTTGGTGTAAAAGTTAATGACTGAAAGCCAGAAACCTTGAGCTTTTAAATTTCAAATAATGAAAAGTTTAATAAACATCATAAAAGGAATAACTTTCTCAGCGATCATGCTGGGTGCAATCACGTCCTGTATGGCCAGAAAAGAATATGAAAGGCCTAAGAACGTCGTTGACGAAAAGCTTTTCCGTACAGATATGCTTCCTTCAGACAGTGCCACCGTTGCGAATGTTTCCTGGAAGGAAATCTTTACAGATCCGGTACTTCAGGGGCATATTACCAAGGCTTTGGATAATAACCTGGATATCAGAATTGCTTTACAGAATATCAATTCTGCTGAAGCTTATCTTAAGCAAAGTAAAGCAGCTTATGCTCCCACTTTAGCTGTAGGCCCTAATTATACCTTCCAAACCCAATCTATCAATACCCAATTTGGGCAGATCATTGGGGAAAGACGATATGTGAACCAATTTGATATTACTGCCACTTTAGGATGGGAAGCAGATATCTGGGGGAAAATGAGAGCACAGGAAAAAGCTCAATTAGCAGCATATTTAGGTACCGTGGCTGCTCATAAGGCTGTAAAAAGCGGACTTGTTGCTTCTATTGCTTCTGCTTATTATCAGTTGTTGACTTTTGATGCTCAGAAGAAGATCATTACAGAAACAATTGCTATCCGTGAGAAGAATCTGGAAACTACAAAAGCATTAAAAGCTTCCGGAACCCTTACAGAAGTAGCTGTACAACAGAGTGAGGCACTCGTTTTCAATGCAAAATCTTTATTGATAGATATCGATACACAAATTCAATTGCTTGAAAATGCGATGAGCCTTTTAATGGGCGAGCCTTCTCACTCTATTGAAAGATCTACGCTGGAAGGGCAGAATCTTCCTATTGATTTGAAACTTGGATATCCAGCTCAATTGCTAGCTAACCGTCCGGATGTGATGCAAGCTGAATACAGCCTAATGAATGCATTTGAGCTAACTAATGTTGCAAAAGCACAGTTTTACCCTACATTAAAGCTTACAGGAACAGGAGGACTTCAGTCTGTAGATATTGACCACCTGTTTAATGTGAACTCTTTGTTTGCTAATGTGGTGGCAGGATTAGCACAGCCAATTCTGAATAAAAGAACAATTAAAACGAACTATGAGATAAGTTTAGCAAACAAGGAGACAGCTTATCTTAACTTCAGAAAAACAGTTCTTACCGCAGGACAACAAGTGTCAAATGCCATTCGAGTATTTTCTGTACAGGATTCATTTATTGATTTAAAACAGAAAGAATTGAATGCTTACAAGAATTCAGTAGAATATTCTCAGGAATTGGTAAACTATGGGATGGCCAACTATCTTGAAGTTTTGAATGCCAGTGTTAATTCATTGAATGCAGAACTTAATATTTCCAATGCGAGATATAGCAAAATGAAAGCTGCTGTTGACCTTTATCAGGCTCTTGGTGGAGGCTGGAAATAAACAGTATTCTTTAATAAATTATGAAACGTGTGTCAGCAATGATGCACGTTTTTTGTTGGAAGCTGGAGGCTGGAAGAAAGGATATTATTGGAGTTAAGGGTAGAGGTTTAGGCTTGTTTAAGATTATTTGGTTTGCTTTTTTGCTGGGAGAGTGAGAACCATTGTGGCTTAAAATATCCTTCCTCTATTTAAAAAGGCAATCATAAATTTTTAGTCAAATAGTATTTCCATCTCCCATCTTCCATCTTCCCACCTTTTAATATAAGTTAAAATACAAATTTTTGTTGTATATATGTATTTAACTACGTAGTTTTATACTTTAAAATTGAACCACAATGAAAGTACAAATACAATCCATTGGAAATACGTATTCCGAACAGGCTATTGATTTGATTCTGACGATTCAGCAAAAGGAGTTTAATATTCCGATTACAGTAGATGATCAACCTGATTTGAAGCAGATAGAAAGTTTTTACCACGAAGCTGGAGGAAACTTTTGGGGAGCCTTTATTGATGGGGAGCTTATAGGGTCTATTGCTTTGGTGAAATTTGATGAAAAAGCTGGAGCCATCAGAAAGATGTTTGTTAAAAAAGAATTCAGAGGTAAAGAGCTGAATATTGCTCAAATCTTACTGGATATTTTAATTGCTTTTTGTCACGAAAACAAAATCGAAGACCTATATTTAGGAACCATAACGGTGTTGAAAGCTGCTCAGCGTTTTTATGAAAGGAATAACTTTACGAAGATCAAAAAAGAAACTCTTCCCGAACGTTTTCCATTAATGAGTGCCGACGATATTTTTTACCAACTCCATATTGATTGAAAATGAATGTTATTAATGAAGCCGGAATCCTTGCGATATCCACCAGACTTCACCGTCTCAGTGAACAATTGAGAAAGGATGGAGCGCTTATCTATAAAGCTTTTGGGATTGATTTTGAATTAAAATGGTTTCCGGTAATTTTTACGATCTATAAAAAAGAGGGGGCAAGTGTAGTTGAAATTGCCAATGAAATAGGGTATACCCATCCATCCACAATAACTTTACTTAAAGAGCTTGAAAAACTAGAATTGATACAATGGGAAAAAGACAAACAGGATGAACGTAAAAGACTGTTTAGGCTTACCTCAAAAGGACAGGAACTTATTGATAAGATGAAACCGGTATGGGAACTTATGTCCCAAATATTGGGGGATATTTCCAATAATCAGAATAATTTGTTGGCCGCTATAGATGAAGCAGAGGAGAAAATTATCAATCAGTCTTTCTACCAAAGAGCCTTACAGCTTAAAAATTCAAAATAAGGACAATTCTCATCTATCGAAAATTTTCTTCTCTGGAAAAAAATATTCATCAGTCCTTTGGCTGTCAGTGTTTTCCAAAATATTATATTTTACACCTGATTTTCTCATGATCAGGTGTTCTAAAATCTTACAGATATAATATCATTGAAATGGTGCATTTTACTAGCTGAATAGCAATCGTTTTGTGCTAGATATTTTAACTGTGTCTATTTGTTTTTACTAAAGTGTGACTGTGTTTGTTTATTCCATTTTCCGAATTTAGCATGATAAAATTTTAACTTAATATCATAAAATATGAAGATAGCAATGATAGGCTATAGAATGGAAAAAAAATTTTCAGAGGGAATTGCCAATGATGAAGATTCCGAACTTATTAATTATCTATCAGAAAAAGGGCTGAATGTTGAAGCCGCTATCTGGAATGATAAAAATGTTGACTGGAGAAGTTATGCTGTAGCTGTTATCAAGTCTCCCTGGGATTATCATAATCATTTGAATGAATTTCTAACCTGGCTGGATCATATTGATCAATTGGGGGTTAAAGTATTAAATCCTGTAGATATTATCCGATGGAATAGTGATAAACATTATCTAAAAGAGATACTGGAAAAAGGATTTCAGGTGATTCCTGCACAATATATTGAGAAAGGCTCTGTATTCAGTGAACTTTTTTTTGATAATTTTAAAACAGATAAACTAGTTGTTAAGCCGTGTGTGAGTGCGGGAGCCCAAAATACTATTACTGTCAATAGGAATAATTTTCATGAGAGGTTGATTGAAATTAATCAACTTGTAAAAGAACAAGACTATATGGTGCAGCCTTTTGTAGAAGAGATCAAAAATGGAGAATGGTCATTCTTGTTTTTTAATGGAAAATATAGCCACTGTGCATTAAAAAAACCTAAAGAAGGTGACTTTAGAGTACAGCATTACCACGGTGGAAGTATTAGTTATCCAATCCCTGATCCGATGCATATAGAACAAGCGGGAGTATTTTTAAAAAGTTTACCATTGCCAACACTTTACGCAAGGGTAGATGGTGTTATTGTTAATAATTCATTTCACCTGATGGAACTCGAACTAATAGAACCTTTTCTATTTCTAAATTCAGATAAGAACCTATTAGAAAATTATTATCAAGCTTTGAAGGCTTTGATTTTTTAATATCTATATCAAAATCACATTGTATGTATCGGTGTTATTTAACTTTATCTGTATTAGCGTTGCTTTTGGTTGTTCCCAATCTGTTTCTGGCTGGTGTAACAGATCCTAAGCAGTACAAAAAGAATGAAAAAATGAAAGGAGATCCCCAAACTATACTACAACTGCAGAATTTACTCGATCAATATTCCAAAGATAAACCAGGTTTTACTTTTATGGCAAAGTATGATAATGGAGTATATTATGATGGGACTGCAGGGTTGGCCTCTCTTTCTCCGAAAAGAAATATGAAGGCGAATGATGTATTTAATCTGGCTTCTGTTTCAAAGCAATTTACTGCCTTTGCAATATTACTCCTGGAGAAAGATAAAAAGCTTTCATTAGATGACTCTGTTTATAAATTCATGCCTGAACTTGGCGAATATGTTAAACCTGTTACAATTTCCAACCTGATCCATCATACAGGCGGAATATCCGATTATATGCAACTGGCGGAAGAAAAAGGGATGATCTATGGAGACGATATTTTAACCGGCGAAGAATCTCTAAAACATTTGTACGAGTTGACAAGAACTGAATTTATACCTGGAACTGAATTTGAATATAGCAATACAGGTTATTTCTTATTGGCTCAAATTGTAGAAAAAGTAAGTGGTATGTCTATAAAAGAATTTAGCAGAACACGGATATTTGAACCATTAAGGATGACAAATACATTTATAGTAGATCAATACCCAATTAAACAGGATTATGTGTTGTCTTATGATAAACAAGGTAAGGTTCATGAGGTTAAATGGAATCATACCGGTGATGGAGCAGTGCACAGTAATGTACATGATCTTATGATATGGGGTGAAAATATAACATCAGGTGAAGTAGGAGGTAAGGATTTGGTTAAAAAATTTGTGACTCCTTTTAGTCCGATTGATGTTCATGGAAAACAGGTTGCAAAATATGAACCTTATGCCTTTGGTCTAAAAGAATCTAAAATTCAGAATGAAAATGCATTGGAACATTCCGGTGGCTGGGAAAGCTATGAAACAAATTTTATTCGTATTCCCAGTAAAAAACTGACAATAGCTGTACTCGCTAATAATGAAGAAGTGGATGCCATAAACATCAGCCATGAAATTGCAAAAATACTTTTACAATAGAATATTTTTCTAATATTTTAAAATTTAACGGAAATAATAAACAACTCAGGTAATCGCCTGAGTTGTTTTCATTTTAAGAAAAATTATGATATCACTGTTAATCTAGTGTCGTGCAAAAATCTGGATAATTCCTTCTAATAAACAGATCTTATAATACATGCTATCTTATTCATTATCAAAAAAGTCGTAATTCTACTACAATTTTTTAAATAATAGGTAATTCATTTTGATGTGAGTATTTAAGATGATATATTGCATAACCAAATCAATAAAAAAACTTATGAAAAAGAACCATATACACTTGAAATACAGTTGTTGCTAAACAGCTATGAGTACTGATTCTACAGCTACTCTTTCTGATGCCCTCCTCAAGACAGTCTGATAGTAATAGTGCATTGAGACCATAGTATCTTACTTGATTGTCCTCCCGAGCAGAATGGTCCCACCTTTTGGGTGAAAATCTCCGTATTTATACAACCGATAAAACTTATGACATCATGTTTAAAGAAGAAAACAATCTGTCTAAAAAAAGTGCAGATTCCGTAAAAAAATTAGATGTAGTAAACAATATTCAGGAAATCGCAACCAATATACCCACTTCCAATAAGACCCTATCAAATATTAAGACAGCAAGTGGTGCAGCCCAGAGTTTTATGAACCAGCCTTTAATTCCTACTACACCAACTATTGTGGAGGATAAGGTTTGGTCAAAACAACCTACCTCAAAAATTTTCAATGCAGAAGGTATTTCAGAAAGTGCTATTGCAGGGATCAACAGAGTGGTAAAACTTGAAATATTTGTGGAAGGCAAGGAAATTAAATTTTTCAAAAATTTTAAATTGACACAAAGTGCGCTAAAGCACCACCAGTTTGATCTTGTCCTCGCTCACGATACTTTAGGAAGTGCTGAAAATCATAACCTCGAAGAAGCACAAAGCTTTTTAGGGAAAAGAGTAACTGTTGTTTTTAAATATAAGGATGTTGAAAATAGCCCTGAGCGAAACTTTGTAGGAGTTATCACAGAGGTTGGTTTTGGACAGGATAAAGGAAGCTTGGGAAATATTATCTTAACAGGTTATAGTCCAACTATTTTACTGGATTCTGCCGCTCATACACAAAGTTTTGGCGGAAAACAGGAGATCAGTCTGAACAGTATTGCTGACCAGGTCATGAAAGAAGGATTAGGCAGCAGTAAATTCGATGTCAGGGTAGATGCACAGTATGGAAATGTATCTTACAGTTCTCAATATGACGAAACCCACTATAATTATCTCGCGAGAATTGCTGAAGCCTATGGTGAACAGTTTTTCTATGATGGTGAAGTACTCCATTTCGGAAAATTACCCCCACAGCAGAAACCGGTGACTCTTACTTACGGAAGCAATGTAGCGGATGTAAAGATTAAAATGAAGGCGCAGCATGTGAAGCCTTCTTTTTATGGTTATAACAGCAGTAAAAATGAGAAATTAAAAGGAGGTGATTCCAAGATCAATCATACCTCTGATATCGCAAAACGGGCTTATGAAATTTCAGAAAAGACATTTATTACCCCGTCTTTAAGTGTTGCCCCTATAAAAGCAGCAAGAGTAACAGATGTTGACGCATCTCAAAAGAGTGCAACCGGAAGTAATTCTGTGAATGTGTTTACAACGTCCGGAACCACTTCAGTACCATTTTTATATCCGGGATGTACCGCAGATATTGAAATGCGTAAACCAGACAGCAGTGAAACTTCATATTTTACAAAGCTTATGATGACTGAAGTGACCCATGAAGTAGATGCAAGAGGATATTATACCGGATCTTTTGAAGCGATTGCAGCAGATACTGGTTTTATGCCACGTCCTGAATTTGATAGTCCAAAGGCAGAACCGCAATTTGCAAAGGTAATTTCTAATACAGATCCACTCAATCAAGGCCGCGTACAGGTACAATTTGACTGGCAAAACGGAGGCACCACCACTGAATTCATCAGAGTGATGACTCCCGATGCAGGAAGTAGTGATAAGGTAAGCAAGAATCGCGGATTTATGGCTATTCCGGAAGTAGATGATCATATTATGGTCAACTTTGTACATCAGCATCCTGATCGTCCGTTTGTAATGGGCGGAATGTATCATGGCGGAGCTGGCGGAGGCGGTGGTCAGGGCAATAATGTTAAAAGTTTGAGCAGTAAAAGTGGTCATACCATTAGTCTTAATGATGCTGGCGGAATTACAATCACCGATAGAACAGGAGGAAATATTATTACCGTAGATGGAACCAATACCATTTCTGCAGTAGCCAGCAAAAAAGTAACACTGGACAACGGAAAATCGTCCATTACAATAGATGATGAAACGATTACCATTCAAGCTAAAAATATCCACATTACTGGTGAAACTATTGTTTCCATGGGAAGCGGCAAAGCAGGTATAGAACTAAGTTCAAAAGAAAATATAGCCGCACTTTCCGGTACTACAGTCACTACTTCCGGAAGCAAAGATGTACAGATTTCAGCCAAAGAAACGAGTATCAGTGCAACAGCTAAGGTTTCTATAGATGGCGGAGCCGGAGATACAATAATAACAGGCGGTTTGGTTAAGTTAAATTCATAATATGGAAACTTCATCTATAGCCCAGGAATATTATAAGCTTCGGGATTTATGGCGCACAGCAGAACAGAATACGAATTGGAAACTGGCTGTCTGGGTGGCACAATATGCTGATGTAGAAATTATCGATAAGTTTATGCAGATTGAGCAGTCTCCTGTTGGTGAGTCGGATGATATTTTTTTTCGTTTCGAAACAGAATATAAAGGAGACAGGGCATTATTTGAAGAGCAGCTATGGAATGAATTTATTTCATGGTTTACCCCTCATCCTCAAAAAAATAAAGACCTGCATCGGGCACTTTGGGAAAATAATATGATTATAGAACCTTTTGTTCCGGATGAGTCATTAGCACCTAACGCGATAAACCTATTTAACGAACTTGAACGCTTAAGAACAAGTATCACAGATCAAAGCCAGCATTTTTATTTCTGTCTTTATTTTCCATTGGCTGTGCAAACCAAAATGAATATTGCACAGTGGTTTCAGCAAATTGTTGAGCATGTCCCGGATAATCTGCGGTTAGTATCTATGGATCTCGCCGAGGAAAGACGTATTCAGTTGCAGGGGAAAAAGAATAATGAGTCTTTATACCATTATATGTACCCAAAGCTTAAGATGGCTGAAGCTATTAAGAATGAAATGTATAAAGCCAGTGATAGCTACAATGCCGTAGATCCTGATGCAAGATTCAGAAAACAGGTGATTATAGTCATGGATTCTACAACGCAAAAAACTCAGAATAGAACAGATGTTGAAGTAAAACGGTTGCTTACTATCACGCATGAAATAGGAACAGCTTCGTCAAAGATTGCCGGATTATTGGTGGCTGCCCAAGCTTATTTTTCTTTACAAAAAACTAAAAAAAGTGAAGAATATACAGATAAGGCGCTTGAAGAATCTTATAAAGTTATGGAAGAGGATGATGCAACAGGGTATCCGGTCTGGAAATCCTGTATGCTACTGAAAGCAGCCTTGCTGTTTGGAAATAAGGACAAAAATGGTGCTCTTAAAATCTATGAAGAATTATCAGAAAAGGCTTCTAAAAGACAGGACGTGTATTATGTGATGGAGGCTAATCGATTGATTGCCCATATCTATTATGAAAAAAATGAAATAACGAAAGCCTTTGAGCATATCCTTTTTTCGCTGGCCGCAGGAGCTTATCTTGAAATTGATGTTAGAAGACAATCTACGTTTTTACACGCTGCTTTTATGTGCCTTTATTTGGGGGAACAGATTAAAACAGCAGAAGATGTACACGAAATAAAACTGCAATTGGCAGATTGGTTGGGAGACGACTGGGAAATTTTATTGGCACAGGCTGGGGTAGATTCAGCGTCATTAAAAACAGCTCCGTCAATTTGGGACAAACAATTATCAAAACTTAAATAATACCCATGTCAGATATCATAGGAAAAGTAGTGACCGCTCCGGCTCCTAGACGGGGCTTTGGAGAACTGTTTGGCGAAGCCAAAGATAAATTAGATCATTTACAAAAGGATATGGCCAGTATTCTGCCAGCGATGCCGGGAATGCCGGTAGGGAAATATTTCGATCTGGCTCTTGGTATCGATTTCCATGAAACGATATTTCCACCATCTCCTTTGTTACCGGTACCTCACATAGGGATGGTTTTTGATATTATGAGTGCCATCATGAATGCCATTTCAAGTGTATTGCCGGCACCTCCGGCACCACCAGCAGATGGATCTGAGCCTCCTACGAGTTTAGCCTCCGTTTGTACAGCAATAGTGAATGGAATGAAACCGTCTGTTCAGGTTCATGGACAATGGGTTGCCAATGCCGGAACAGGAATTCAGCATTTACCGGGAATATTCTTACATATTCCGTTTCCCATCGTAAAACCGATTGCAAGTTCTGAAATGTTTCTGGGAAGCAGTACCGTATTAGCCGATGGAGGGCCATGCAGCACCCAGTTTCACCTTGCACTATCCTGTAACCTCATCGGAATTCCCGCACCATTCAGAATTACAAAACCAAAACCTAAAGTGGCATTGATGGCTCCCACCTCAATGCTTCTCATCATAACTTCTGCAGGGAAACCTGTATTAGCAGGTGGTCCACCTACCATAGACCTTTTTCAGCTGGCCATGAGCCTTGGACTGAAAGGAATGGGGAAACTATGGAAGAAAGCCGGAAATAAATTTCAGGATTTGATTGATGGTATAAAACCTAAAAATCAGAAATTGGCCAGTGTGTTACAGCCTGTAAAATGCCGATTGTTGGAGAACCGGTGGATGCCGCTACAGGAAGAGTATATTCTACCAATACCGATATTGAATTATCAGGGCCAATTCCATTTATCTGGCAGCGTACTTATTACAGTGATGCGGAAGCCAATGGATCATTAGGATATAATTGGCATCACAGTTATAATATGGGATTATACGATCTTGGAAATGATTTTGCATCCTTACGACTTTCAGATGGACGTGAGACCGTGGTTCCGTTATTGGATATTGGAGAAAAATACTTTAACAGAAAGGAGCAGCTTACTTTTACGAAAGATGACAAAGGGTATCTGCTGATAGATTCAGATAAATTACAGTATCGTTTAATGGCGGTTTGAATAAAGAAGGTTATCGTATGCTTTCTTCAATAAAGACAGCCGACGGATTCAGCCTGTCATTTGAATACCATTCCAATGGTTGTTTGCAGAAGATTGTAGACAGTACGGGAAGAATCATTAAGGTCGAAAGTGATACGAAGCAGCGTATTACCCGCTTATATACGGTTGCTGAGAACAGGGAAATTACCTACATTCAGTATTGGTATGATGAACTGGGAAATATGATCCGCAATAAAGACGTGATCGGAGCAGAGAAACATTTTTATTATGACGGTCATTTACTGATACAGTTAACCAACCAGACAGGACAGAATTTCTATTGGGAATATGACGGGAAAGGAGATGATGCCAAATGTATTCATACCTGGGGTGATGGTGGAATCCTTGAATATTTTACGGAATATGAACCCGGACGTACCATTACCAAAAATAGCCTTGGATTCACCGCAGAATATTTTTATGATGAGAGTAAACTGATCTATAAAATCATAGATGAAAATGGAGGGGTTACCCATCAAAAATATAATCAGTTTCAGGAACTTGAACTGGTTGTGAATGCAGAGGGATTGACACAGAAATATAGGTACACAGAAAATGGCTTGTTAAAATCCATTGAAAATGAAAATAATGAGCAAACCACTTTTCAATATGATGATGCTTTGATCTGATTAAGGTTACAAGTCCTGGCGGAACAGAATTGGAATGGACTTATGATGAATTGAGCAGGGTTATTTCCAAAAAACTTCCTTCCGGTGAAAAGCTGTATTATGAATACGAAGGAATGCATCTCCGAAAAATTACAGATGATAAGAGCCGCGCCGTTCATTTCTTTTATGATAAAGCCCATCACTTGGTTCAGATTACCTATCCGAATGATACTTACAGCAAATGGGAATATGATCAGCAGGGAAATGTGATCAGTGAACGCGATGTACGAGGGAATATCACTTGGTATAAGCACGATGATGCCGGAAATGTGGTGTATTTAAAAGAACCGGATGGTAATGAACATTATTTTGAATATGATACTTCCTATAATATTATTCATGCAAAAGATGATCTGCATGATGTACGGTTCAGATACGGAAGCTTAGGAATTCTGCTGAGCAGGACTCAAAATGAGCGTACCGTGAAATTTGGCTATGACACCGAATTACAGCTGAAAAGCATCAGCAATGAAAAAGGAGAAGTCTATCGATTTGCTTTGGATGGAGTGGGTGATGTGATCAGTGAATGGGGATTTGATGGTCTGCACAAACAATATGAACGAGATCCGATAGGCCGGGTGAAAAAAGTCATCCGTCCTGATAACCGCTGGACAGAATATGACTATGATGGTACAGGAAATGTAATCAAAGAACAACACAGTGATCTGTCTTTTACAGGATATACGTACAACAAGGACGGACTTCTGGCAGGTGCTTTAAACCAGGAAATAAACCTGAAAATACAGCGCGGCAAAGATGGCCGTATCCTTAAAGAGCAACAGGGGCAGCACTGGATAAGCAAAGAATTTAATAAAGAAGAAAATACTTTATGGGTAAAGCTCATTAGGAGCTGATATTACCAGTCAGTACGATCATTTTGGACAATTAACCGAAATGGAAGCCGGAGACTGGAAAGCCCAATGGAAGTATGATGCCACAGGACTTGAAATACAAAGAGAACTCACCGGAGGAATTAGCCAGATTACAGAACATGATCAATTAGGAAGGGTAGTACGCAGAAGTATCAACAGTCATAATGTGGAGAAGAGCAGAACCCGTTACTTCTGGGGAACAGCCAACCGATTGCTGAAAACCCTGAACGAAGTGACCGGAGCAAGTGCCAATTTTACTTATGATGCCTGGGATAACCTGGTAAGTGGTACGTATCAGAGCCGCAAAGAGACTGAAACCATTTACAAAGCTCCGGATGCTATTGGGAACCTGTTTGAAACTCCTGATCAGAAAGACCGTACCTACGGAGCAGGTGGAAAACTGCTGAAAGACCTGCGTTACAACTATTATTATGACCCTGAAGGAAATCTGATCTTCAAGGAATTCAGAAAGAGCACCCAACAGGCAGTGATCTCTGCTTCTTCCATAGAACATAAATACGGGATCAGCCTTATGGGTAGTGGTGTCGGCTGGCAATATGAATGGAAAGGCAACGGAATGCTGGCCAGGGTAATATTACCAAAAGGCGGGGAAGTAAACTTCTTCTATGATCCTTTAGGAAGACGTATTGCCAAAGAATATAAAAATAAAGTAACCCGCTGGCTGTGGGATGGCAACGTTCCTCTCCATGAATGGGAATATGAAGGCCGTTTCCCGCCGGAACTGATTATTGATGAAGAAAATAATGTACAAGAGGTTGCAGAATCTACAGAAAATGTAATAACTTGGCTCTACCAGGACGGAAGCTTTGTTCCTTGCGGTAAAATTGTTGGCGAGGAACAGTTTAGTATCATCAGTGATTATTTAGGAACACCCACCCATGCTTATGACCATACCGGTTCTTTGGTTTGGGAAAGAGAATTGGATGTATATGGCTCTTTAAGAAAAGGAGATAATGAGTTTGTTCCTTTCTTGTATCAAGGGCAGTATGTAGATGGAGAGACAGGGTTGGCTTATAACCGTTTTAGATATTATGATAATGAGTCGGGGAATTATATAAGTCAGGATCCAATTTCAATTTTAGGAGGATTAAATATTTATGCTTATGTACATGATTTAAATGTTTGGACGGATGAATTAGGTCTTAGTGCAAGAAATAATGGAGGTGATGCAACTGGTAGTGGGAAAAATATTGGGGATAAGTGGTTAAAAGGAACCAATGGCAATGCTGGGTTATTTCCAGCAGATATTGCTGATAATTTGAGAGGGAAATCATTTGGTAGTTTTAAAGATTTTAGGGAAGCCTTTTGGAAAGAAGTGGCAACAAATCCAAAATATTCTTCTGCATTTTCACCTCAAAATATTAAACGTATGGAAAAAGGGAGAGCTCCTAAAGCGCATAAATCACAGTGGGATGGGAAAGTCGGATCATATCAATTACATCATATAACTCCAATTCATGCAGGTGGAGGCGTATTTGATATGGATAATTTGTTAATTGTAACTCCAAGATTCCATAAGGAGGTTTTGGATCCAAATTACCATTATGATCGTAAACCTCCACATCATTAACTATTAAAATAAGAATATATGAACCAAAAATTAAGTAGAGAAGAGTTAATAGAGATTGCAAAAAAAATTATCAATATGGAAACTGAAACTGATGAGGAAGAAGATGATTTATTAGAACTTTTTGCTGATAACGTTCCAGATCCAAATGTAACAGATTATTTTTTTGAAACTGAGTGGGCTGATTTGACTGCAGAGGAAATTGTTGATAAATCTTTATCTTATAAACCAATTCAACTATAAGATCTTGAAAGTTTTTAGGAATAGATAAATTTTATGTTTAAATCTAAAAACTCTATTATAATTAAAATCATTTTGAAATATTAAAAAGCAAGCCGAAAGCTTGCTTTTTAATATGAAGGTTATACCAGGACGGAAGCTTTGTTCCTTGCGGTAAAATTGTTGGTGAAGAGCAGTTCAGTATTATCAGTGATTATTTAGGAACACCCACCCATGCTTATGATCATAACGGTTCTTTGGTTTGGGAAAGGGAATTGGATGTATATGGTTCTTTAAGAAAAGGAAATAATGAGTTTGTACCTTTCTTATATCAGGGGCAGTATGTGGATGCAGAGACGGGGTTGGCTTATAACCGTTTTAGATATTATGATAATGAGGCAGGGAATTATATAAGTGAGGATCCAATTGGCTTAAATGGTGGGTTACGACTGTATGGTTATGTTTTGGATAGTAATGTCCGGCTTGATATTTTTGGATTATCCGCACAAGGTGGTGGTAGCTATGGTAATACAAGAGGTTTAAGCACTGGAGGTCAGGTCAATCATATGCCTGCTTTTACTTCATACAAAGGGTCTGGATTAGGGATTTCACACTATAAAGGTCCTAGTACTTGGATGGAAACTGCCGATCATATGAAAACAGCGAGTTGGGGTAATTATGCAACAGCTAAACAATGGAGAGGAGTACAAGAAGATCTAATAAATAGAGGTAAGTTTGGTAAAGCTATGGAAATGGATATTAAAGATGTCAAAAGGAAATTTGGTTCAAAATATAATCAAGGGATGCAAGAGATGATAGATTATGCTAAAACCGAAGGTCAAATAACATCTAGAGAGGCTGCACGCTTAAAACGTAAATATACACATCACTAAAGTATGATAGAAATCAAGAAAGGTATTTTAGACTCCTTTGAAGTTGGAGTGCAAGATTCTAGAAATGGAAAAATTGAAATGAAACGAGATACCACAACTTATTATATTGAAGTTGTAAATAATATAATAGTAACTGTATCTGTTCAATCATTAAAAGAGGTTGTTATAGATGGAGATATTCTAAATTTTGATAATCTAGCGGATTTTTTGAAAAGAGAAAATCCAATTGTTGATGGAGAATTCTATATATTTCCAGAGCTTCAATTATCACTATATCCTGACTTTAAAAGTAAAGAATTTTTGCAGGTATTAGTTTATGATAAATCTTTAGAAGATTTATATACAAAAGGATTACCTAAATATAATAGTTTAGGTAATGAATCATTAAATATTTCTAATGAACTTGTTTTTAAACCTTTTGAATCCTTAGGGGAATTTGTATTTGGAATTTCCAAGGAAGATTTTAAGAAAAATTTCAACATTTCTATTGAGGCAACATTAGGGGTAAAAGGAAAAGAAGTGATAGATATTGATTCATTTTCCTTTCGGTTCTATGACAATAAACTTACTGAAATCTTTTTGGATTGTTCTCAAAATAAAGAATTGAAAATAGTATTCAACAATGTCGATTTAAATAATATTTTGAATTTGGAGAAGCTTATCAAGACCGAAAATGTAATTGATAGAAAAGGGCACATTGTTTTACCAGATCTGGGATTAACAGTGAGTAAAAATTTTAAAGACAAAGAATTTTTTTTCTACGATAAGTATTTACTTCAGCTTTGGAAAAATATCAATAGGCCATTTACAAGTTGGTAGGTATAAGGTGGCGCAAAAAGACTTCACTAATATGACAGATTTATTTATTTGGTTTAATAGAACACAAGGCCCAGAGGGGTGTTTTCAGCTTGATGATGTGATTTTTACTAGTAGTTTTGATAGTAAGAAACCAAAATTTGTTGCTGAGCAACCTTGGAAGATGTATGATGCTTCAATTCACGGATTTCCTCCAGAGGATAAAAAACGTTTTCCCTCGAAAATGTATTTAGTTTCAACCAAAAATAAACCTTCAATTATAAAATTTGACTTTTATGGGATGAATAACCTTGCAGTTCTTGTCTCATCTAAATTTTTGACTTTTCTTAATAATAAAGGAATAGATGATAATTATTATGAAATTGCAGAACTATCTATTATTGATCTTAAAGGAAATGATTTGACAAACAATGAAATCTACTATGCTTTAAGGTTTGTAAGGTTTGATGATCAATTTTTTGATTTTGATATGGAAACTAAAAAAAGAGCTGCAGGATTGAAAAACTTTTTTCTATTTCCCGATATGAAATTAAATACTTATCCTGAAAATAAAAATATTTTTTATATTAATTCACTTTGTTATCGAAACTCAATTATTTTCACTAAAGATGTCGTTAAGGAGGTTTTATCGAATTTTCATTTACCACAAGTATATAATGTAAAGGACTTTCCTTTTGTCTTCAATAATCAGTATAAATGGGATATTCTCCCTTTAAATAATGAATATTTGGTTACTGTATAGAATAGTGTAATCATTTTGAAATATTAAAAAGCAAGCCGAAAGCTTGCTTTTTAATATGAAGGTTATACCAGGACGGAAGCTTTGTTCCTTGTGGTAAAATTGTTGGCGAAGAGGCCGTAGGAAAAATTATTGATTTGGGATAGCGAATATTTATGATGAGGTAGTGATAGGAATGATGGGATGAAGAGAACTTTTTTGTTTTAAAAACTCTTGTTCTTCTTCAGTTAATTCATTTGTTCCCAAACCAACACCGTTCCATGGTTTTCCGTTGGCTAATTTGTCTGCAAATTCAATAGATTCAATGGCAATCTTTTTATGAAGTCCCAGCTTTGTTAAATCCATCCATTGCCCTGGAGTTATTTCGCCATCTATAATCTCACCAAGAAAATAGAAACTTCTGTTGGTAAGCTTGAAAACACTGTCAATCTTAAATTGAGCAACCAGATTTCGCCAGCTATATCCACAATATCTGCATTGTTTTGCAAAAGGAGTACGAGCTAGCCTATTGCATTGAGGGCAGTCATTAAAAAATATTTTCTCTGGAGTTTCTGTTAATATTCGCTGAGCAACATTGAGTTCAAATTCATCATATCCATTTTGAAGTAAGGCGATAATTTTAGGATCAGAATTTATCCAGCCTTTATCGTCCAAAGCTTTTTTAAATTGAGGATTATTGGAGGTTTTATAAGTATATATATGATATCTCAATGCTAATTTTTCATCATGGGTCATCAGATTACTGAAATAAGTGATGATATATTGTATGGTGTCTTGATCCATTGTCACAGAAATAATTTGTGTTTTTATCTTGTCTAATGTATTACTTATTTAGGATATATTTTAATAATGTTAATTTATAAACAGTTTACACAATAGGAGAGGGATGGCTCATATTCTAAAAAAAAAGAACCCGCCAAAAATGACGGGTTCCTATTGATTTATGATCCGGATTATGAATTAGAATCTGAAAGTCGCAGCTACAGACCACGTTCTTCCAAAACCTAAGAACCCTGTATTGGCATCCGCAACACCTTGATAAACTCTACCCGTTTCCTGATATGTTTTTCCGGCATTAGGGCCATTAGCAATTTTGTCAGTCGTATGGATATTAGAACTTAGTTCAGAAATATAATATTTGTTGAATAAGTTATAAACGTTTGCTCTTAATGTTAATGATTTTTTCTGTCCAAGTTCGAATTTATAAGTAGCCCCTACATCAAAAAGATTATAGCTCGGTAACTTAACAATTCCTTTTTCTCTATCCGCCTCAGTAAGGAAGTTGATAGGGTTGAACTGTGCATATAGCTTGTCATAATATTCCCAGTTAGCATCAATACTGAAAGCTTTGGTAATGTTATAATCAATTCCTAAACTTGCTGTTGTTTGTGCAGCATCTCCAACTTTCAGATCTTTAATATTGATCATACCTGTTGCTCCGGCAACTTCCTGGTTGCTTTGAACATCCAGAATATTGAAGTTTGCATTTCCTTTGTATTTCCAGTTTCCTAAAGATACCATTCCTCTTACCCTAAGATTTGAAAAAGGTCTTGCTTTAGCTTCCAATTCAACTCCCTGGTGAAGCTGACCAACATTCAGAGCGTTGTAGAAATAAGCATTTCCAAGTTTCAATTGAGAGAATCTGGCAACATCCGCAGCACCTGCATTGAAGGTTCTTGAAATGAATCTGTCGTCCCATTGCGTTCTGTACGCGTTGATATTCACATCTACATAACGGGATTTGAAACCATAACCCAATTCCACAGAGAAAATCCTTTCATTCTTCGCATCGTTGTAGATGTTCTGGTTAGACGGGAATAAAGCGTTGAATAACGGCTGTCTTGAAATAATCCCTGTATTGAAAAATACATTATGATGATCATCAATATTATAGTTAGCACCTCCTTTTACAATATATCCTGTTTTGTGATACCATTTCGTTTCCTGATTTCCAGGAGTGTACAACATATAGTCTTTTCTCTTGTAATACTGCTCAGATACTGACCCCTGAACAGATGCACTTAGTTTTTCAGAGCTATATTCAACCATTCCGTAAATACCTGCCCATTTTACCAATCCTTCGTTGTAGATAGATACTTTTTGAGCATTATTGAGTTTAGTTAATGGTTCAGGCTTTACTGTACGATCGATAAAATAACCGTTTGGAGAGTTTACTGTATTTTTAACATATAAAGCATCTGATCCTAACATATCAGTAACGATATCGTAAAGAGCACCTTTGTAAGTTTTAAGGTCAAGACCTCCGTTGAACGTCCAGTTATTCTTTTTGTAATTAAGATCTGCAATGACACCATACCAGTCATGAGCATTGATACTTTGCTTTCTAACAATACCGCTGTTTCCGTTTAAAGTACTTACGTATTGTCCGTTGTAATCAGCAGGAGAACCTGCAGGAGCTGTAAAGTTGATTTCTGGAAAGTATTTCCATTGTAATCTGTTACTGAACCTCCTCTGTTATAACGAGCAATCATATCCCAATTGATAGTACCATCAGTACTATTCATAAAGTTCATGGTATTGCCTTGTACAATAGAACCGTTAAGTCCGGTACCACCGCCACCACGTCCCCAAGAACCATACACTACAGTGGACAACTTCAGGTTATCATTGATATTCCAGTCCCAGTTCAATGATGCGATTGGTTTGTGGTAGAAGTTAGGCGCTAAATTGAATTGAGAACCATTTAGCATTCCTGTTTGTGGATTGTATCTTCTTCCATACATGTCAAACTGCTGTAAAGTAGCCACATTGGCTCCGGTTGCAGAAGATCTTCTCGTATCGTGTACCTGCGGGGCACCCGTAGCAATTAGATTGAAAGCGTGTTTTTCATTCGGCTTAAATCCTGTTGAGAAAAACCATGAATATCCTTCCCCTTTAGTTCCGTTGATGTATCCATCACCTTGCCAACGGGAAAGTAATACCGTAGTTGCCCATTTGTTTTTCAACCCGGAAGAGTACATCGCTGAAAGTTTCGAGTAATTGTCGTTACCAGCTTCTGCCTTGATCATTGCTTTTTGCTCAGAATCGGTAGCCTTGGTTACGATATTGATCGTTCCTCCTACAGAAGGAACTACAAATTTAGAAGCTCCCAAACCTCTCTGAATCTGAATAGTGCTGGCAATATCTGCCAATCCAGTCCAGTTAGACCAGTATACAGTACCTCCCTGCATGTCATTAACAGGCTGTCCGTTGATGATAACCGCAATATTGGCACCATCAAAACCTCGCATGTTAATTCTGCTGTCTCCAAATCCACCACCTACTTTGGTAACATATACCGAAGGAGTAGACTTCATAATTTCAGGGAATTCTCTGTTTCCCAATTTCTCCTGAATTTCAGCTGCCTTAATGTTGGAAACTGCAACAGGTGTTTTTCTTTCTTTGGCTGTTTGGGAAAGGTTTCTACCCACCAACATCACCTCATCAATAGATTTAGATTTTTCTAAAGAATCCTTCGTACTCTGCCCATAATACAAGGCGGCCGTTGGTAATACAAGCGCTATAAGAAGACGCTTTTTCAAAATAATGCTCATGAAATAAACTAGCGTGTTTAAGTTTTAAGGCTGCAAAGATGAATATTTATTTTTTAATTAAGTATTAAATCTTTTTTACGGAATTTTGTAAACGTCAAATACTGAGCATGATCGCTAGCTATTTTATGATATGTTAACTTTATTTAACACTTTAGTTTGTAGATTGTTATATGTGTAATTTTATATAAAATGAGTATGATCCGAGAGTAATATAAACATTTATTTTTAAAAAAATATTGAGAAATATCAGTAAATTTTTACAATTTGTGATATTTAAGCTTATTAAGTCCTTTTATGGAGAGTTATTAAATGTTTGATTGAAATAGATAGGTTAAAAAATGAATGGTAAGACAAAATAGCTTTTACCATAATTGAATGGGAATGGCTTTTTGTTATATTTGCGGAAAATTAATATCCATGTCCATATCAAAGTTTCCCCCTAATATAGGTGCTAAAATGCATACTCTAGAAAGATCCCGCTTCGGAATTCCTGTTATTGTCGGTCGCAAAACTTTATATAAAATTCAAAAATCAATATGAAATTAACCTTAAAAATATGTAAGTTCATTGGTAAACTTATAGCAGCCATTCTAATATTATTATTGCTCTCAGGGCTATGCTACCGATTATTCAGTCCAAAGCCAGTTCCACCAGGTAAATTAGTTAATGTGAATGGTACCAATATTCATGTAATCGTAGAAGGGGAAAAGAAAGCGCTACCTACAATTATTATGGAAGCAGGAGCACACAGTAATACAGATATGTTGCATTGGCTAGCAGAAGGTTTGAAAAAAGAGAGGAGAGTTATACGCTATGATAGAGATGGAAAATGGTTTAGCGAATCGAGCAATAATGATACTATATCTCCTGAGTTTTATGCACGTCAGCTCCACGCATTATTAGAAAAAATGGGCGAAAAGCCACCTTATATTTTGGTAGGTCATTCTATGGGCGGGCCTTATAGTAGAATATTCAGAGATCTTTATCCCAACGAAGTGGAAGGAATCGTTTTCATCGATTCAAGTCATCCCGAACAATGGAAACGATTAGCTCAAAAAGAATTAGTTCCTAAAGGACAAGCAAACCTTTTAAAAATAGGATCTGTACTTGCAGATTTAGGTATTTTAGGTGTTTATAATAGTACAATGAGCAAACCCGTCTATCAAGGTGATGGTTTACCCAAAGAATCGTATAAGCGTTCACAATCACTAACATCTAATTCTGGAGATGTTTATCGCATGTTTTTAAGAGAGAATGTACTCACGAATGATGTATTGATGCGAGCAGGTAAAGCAAAAAAATTAGATTCATTACCCGTTTTGGTATTTACTGCTACCGAACAGTATAAAGAATCCCAAAAAGAGAAATACAGAAAACAAGGAATTGACCCTGAAAAACAAGTTCAGTTATGGTTTGATATGCAAAAAGAGCTAAAAAATCTCTCTTCTAATGGAAAACAAATTGTTATGGATGCAAGTCATGGTAGTATCATTACAAAAAAAGAAAATGCTGATATCATCAATAAAGAGATCCTTTTATTTTCTGAAAAGATGGGAAAGAAGAATTAAACACTCTTTCAGAATGTGTGTATGTTATTGAAATACTATAATTTAAAAAGAGTTGTAATTTGATAATTACAACTCTTTACTATTCTGGTGGAGAATACGGGATTCGAACCCGTGACCTTTTGACTGCCAGTCAAACGCGCTAGCCAACTGCGCCAATCCCCCGTTTGAAGCGGTACAAAAGTAAGTATTTAAATGGGATAAGCAAATATTTATGAGAATATTTTTAAAATTTATCAACAAATCTCGGAATTAATGAAATTAGTCTTCCTTTCCGATACTAATTCGCTATATCAGGATCTGCAATGATAACTATTTATATTTCTCTAACGGGAATTATATATTTCATTTGCTTTCTCTATAGCAGAAATTGTAGCTTGTTCTCTTGTTGGAAATACATGATCACTTCGTAGAGGTTGAGCCCTATTGATTTGCCAGTAAAAATGAAAACCATCATAATATTCATTATTTATTGTGATGATAATGGGGATCGTATCCAACCATTCAATAACTAAAGCGACCTCAAACGTATTCACCAGGATTCTCAATTTATTTTCAGTATATAACAATAGCTTATCTTTCATCCAATTTTCAAAATCTTGTTTGGCTTTTCCGGTTAACATAATTTTATTTTTAGCATTCTTAATCAGTGGAAAGTTATTAATTTAGGTATTATTCCCTTTTATTTAAATCTATGTATTGTGAGATATTAAAAATAAGCATATTATTGCAACTTATTACAGATCTTCAAAAGAAGGACATTTTTATACAACCAATATCAATGAATTAGGATACGGAGCTGAAATGACTGGACATATGAAAGAATAGCATTTTATGCTGAACCTAATTTATTTTGAACATCATATCTTGACTCAATTTGAGCTTTGATTAGTTTTCAATCCCTGGATCTATTCAGGGATTTTGTTTTTCATGATCATATACAATGTAAAAGAACCAGATTATACGCATCAGTCCTTTTGTAAGAATTATTTTATTATGTTAAATCCCTAGTCAGAGAATACTCATTATATTTGAAACACAACAAATTAAAATAAAACCATGAAAAATTTCAAAAAAGTATCAAGAGAAAGTTTAAAAGCAATTAATGGCGGCGGCGGCCGAGAAAACTGTAAACCTAAATACATGTGGGTGTGCGAGGCTACAGGGATCTGTGGAGTAGAGCCCGGTGCAGAGTGTAATTGCCTGTGCATTCCTATAGTACCACCTACAGCATAAGATATAATCCCTCAAATTGAGGGATTATTTATTTTAAATAGCACTCTTTGAAAAGACTACTTTATACATAAAAGAAATGAATATATTCCTTATTCTTCACTTTTAGGTTTAAAGCTTCTTCCCACTCCTTGTCGGAGAAAAGTTATTTTTCCCTGCACTTTCTTTGCTTTTTCAAGAACTTCCAAAGCTTTTGTACGTTCGTTAACTTTGCCTGCGTGTGTTATATTATCTTGACGATCAATTTTTTTCATATAACAATATAATGAATTTATTTCTAAAAAGCAAATTATTATTCTTAAAATCAATATATTGTAAAACAGAATTAGAATTATAAAGGCTCCTAATAGTCAATTTTACAGGATTAATGCTGGATTTTAATTAAAAATATATTTTTTAATATAACTACTTTTTTAAGTAAAGAGATCTATGTACATATTTTATTATTATAAATCTCCAATTAGAGAATAATCGCTATATTTGGAATAGAACAAATTAAAATAAAACCATGAAAAATTTTAAAAAAGTATCAAGAGAAAACTTAAAGGCTATTAAAGGCGGAATTGGTTTTTGCAAAGCAGGGTATGTGCGCATTTGTTATGATATGAGCGTATGTGATCCTAATATTGGTGAAGACTGCATGTGCACATGCGTTCCCTATATCCCATAAAAGAAAAAAATCCCTCATGAGAGGGATTTTTTATTACTCTTGAGGGGTAACTTTGTCAACTATTGTAATAAAGCTGTTTTTTAAAAAATCTGATGGATAAATAAACTGTTCTCCTTTATCATTTCTAATAACGATGGCTGCTTGTTCATTGTTTAAGCACCTGTCAATCTGTTCTTGCATTTCATTAAGTCTGCCCGGAAGTATATCTAAAGTATATTTTCCTGTTGAATGGGTAATCTGAACAATTTTTTCTTTCATGATTAAAAATTTAATTCTTTCAAAGATAAATTTTTTCCCTTAAGTGAGAGGAAAGGTAATGATGTATAATGAACAGATAAATAAAATACTTTAATTTTTACTTATTTTTGTTTTTATTATCCGATAAAATCAAGAGAGCATTTATGACCCAACCAACCAAAGCTACTGCCATTGGCTTTTGTGCCATTCTATTATGGTCTTCCATCGTAGGACTTATCAAAGAAGTAAGCCATTCTTTTGGAGTAACAATAGGAGCAGCCTTAATATATACCATCGCCTCTGTATTCTTGCTATTAACCATGAAATGGGTGCCTTTATCAAAGTTTCCAAAGAAATATCTGATATTTGGTGGATTGCTGATGGTTTCTTATGAACTGTGCTTAGCCCTTTCTATAGGGTATTCTACCAATAGCAGGCAGGCGATTGAAGTGGGAATGGTCAATTACCTCTGGCCAACATTCACAATGGTAGCTACGATTCTTTTTGCCCATAAAAAAGCAAACTGGCTTATTATTCCGGGAATTATACTTTCGATGTTGGGAATTGTCTGGGTATTGGGTGGAGAACAAGGATTAGATATTTCTCAAATGGTTGCCAATATTAAAACCAATCCTTTAAGCTATGGACTGGCTTTTATCGGAGCTTTATTATGGGCGGCTTATTGTGTGGTAACGGTTCGTATTGCCAAGGGGGTAAACGGGATAACATTGTTTTTTATGATGGTGGCTGTTGCCTTATGGATAAATATTTAATCATTGGTGATTCAAGCACTATGCAGATTAATCTCTCTTCAATCATATATCTGCTACTGGCGGCATGCGCTATGGGATTTGGATATGCAGCATGGAACATTGGCATTTTGGGTGGCAATGTTACTATTTTAACAGGAGCGTCTTATTTTATCCCGGTTTTGTCATCAGCATTATCTTCCGTTCTTTTATCGACATCATTAGGACTTTCTTTCTGGCAGGGTGCCATAATGGTTTGTGCAGGTTCCGTACTTTGCTGGTTAGCAACAAAAGAACGGAAAGAAAAATAAGCCATTTTTTAACCGTAGGATTAAAAGCAGAATTTTATCTGTTGAATTCAAGGATCGCTAATTGCTAAAGGAATAGGATAAATTATGTATTTTTATGGGTTGTATAATGTATAAATAGATCAGTAAAAATATGACAAAGCATAAGCTAGCCTTACTCAGTACTGTTATTATATCCTGCCTGAATGCGCAGCAAAAGAACACCCAATTGCATCAGATATTTGACCAATATTATAAAGAGTCAAATATCCTAAGCCCCTTGAGTGCAACCTTTAACGGAATAGAAGGATACAATGATCAACTTCCTGCAGACGATGAAAATCAACTCAAAAAAATTCATGGATTTTATACAAAGTATGCCAATCTTCTCAAACCTTTTGAAAACCAGGATCTGAATAAAGAAGACCGTATTTCGTTGGCTATTTTGGAGAGTGATATACAAATTGCTCTGAAAACCGAAAAATATCACCCGGAATATATGCCTATCAGCCAGATGGGAAGTATGCCTAGCTATATGGCCATGTTGGGTTCTGGAAGCTCGGCACAACCATTCAAAACTGTAAAAGATTATAACAATTGGTTGAAACGTTGCGAGGCTTTTTCCAGATGGACGGATGTTGCGATCCAGAATATGCGTAAAGGTATTCAAGAAGGAATAGTGTTGCCTAAATCCTTAGTCGTTAAAATCATTCCTCAACTACAGAGTCTGGCGAAAAATAACGATCAGTCTTCTTTTTATGAGCCGATAAAGAATTTTCCGAAGAACTTTTCAAAAGAAGAACAGAAACGTTTAAGCGCAGAGTTTAAAAATGGGTTGGCAAAAAATATTTTTCCATCAATACAGAAACTATCCGATTTTTTTCAGAATGAATATCTGCCAAAAGCCCGTTTAACATCAGGGATTAATGCCTTGCCTAATGGGAAAGAAATGTATAAAGACTACATTTTTTCAATGGTAACAGTAGATAAAGACCCGGAAGATGTATATCAATTGGGTTTATCTGAAGTGGCGAGAATTACGGC
This sequence comes from Chryseobacterium tructae, assembly GCF_030409875.1. Classification (NCBI taxonomy): domain Bacteria; kingdom Pseudomonadati; phylum Bacteroidota; class Flavobacteriia; order Flavobacteriales; family Weeksellaceae; genus Chryseobacterium; species Chryseobacterium tructae. The sequence continues at coordinate 2,833,056 of NZ_JAUFQR010000001.1, read as the reverse complement.
AGCAATGGAAAAGATTAAAGAATCTATTGGTTTTAAAGGCTCACTTCCTGAGTTGTTTGAGTTTATGAAAACCGATAAGCAATTCATGCCTTTCAAAACCGACAAAGAGGTATTGGATGCTTATCAGAATGTATATGATAAAATAAAACCTGGTTTGGCCAAATATTTTGGGATTACACCCAAAACACCTTTTGAAATTCGTAAAACAGAAGAATTTAGAGCCGCTTCAGCTTCTCCGGAGTATTTTGCAGGTAACCTGCCAACGAACCGTCCGGGCATATTTTATGCTCCGATTTTAGATCCTACGAAAGTCAATATAACCAATATGGATATGGAAAGTGTATTTTTACATGAAGCTATCCCTGGTCATCATTACCAAATCAGTATTCAATATGAAAATACCTCTGTTCCTGAGTTTCGACAAAAATATATGAATGGAGCATTTGTAGAAGGCTGGGCATTGTATACAGAATCTTTAGGGAAAGATCTTGGGGTTTATACAAATCCTTATCATCAGCTGGGAGCATTAGGTACAGAAATGCATCGTGCCATTCGTTTGGTAGTAGATTCCGGACTGCATACCGGGAAAATGACGCGTGAAGATGCCATTAAATATATGATGGATCATGAACCACTTTCCGAACAGTTTGCAACTGCAGAAATCGAAAGGTATATGGCCATGCCAGCTCAGGCACTTTCTTATAAAATTGGTGAATTGAAGATCAAAGAATTACGTGATAAATACAAAGTACAGTTAGGATCAAAATTTAATATCAGAGATTTCCATGATACTATTCTGAAAGGAGGAGCAATGCCTCTCACTGTTTTTGAAAATTATATGGATGATTGGGCCAAAAGTTTTAAGTAAAAACGATATGACCAAATGCATAATCATTATTTAAGAGAAATAAAAAACCAGAGAAAGAATATTTCCCTGGTTTTATTTATTATTATACTTTGAATGCTTTATTATAAACTTCTGGAACGTGCTACGGAAAGAAGATATACTAAATGAGCATACATACTTCTCTTTACAGATTCTATTTTTATATCTCCGGTCGTTTGGTTAATAGTCGCCGTCAGATCCGTATTGCACTGCCCATTAAATTTCCGCTTCCTAAATAATTTGCAGAATTAGCAGCTGGATAGGAAATTCTTGGATAATCCGGTGCCGTTTGGTTGGCAACAGCGGCAGTATTTGAATATCCCTTATTATCAATATATCGGGCTGTCCATGTGCCTAAGAATTGTCCGTTACTTGTATTAATACTTTGCCCCACTACTACTTGTGTATCTACCGGGTTACTGAACCCTGCACAAGAGGTATAATGATTTAAAGACACAGTACAGGAAGAAGCATTGTCTCCAGGTTGAAAGCATTTTCCTTCATATACTGTTAACCTTTGCTCGGTAGAAGACATCGAAGTATTCAATAAAGCTTTAGGGGCAAAAATCTCTTCAGGAGAAATGAGTGTTAAAACCCCCTGAGCATTAGCAGCAACAATTTTATTTTCAGGATTTGAAAGTCCTCTTACCCTTACCGATCCGTTAACATCCAAGGTGTTTGTAGGTGATGATGTGTTAATTCCTACTTGGGCACTTGCGAAACTACACAAAGCAAGTGCGGCTAAAAAAAAAGTCTTTGTTTTCATGGTATTCTTTAAATACATTATTTTTTTCACTAAGGTAAGAATTATGTGTTAATGGAGAATAAAAAACTAATTAAAAATATGTTACGTCTAAATTTATAATATAATAATAGGCTAATTAATGAAAATTTTAAATACGGTCTTTTAGATATTAACTCAAAAATTAAGGTTCGCTATTTTGTTTGAAAAATATTTGTATTTTAGCCGGAATATATTGGTTTTTAACAAACATATTGTCTACTCATTAAAATTCAGATAATTTGAATAAAAAATTAGTAGATTTGCACGAAATAAAAAATAATAAATATTAAGCTCATTCTCTACGACAGGAAATTCCTTAATAGAATGTAATAGAGAATAACAGGATTTTTAGGTTATAAAACTACTGAAACTATGAAGAAACTTTTTTTACTTTTACTAACAGCATTTTTGTTTATTGGTTGCAGCTCTGATGATAATGAAACGATCTATGACTATGTAGGAACATGGTCCGGAACCTATGAAGGCGGCGATAAAGGAGTATGGAATTTTGTAGTCGATAAGAAAGGGAAAGTATCAGGAACGATGCACTCTGATGTTAGTAATGACAACTTTAATATTTCCGGTACTCTGAATAATACAGGAGATCTGGTTGGCACAGTAGGTCTTCCGTCAAAAGGAGAATTCAAAGGAAAGCTTAATCTGGATAAAAAAGCAAACGGAAGCTGGTCCAATACACTTCCAACTCCTGCTCAATACGGAACCTGGAAAGGGGAAAAAGAAAAGAAATAGAATAGAATAAAAGCCTGCAATCTTGCAGGCTTTTTTATTTATACAAATCCCATTCGGGAAATTTCATCGCATTCATTTTTCAATACTATAAAATAAATCAGTGTATCAGCTTCCGGAAAATGCTGTTTAAAAGATACTGAGTCCTGATTCAAAAAGATATTTTCCTCAATTTTATCTACTGTATAATTTTCTGAATTGAGCTTTATCGTAACGATCGTCGCATTTTCAGTGTGATGATTTTCTTTTACATAAAGAACATAATCCTGTTGTTCAATAACTGGTATTACATTCTCTATTTCTCCAAACTGAAAAGAGGTAAGAAGTTTTCTCCCTTCTGCAGTTTTAAGCCCGTTTACGACCGTTCGTTTTCCTCTTCCGGAAATCAGATCCAAATCCTTTATTTCAGTCATCAGCTTTGCAAACTTCTGGTAGAGTAGGGCATCTCCTGCTTCTTTCAGATAAAGATCCAGACTATTTCTGATAATCTTTCCCATTTTTGAGCAATGCCCGAACTCGGAACTGTTCTGTCTTACTTTTTCATAAGACGGATTCTTTTTAAAAGCCGTTTTATTAAACCCGCTTTTCTTCCGAACCACATTTTTTCCATTCAGAGTATAAAAAACAAGGTCACCTACAGCGCCTTTGATCTTGATGAGACTTTCATATGTTGCCATATCGCCAATATTGAACCCAAATATAGTAATAAATAACGGAAATCAAATTTTTAACATATATTTATCATATAGTTGTAGTATAGTTATAGTATAATTAAAATATAAAATGTATATTTGTGCATCAATCGTTAATCAAGTAAAAATCAGACGAGTATGGGATCAGGATTATTTGAAAAAAAATTGAGTATAAAGCAGCTTTCTGTATGGCTGATTGCCTCTGCTTTTGTAGTGTCTTGCGGGTCTTCAAAAAAAGTTTCTTCCAGCAAGAAATCAGGCTCTAAAACGGTAGTGAAATCCGAAAATCTGAGAAAATTGGATTCTAAATTCGATGGAAATGTATCAAGATCCATCAATGATGTCTTAAAAGATGCCGAAAAATACCTGGGAACACCTTACCGATTCGGAGGGAACACGTCTTCAGGTTTCGACTGCTCCGGATTTACCGTAAAAGTTTTTGAAGAAAATTCATTTAATCTTCCAAGAAGATCTTCCGATCAGGCTGAAGCAGGTAAAAATATCGATATAAGGGATGTAAAACCCGGTGATCTATTGTTTTTTGCGACAGCAGGTGGCAGCAGGGTTTCCCATGTAGGAATTGTTCATGATATTGGCCCGGATGGTGAAGTGAAATTTATTCATGCCTCCACTTCAAAAGGAGTAATTATCTCATCATTGAACGAGAAATATTGGAATAAGGCTTATCTTCATGCTCAGAGAGTTTTATAACAATTTTTATGGAGAATCGGCCATTTGCTTTTATTAAAACAGATAAAAAGCTGGTAAAGCTTTTTTTTAAAGATATCAATGTCATCAAAGGTCTTGGGAACTATGTAGAAGTTCATACCATAGATCAAAAAAAGCACATTTATTACCGAACACTTAAAGACCTGATTGAAAACCTGCCAGAAGAATTCATGCGGGTTCATAATTCATATATCGTCAACTTAACTAATATTGAATCTTTCGAAGATAATCAGCTGTTATGCGGAAATTTAAAGATAACCGTTGCTAAAAGTTATAAAGACTGCCTTCTCGAAACCATCAGTAAAATGATGCTTTGAAAAATTAAGCTACATTGATAAATAAGCCAAACACATATTGTATTGGCCACTCTGCATAAAAAAGTTTTTATTCTGCATTCCTTATAATAGTTTTACAGAAATTTTTCAACATGAATAAAAACAAAGCTTTAGACTTCATTAAAGCCAATACTATTATCGAAATAAAAGCTGGATCAGAGCGTTTGGATTTCCTTGAGATCTGGATGGTAATTATACAAGACAGGATTTTTGCCAGATCATGGGGGCTGGCAGAAAGAAGCTGGTATAATACTTTTTTGAAATGCCCAGCAGGGCAGATCAAATGTGATGATATCTTATATAATATTAAGGCTATAATCCCGGAGGATCTGAATCAGCTTACAGAGGAAATAAATCAGGCTTATCTTACAAATACAATTTCGGACGAAATAGTAAATATGCAATAGGAATCATTGAAGATAAACATGTTAGAAGAACGATGGAATTTATTATTTGTGATGAATAATAACTAGTGCAAAATACATTCAATTAAAATTACCCCATTCCATTGGCTTTAGCCGAAACTTAAAAAATGAAACGCAGGATAAACGTTTACTATCACACTCCCAACGTATAATTCATATAAAAAAGCAACTCATCTATGATAAGTTGCTTTTCTTTTAAAAAATTTAATAGATATGGATTAAATCTGCTCACAAACTGGTGTTGCAAGTTTATTGTGTTCAGTCTTCTCATCTTCTGTTATATTTTTAGGGAAAGAAAAGAAGCTTAGGAAAAAAGTGACTGCAAGAAGTAAAACACTCACGGGAAGAACATATTGAACTCCATAATAAGAACTGACTATTCCTCCAAGAAATGCGCCTAATGAAATTCCAATGTTAAATGATGACGTGAGCAGGCTGTTAACAAATTCCAGCGCATGATGTGGAATGGTTTGGGTAGTTCGGATATTGCAAACCAAAAAGCCTCCGGTATGAATCATTCCCCAAAGAGAGACAATGATGATCATCGGGATAAAAACTCCGCCTAAAAAATAAGCTAAAATTTGTATAGTAATTAACAGGATCAAGAATAACCTTGTTGTGAATTTTACATTCCAGTTTAATGCTATACCCATAAGCCAGTTACCAAGAGTTCCCATTCCTCCGAAAAGAAGCAGCATTATACTGATTTGTGCACCGTCCATTTTTGTAATTTCTTCAAGATAAGCAGTAAGATAAGTATAGCTGGAAAACATGGCAGCCAATGTACCAATGGTTGAAATCAGGTTGATCCACAGATGTGGGTTTTTCAATATGGTTAACTGGTTTTGTCCAGATTTTTCTTTTTCAGCAGGTATAGAAGGAATGAAAAATAATAATCCGATAAATGCAATCAAACTAATAGCACTACTCAGGAAAAATGAAGCTTTCCAATTGTGAAAGAGATCAACCGCATAGGTAGTCATCGGAATACCAAGAACAGTGGCAAGGCTTAGCCCGAGCATTACCGTAGAAACTCCTTTTGCCCCCTTTTCTTTGAAGGCAATAGCAATAGATATATTCCAGAAAAGAGGATGTAATACTGCTGGTAATATACGGGCTATCATAAGCGTTGTAAAGTTGGTGGAAAAAGCAGATATCAGATTTGAAAGTACAAATATGCTCATAACAAGACATAAGAGGAGCTTTCGGTTTATTTTACTGGTAAATGAAGTGATAAAAGGAGAGGAGATAGCAACGGTTATTGCAAAAGCACTCAGTAGCCATCCTGCAGCATCTATCGATACTCCAAACTGTCGGCTGATCGTTGGTAAGATGCCCACCACTCCGAATTCGGTGGTAATAATACCAAAAGCGCCCAATGCAAGGACGTAAATTGATCTTTTCATTGATTTAAAAAATTTTGATGTAGCAAATTTGAACAGAAAAAATGTAAAAAATCAGTATATTTCAATGATAAATAAGTACTTTTACCATATGAAAAGAGAAAATATAGATCAACTGGTAAAGGTAGAATACCATGTAACTGAAAACTGTCCTTTAAAAGGGAATCAGTATTCCTTTTTTCAGATCATTTATGTTATTTCCGGAAAAGGCTCCTTTACCATCAATAATAATATAGCCTCTTATAGTAAGGGCAGCTTAATATTACTGACACCTGATGATCAGCACCATTTGGATATTGAAGGAAAAACAGAGCTTTTACTCGTAAAGTTCAGCGAACGGTATGTGAAAGATTACAAATGGAATAATATTAACTCAATAGGATGCCTGTTATATGGTGCATCTTATCTATCCGGTTGTATTTTACAGAATAAGCCGGATGTGGTTTTGGTAGAATCAATTGTAGCCTCACTTCTTCATGGGATTCATCATCCGGATCTGTATCAAGAGGAGTTAACACTGCATTATGTGAATGCATTAATTGTAATTGCAGCAAGAAATATTTCAAAAATGCGGGTTGAGCATGCCGCATCCAATACAGATAAAAGAATAGTGGATATTATTAATTATATCCAGGGAAATATTCATGACCCGGCACTTTTAAAAGTCTCTGTAATTGCTCAGAAATTCGGACTCTCCGAAACCTATCTTGGCAGCTATTTTAAAAACCATTGTGGAGAAACAATTACCCATTATATCCTGAATTATAAATTAAGACTGATTGAACACCGACTTCTTTTCAGTGATATGCGAATTAATGAAATTGTCACAGAATTTGGCTTTTCAGATGAGAGCCACCTAAATAAATTCTTTAAAAAGAAGCATCAAATGAGCCTGACAGAGTTTAAAAAAACAAATGGGTCTGTTAAATCTATAGTATAGATAAATCCCGTATTGTGTTGATAAATATATAATTAATTAAATATTGATTCAATAGGAATGGGCTTTATCCCGTTCGCATTAAAAATGAAATTCCATTGGCTTTAGCCAAAACTTAGGAGATGTTGTCATCTTCAATGAGGATGAAATTTTTAAAAAGATGAGATCGTTATTGGTTGCCCTGTGGAATAGATCTGTTGTATGGGATGAATTATAAGAGTAAATAAAAAGAAATTATTGCAATAGGATTGCATGGTAAAACCTCTGAAATTTGCCTGAAATAACATAACCATGACAGATTTTATCAGATACTTTATTCCGCTTTATTTTATGCTGTTTTTTGCCGTTTCATTTCTGGGAATCAGCATTGCCGTTGCTAAAAAGATAGGAAAGAGTCCTAATGTTCTGCCAAAAGATGATTCTGCTTATGCATTGGTTGGCTTGTATTTCAAATTAATCTTGGCTGTATTATGGATCTATACACTATTGCCTTTATGGTCTCCAAGTATAGAAGAGGATTTTAAAATAGAGATATTGAGGTGTGCTTTGTTTCAGTACTTTGGGGTTGGATTGATGCTTTTTGCCTTTGTCTGGGTTGTAATCGCTCAACTTCAAATGAAGAATTCGTGGCGGATAGGTATTGATCAAAGTATAAAAACAGAACTTATTACCTCCGGATTATTTCAATTTTCCCGAAATCCTATTTTCCTTGGAATGACACTCAGTCTTATCGGATTTTTCTTTGCATTTCCTACTATGATTACCTTCTTTTTGTTCATAATCGGGAGTATTTTAATGCAAATTCAGATTCGTCTTGAAGAAGAACATTTGCTAAGACAGCATGGTTCGGTTTATATTGCTTATAAAAAGAGGGTTGAGCGTATGCTGAACCTTTATTAAAAGCATAAACTTAAAAACAGTTTTGCTGAACTTTTTTGTATCTTTGGCCGGTATAATTTTTCAAACTAATTTAAATAAGAAACATGTCGTTACAACAAACTATTGAAAACATTTGGGATAATAGAGATTTATTACAAAATGAAGACAGCCAAAAAGCGATTAGAGAGGTTATTTCTTTATTAGATTCCGGAGAACTTCGTGTAGCTGAGCCTACGGAAAACGGATGGCAGGTAAATGAATGGGTGAAGAAAGCAGTAGTAATGTATTTCCCGATCCAAAAGATGGAAACTATTGAAGTAGGCCCATTTGAATTCCATGACAAGATTCCTTTAAAGAAAAATTATGCGGAAAAAGGAGTAAGAGTGGTTCCTCATGCCATTGCGAGAGAAGGTTCTTTCGTAGCTTCAGGAGTAATTTTGATGCCATCTTATGTAAACATTGGAGCTTATGTAGATTCAGGAACAATGGTAGACACTTGGGCAACAGTAGGAAGCTGTGCACAGATCGGTAAAAACGTTCACTTAAGTGGTGGTGTAGGTATTGGTGGTGTATTAGAACCATTACAGGCAGCTCCGGTAATTATTGAAGATGATTGTTTCATCGGTTCAAGATGCATCGTTGTAGAAGGAGTTCACGTAGAAAAAGAAGCGGTATTGGGAGCGAATGTTGTTTTAACAGCTTCTACAAAAATTATTGACGTAACAGGAAGTGAACCAATTGAAATTAAAGGAAGAGTTCCTGCTCGTTCTGTAGTTATTCCTGGAAGTTATACAAAACAATATCCTGCAGGTGAATATCAGGTTCCATGTGCATTGATCATTGGTCAGAGAAAAGAATCTACAGATAAAAAGACTTCTCTTAATGATGCTTTGAGAGAAAATAATGTAGCTGTTTAAGATTAAGTTTTTAAACTAATACCAACCTATTTTGAAAGAAAAATTTCTTAAAATACTATTAAACCCTAAATATATATTTGGGGTTTATATTATTGTAGCCATAGCGACTGCACTTTCCAAATTTTCCAGAGGATACCAGGCAATTAATAATTACTTGATTTTTAAAGGAGTATTTTTCAATACCCTTGATGAAAAGAATCTGTATTTACAATATCCTGAGCAATATTCTGATATGAATCATTATGGTATCTTTTTCAGTTTATTGATCGCTCCTTTTGCGGTAATGCCGGACTGGATGGGAATTGCCCTATGGAATGTTGCCAATACAGCCATTTTCCTGTATGCCATTCACAAATTGCCGTTTTCAGACCCTAAGAAGGCTCTTTTTGCCTTATTATGTCTGCAAGAATACATTACTGCTGCGGTGAGTTTACAGTTCAATGTCGCATTAGTAGGACTTTTAATGCTATCAGCAATATTCATTTATGAAAGAAAAGAAGTACAGTCTGCTACAACTATTGTTGTCGGAATCTTTGTAAAACTTTACGGAATTGTAGGGCTGTCGCAGTTTTTCTTTATCAAAAATAAGGTCAAATTTATTCTTTCGGGAATTGTCATTGCCGCATTATGTTTATGCATTCCGATGATCTATTCCTGTCCGCAGTTTGTTATTCAGAGTTATTCAGACTGGGCTACGTCTTTAATATCAAAGAATAATGATAATCAGGTGCTAGGGAATATGCAGGACATTTCACTAATGGGATTTGTAAGAAGAATTTTGGGTGATGCATCCATTTCAAACCTTACATTTTTAGCTTTTGGGCTTCCTTTATTTGCATTGCCATATATCAGAATAAAGCAGTATAAAAACTATGCATTTCAATTGATGATCCTGGCTTCTACATTGCTGTTTTTGGTATTATTCAGTTCAGGTTCCGAATCTCCAACATATATTATTGCTGTGGCAGGAGTCATGATATGGTTCACGCTTCAGAAGGAAAAAACACCTTTCATTATTGGATTATTGGTGTTTGTGATCATTCTGACCTGTTTCTCACCATCAGATTTATTCCCAAAATTTATCAAACAAATTATATCATTAAATATTCATTGAAAGCCGTACCTTGTATCGTCGTTTGGTTAAGAGTTATTTATGAACTGATGACCAAAGATTTTGAAAAGGACTACACTTTAAATTAATGTATGAAGAAAATTTCTATTGTCATTCCTGCTCATAATGAAGAAGGTAACGTTGCTTTAGTTCATGAAAAAATAAAAGAAGTTTTTTCAGGGCTGGAGAATTATGATTTTGAAATCATTTTTGTGAATGATGGAAGCAGAGATCGTACACAACAGAAGTTGGAAGAATTGTCTCAGAAATATGAAGAAGTAAAATTTATTGAATTCTCCAGAAACTTCGGGCATCAGCCAGCCGTAAAAGCGGGAATGGATAATGCCGATGGAAATGCTGTGATATCAATGGATGGCGATCTTCAGCATCCACCAGAACTTATTCCTGAAATGATTAAAAAATGGGAAGAAGGCTATGATATCGTATATACGGTAAGAACTTATCCTAAACAAATTTCTTATTTTAAAAGAAAAACTTCTGATGTGTTCTATAAGCTTCTATCCAGTCTTTCCGATGTGAATCTTACCAAAGGAGGCGGATCCGATTTCAGATTGATGGATGCCAATGCGGTAGAGGCAATGAGAAGCTTCAAAGAAGATGATCTGTTCTTAAGAGGCTTAACCAGTTGGATGGGTTACAAACAAATCGGCATTGACTTTACAGCAGGAGAAAGAATAGCAGGAGAGAGCAGTTATAACCTTAAAAAAATGCTCAAATTTGCATTTACCGGAATTACTGCTTTTAGTGTAAAACCGCTTTATTTAGCAGCATATCTGGGCTTTTTATTCTCAGTACTTTCAGTAATTGGATATCTTGCGTATGTTATTCATTCATTTGTGGTTCATACCGAAATTTCAGGTTGGGCATCATTAATTATGACGATTGTATTCTTTGGAGGTCTTCAGCTGATCATCCTCGGAATCATTGGCATTTACTTAGGTAAAATCTTTAAACAGGTTAAAGAAAGACCTAATTATATTATAAAAAACAAAAATTTTTAAATGGTTTTATTAAGTTTTGATATCGAGGAGTTCGACATGCCTTTAGAATATAAAGGGGAGATCTCTTTTGATAAACAAATCTCTATATCTCAGCATGGACTTGAAAATATTTTAAATATTCTTAAAAAGCACGGAGCAAAAGCTACCTTTTTTTCTACCGTTATTTTTGCTGAAAACAGTAAACATCTTATTGAAAGACTATTGAACGAAGGTCACGAACTGGCTTCTCACACTTGGTTTCACTCAGAATTTGAAGACAAACATCTGAAAGAATCCCGAGAAAGACTGGAAGAATTATTTTCCACAAAAGTAACGGGGCTAAGAATGCCTAGAATGATGCCGGTAAATGAAAAAGAAGTAGAAAAAGCAGGATATTCTTATAATTCTTCTATCAATCCTACGTTTTTACCGGGAAGATATAATAATCTTAAAGTATCAAGAACGTATTTTAAAGAAGGAAATGTAATGCAGGTTCCTGCATCTGTATCACCTAATTTCAGAATTCCTTTATTCTGGCTGAGTTTTCATAATTTTCCTTTAGCACTATATAAAAAATTGGCTGCTGATACCTTGAAAAAAGACAAGTATCTGAATGTTTATTTCCATCCGTGGGAATTTGCTGCTATTAAAGATGAAGCATTTAAATTGCCGGGTTTCACTGTGAAAAATTCAGGGAAAGATATGGTGGAAAGATTTGATACCTTTGTAGGATGGCTTAAAGAAAAAGGCCATACTTTTGGTACTTTTCAGGAATTTCAAAAACAAATACACGCATGAAAATTGCTTTTGACGCAAAACGTTTTTTCCATAACACCTCTGGATTAGGCAATTATTCAAGAGATCTCGTAAGAATTCTTTCGCAATATGAGCCGGATAATGAATATCTGTTGCTCAACAAAAACAAATCTGAGCGCGGGAAGGATATTCTTGACCGTCCTAATGTTAAGTTCATAGAAACCTCAAAAGGTAATTTTTCACGTCAGCTTAAAATGGGAAAAGATGCTCAGAGGCAAGGAGCAGATCTATTTCATGGTCTGTCTGGTGAATTGCCATTGAAATGGGATCAAAGACCTATCAAAAAGATCGTAACCATTCATGATCTGATCTTTGTAAGATATCCACAGTATTATTCTTTTTTTGACCGCAAAATACATTTTTGGAAGTTTAAAAAAGCGGCGGATATGGCAGATAAAATTATTGCTATTTCAGAACAAACCAAAAGCGACATTATAGAGTTCTTACAAGTTCCTGAAAGCAAAATTGAAGTCATTTATCAAGGCTGTCACAAAGCATTTAAAGAGCAACAATCTTCAGAACAAATTCAAGCTGCCAAAGAAAAATTTAATCTTCCGGAAAGATTCATTCTGAATGTGGGAACTATTGAAGATCGTAAAAATCTTTTGAACGTAGTAAAAGCCATTAAAGATACCGGAATTCCATTGGTTGTAGTTGGAAAAAAGACCAAATATTACCAGAAGATCGAAAGCTTCCTGAAGAAAAACAAAATGGAAAACCAGGTACAGTTCCTGGAAGGTGTTTCTATGGATGAATTGGCTGTGATCTATAAACTGGCCGATATTTTCGTCTATCCAAGCTTCTTTGAAGGATTTGGAATTCCTGTGATAGAAGCACTATTCTCCAAAACGGTAGTAATAACAAGCAATACAAGCTGTTTGCCGGAAGCAGGTGGAAAAGACTCCGTTTATATCAACCCCAATAATGATCTTGATATCAGGGCAAAAATAAAATTTCTCTGGGAAAATGAATCCGAAAGAAAACGCCGTGAGGAAAAGGGTTTCGAGTTTGTTCAGAAGTTCAACGATGAACGGATTGCCAAGAATCTGATGAATCTTTATCAAAAAATTATCTAAAAAAATGTAGGATTTTAAAAATAAATCCTACATTTGCATCATAATTCAATACAATGAAACCAATATTTTTAGCATTACATCATTATTATCATCATCTCTGTTAGGCGGAATTGATTGATATTTGTTGATGCTAAAATCAAAAATAATTAAAAACCGTCTGAGTAAGTAGACGGTTTTTTTGTTTCCTGAATTCTCCTCAGAAATTTCAACAGATCAGTTTTTATTTACTCGGACTCAAAAAAGACGAAATGAGTAAATTAAAAATTGCGATTCAGAAAAGTGGCCGTTTATACGAAGAATCCCTACAGCTCCTTAAAGACTGCGGAATCTTTGTTAACAACGGAAAAGACCAGCTTAAAGTTTCCGTAGATAACTTCCCGATGGAAATCATGTATCTCCGGAATTCAGATATTCCCCAATACCTTGAAGATGGTGTGGTGGATGTAGCTATAGTCGGCGAAAATCTATTAATTGAAAAACAAAAAAAGATCCAGATCGTTGAGAAGCTGGGCTTTTCAAAATGCCGTGTATCCATCGCTGTTCCCAAAGAGATTGAAACCGATGATCTGGGCTACTTCCAAGGCCGAAAAATTGCCACATCATACCCCAACACCCTTAAGAATTTTTTAGAAACCAAAGGAATTACTTCGGATATCCACGTTATTTCCGGTTCTGTAGAAATTGCTCCAAACATTGGACTTGCAGACGGAATTTGTGATATTGTAAGCTCCGGAAGTACCTTATTCAAGAATGGACTGAGAGAAACAGTAACTCTTTTAAAATCAGAAGCTGTTTTGGCTCAGACTCCACAATTGTCATCTGAAAAAGCTTTGATTCTCGATAAATTTCTTTTCAGAATCAAAGCCGTCTTAAAAGCAAAAAATTCAAAATACATTCTGATGAATGTTCCCAATGATAAGATTCAAAAAGTAGCAGGTGTACTGCCCGTGTTGAAAAGCCCTACAGTAATTCCATTGGCAGAAGAGGGCTGGAGTAGTATTCATTCAGTAATTGATCAGGAAAGATTCTGGGAAGTGATTGATGAGCTGAAAGAAAACGGAGCTCAGGATATTCTTATTATTCCCATTGATAAGATGGTTATTTAAAACACAATTTAAGGAACAGTTAAGACAAGTACAGTAAAGAAAAATTAAGATAAGTTAAGTTTAATAGATCACATAAAGATCTTAATGGCTTAAAAAGACAACAATCAATAGGTACTAAGAAAAAAATAATACAGATGAAAATATATCGATATCCAACAAAAAATACATGGTCAGAGCTCGTAAAACGTCCTGTTTTTGAAAGAGCAGAAATTTCCGGACTGATTGCCAAAATATTTGCTGAAGTTGAAAGGAATGGAGATCAAGCTTTAATAGCATTCAATAAAAAATTTGATAAAGCAGAAACTAAAGAGGTTAGCGTTACAGAAGATGAAATTAACAATTCTGAAAATCAAATAAGTAAGGAACTAAAAAAGGCCATCCAAAAGGCAAAAGATAACATCTTTAAATTTCACATTTCACAAAATCCGGAGATCCAGAAGATTGAAACGACAAAAGGGGTGATCTGCTGGAGAGAAAACAGAGCAATAGAAAACGTAGGAATTTATATTCCGGGAGGAACAGCACCTTTATTTTCAACAGTACTGATGCTTGCAGTACCCGCTAATATCGCAGGATGTAAAGAGATTATTCTTTGTACACCACCGGACAACAACGGCGCTGTGAATCCTGCTATTTTATATGCTGCCAAGCTTTGTGGGGTTTCAAAGATTTTTAAAACAGGAGGCGCTCAGGCCATTGCTGCAATGACTCTGGGAACGGAAAGTATTCCGAAAGTATCTAAGATTTTTGGCCCAGGAAATCAATTCGTGGTGGCAGCCAAAGAGTATGCCCAACATTATGGAGTCGCGATCGATATGCCGGCGGGTCCCAGTGAGGTTCTTGTGATTGCGGATGAGCAAGCTATTCCTGAATTTTGCGCTGCAGATTTGCTTTCTCAGGCAGAACACGGTAGTGATAGCCAAGTTATTTTTCTCACAACTGATCTTAAAGTTTTTAATGAAACGATTGGGTCTATTGAGCAGCAAGTCAAAAAATTACCAAGAAATGAAATGGCTGGAAAAGCACTTGAAAATAGTAGTTTTATACTATTAAATAGTCTTGAAGAAGCTGTAGAGTTTAGCAATCTATATGCCCCGGAACACCTTATCCTGGCCATCGGAGAATTTGAAAAATATATTCCGATGATCCAGAATGCAGGCTCTGTATTTCTTGGAAATTATTCTTGTGAAAGTGCCGGAGACTATGCGAGTGGGACGAATCACACTCTTCCTACTAACGCTTACGCAAAGAATTACAGTGGCGTATCTCTGGACAGTTTTGTAAAGAAAATTACCTTTCAGTATCTATCAAAGAAAGGACTTCAGAATCTGGGGAAAACAATAGAAATAATGGCAGAAGCAGAAGGCCTTTTTGCCCACAAAAATGCAGTATCAATAAGATTAAAATAATACAATGAACACAATCAGTATCAATACATTAGTAAGAGACAATATTTTAAAATTGAAACCATACATAAGTTTCAGAGATTATAATGAATTTAATGAACCTACCTTTTTAGATGCTAATGAATCTCCCTTTGGAGAATGGAACCGTTACCCGGATTCTACCCAGAAAAAGCTTAAAAATAGTTTAGCAAGTCTTAGAAATCTCTCTCCGGAACAGATCGCTATAGGAAATGGAAGTGATGAATTGATCGATTTAATTATTAAGATCTTCTGTGAACCTAAAAAAGATGCTATTTTAATGATGAATCCTTCTTTCGCAATGTATGGATTTTATGCTACTATCAATGAAAATAGGGTTTTACAATTAAATCTGGATGAGAATTTTGATATTGTAAAAGAGGATTTTTTAAATATAATTAAAGAAGAATCCATTAAGGTTTTCTTCCTATGTTCCCCGAACAATCCAACAGGAAACAGTATTGATGATATTGAATTCTACCTGCAGAACTTTAACGGAATTGTGGTGGTGGACGAAGCATATATTGAGTTTTCAGGGAAAAAATCTAGCTTGGAGCTTCTGGCTCAGTATCCCAATCTTATTGTTCTTCAGACCTTTTCAAAAGCTTGGGGAATTGCGGGAGCAAGAGTAGGTGTAGCGTATGCTTCAGAAGAGATTATTCAGCTGATTAATACCGTAAAAGCCCCTTATAACGTCAATGCATTAAGTCAGGAGCTGATTCTGAATGCCCTTGAGGATGAAAATAAATTGAAAGAGAATGTAAACAATATTGTGGCAGAGCGTGCATGGCTTCAAAATCAGTTTAACGATATCGAATGTATTTCCAAAGTATTTCCAACAGATGCCAACTTCTTTTTGATTAAAATGAAAAATATAGAAAAGGTATATAACCAAATGCTGGAACAGGAAATTTTAACCAGCAGAAGAGATCCGGCTATCCCTGGATGCATTAGAATCAATGTAGGCAATCGTCAGGAGAATGAAAAATTGGTTAATCTTTTAAAAAATATATAAAGATGAAAAAAGTATTATTTATCGATCGTGATGGTACTCTGATCATTGAGCCACCAACAGATTTTCAAGTAGATTCATTGGAAAAGTTAGAGTTTTATCCGGGAGTTTTCCAAAACCTTTCCAAAATAGTCAATGAGCTGGATTATGAGTTGGTGATGGTGACCAATCAGGACGGTTTAGGAACCGAAAGTTTTCCTTTGGATACTTTTACAAAGCCCCATGAAAAAATGATGCGGGCATTTGAAAATGAAGGAATTATTTTCAGTGATATTTTGATTGATAAAAGTTTTGAACATGAAAATTTACCTACCCGAAAACCAGGAACAGGAATGCTGGCAAAATATATTTATGGTGATTATGATCTGGAAAATTCCTATGTAATTGGTGATCGAAGTACTGATGTGCAACTTGCTAAAAATTTGGGATCTAAATCTATTTTTCTAAACCAAAGCTTTAATGAAGAGGCAAGCCTTAATGCAACGGAATGGAGAGACATTTATCAGTTTTTAAAGACAGGAATGAGAAGGGCCAAAGTCTCCAGAAAGACCAATGAAACTGAAATAGAAATTGAGGTGAATCTCGATGGGAAAGGAAAGTCGGAAATCTCCACAGGTCTTCACTTTTTTGACCACATGCTGGATCAGATTGCAAGACACGGTAATATGGATCTTACCATCAAAGTAAATGGGGATCTGATGGTTGACGAGCACCACACGGTTGAAGATACAGGAATTGTATTGGGAGAAGCTATTTTAAAAGCATTAGGAAAGAAAAAAGGAATTGAAAGGTATGGCTTCCTGCTTCCAATGGACGATTGCCTATCCCAGGTTGCGATTGATTTTGGAGGAAGGCCATGGCTGGTCTGGGATGCCGATTTTAAAAGAGAAAAAATAGGAGATGTGCCTACAGAAATGTTTTTCCACTTTTTTAAATCTTTTACTGATTCTTCAAAAACGAATTTAAATATTAAAGCAGAAGGAGAGAATGAACACCACAAAATTGAATCTATCTTCAAAGCTTTTGCTAAAGCAGTAAAAATGGCAGTGAACCAATCTGACAGCAACTATAATTTGCCTTCAACCAAAGGAAGTTTATAAGTAAGCAGAAGATTGAATAACATCAACTGTAAATATTTGATCATTAAGAAAATGGAAGATTTTAATACAAGTTAAGTTTCGTCAAAAGTGAATAAGAATGCGGCTGAGAAATATAGATTCAGGTATGTTCTTAATATTCTTAATGGTTTAAAAATAACGGTAAATGCAGATAAATAAATAGTAAAGACCTTATGATTGCAATAATAAAATACAACGGTGGCAATGTAAGCTCCGTACAGAACGCCTTAAATAGGCTAAATATCGACTCAGTCATCACTGACGACCCTGAACTTATCATGAAAGCAGATAAGGTGATTTTTCCGGGTGTAGGGGAAGCTTCATCAACAATGAAATTATTAAAAGAAAAAGGATTGGATCAACTTATTCCAACATTAAAACAACCTGTTTTGGGAATCTGTTTGGGAATGCAGCTGATGTGTAAGGAAAATGAAGAAGGAAATACAGAGGGAATGGGTATTTTTGATATCCGTGTTAAAAGATTCCCTGCGCTGGAACTGGTACCTCAGATGGGATGGAACTCTGTTTCAAATCCAGATTCATTATTGTTTTCTGAAATAGAATCTGAAAATGATGTGTACTTTGTTCACAGCTATTACTGTGAATTGTCTGAATTTACCACTTCGGTATGTGATTACATTCTTCCGTTCAGTGCTTCTCTGCAGAAAGATAACTTTTATGCAGTTCAGTTTCACCCGGAGAAATCAGGAAGTGTAGGAAATCAAATACTTAGTAACTTTATAAACTTGTCGTAATGAAGATTATTCCTGCTATTGACATCATTGATGGAAAATGTGTTCGTTTGTCTAAAGGAGACTACAACACCAAGAAAATATACAATGAAGATCCTGTAGAAGTAGCCCGTGAATTTGAAGACTTTGGGATTCAATTTCTTCACCTGGTGGATCTTGACGGGGCTAAATCTAAGCATATTGTGAATCAGAAAGTGTTGGAAGATATTGCGAAATCCACTGCGTTACACATTGACTTTGGAGGTGGATTAAAAACTTCAGCAGACATTGAAACAGCCTTTAATTGTGGTGCAAAACAGATCACATTAGGGAGTATTGCTGTACAGGATCCTGAGTTTTGTCTCAAAATCATTGAACAATATGGTGCTGAAAAAATTATTTTGGGAGCAGATTGTGAAAACAGAAAGATCAAAACTTCCGGTTGGCAGGAAGAAAGTAATCTGGATATCATAGATTTTATTCTTGATTATCAGAAAAATGGGATGCAAACTACAATATGCACCGATATTTCAAAGGATGGAATGCTGGAAGGACCTTCAACGGGCCTTTATATTGAAATTTTATATAAAACCTCATTACAACTGGTTGCCAGCGGTGGTATTTCTGGGATTAAAGATGTCTATAAAATGAAAGATATAGGATGCTCGGGAACAATTATCGGAAAAGCGATTTATGAAGGAAAAATTAGCCTTCAACAACTTCAAAATTTTATTGAAAATGCTTAAAAAAAGAATTATTCCATGTTTGGATATTAAAGATGGAAGCACAGTGAAGGGAATCAATTTTGAGGATCTGAAAAATGCGGGCGATCCTGTGGTATTGGCTAAGAAATATGAAGAGGAGGGCGCTGATGAGCTTGTTTTTCTTGATATTACAGCTACTATTGAAAACCGGAAAACATTTGTGGAGCTGGTTAGGAATATAGCCAGAGAATTGAGTATTCCATTTACTGTTGGGGGCGGAGTTGCCTCTGTAGAAGATGTGAGAAAGCTTTTGGAAGCAGGAGCAGATAAGATCAGTATCAATTCTTCAGCAGTAAAAGATCCTAAGCTGATCTCTGAGTTGGCGAATGAATTTGGAAGCCAATGTGTTGTTGTCGCCATTGATACCAAGAAAGTAGGAGAAACAAATCTTGTTCACATTAAAGGTGGAAGAGAGGCCACAGAGTTGGATACGGTAGTCTGGGCTAAGAGGGCTGAAGCTTTAGGAGCAGGTGAAATTCTTTTAACCTCTATGGATGGCGACGGAACCAAAAATGGTTTTGATCTTGCTATCACAAAAGAAGTTTCAGAGCAAGTTACCATTCCTGTTATTGCTTCAGGCGGAGCAGGAACTGTAAATGATTTTGTTAAAGTATTTAATGAGACTAAAGCCACAGGAGCTTTGGCAGCCAGTATATTCCACTTTAATGAAATTGGGATTCAGGATTTAAAACAACAATTAAAAACTCAAAAAATAGAGGTACGATGAATATTGATTTTAATAAAGATAATGGTCTAGTTCCCGTAGTGATTCAGGACGACCGAACCTTGCAGGTTTTAATGCTGGGCTATATGAATGAAGAAGCTTTTGAGAAAACAAAAAAAGAAAAAGTGGTGACATTTTTCAGCCGTTCTAAAAATAGGCTTTGGACAAAAGGAGAAGAATCCGGTAATTTTTTAACAGTGAAAAATATAGCTATAGATTGTGATCAGGATACAGTACTGATTAAAGCCGTTCCCACTAATGTAGTATGTCACACAGGAAGTTTCAGTTGTTTTGGTGGCAAGGAGGCAAAAGGGTTTTTATATGAACTGGAAGAGACAATATCTCAAAGGATTGATGGTAAAGTTGATGGATCTTATACCTACTCACTTTATCAGAGAGGAATGAATAAAATGGCTCAAAAAGTAGGCGAGGAAGCGGTAGAGCTGGTTATTGAAGCGAAGGATGATAATGAATTGCTCTTTAAAAATGAAGCAGCAGATCTCTTATATCACTTACTCATCTTACTAAAAGCAAAAGGATTTTCGTTGGAAGAAATTGAAGATGTTCTCCAAAGCAGAAATCAATAAACCTTTGAAATTTTTCAAAGGTTTTTTTATGGAGAAAATTAAATGCGACAGGTTCTGTCGTGCCATTGTGTTAGCTTTGTGTAAGGATGATTGAAAATGGTAAATACTAATTAAAAATGCTTGATTTATACAAATGTTACGTGTTAAATCATAATAAAGTGAAGTTTATGTAAAAAAAAATATTAATTTTAGAAAAGTTGAAAAAATAAGTATTCAGCTCAAAAATAACACAAAATGAAAAAGATTTATCTCGGTGCATTAACCTTATGCACGGCTATGGGCGTATCTGCCCAGCATGTTCTCTGGCAAAAAGATATCCAATCCTCTACTCAGGATTTCCTCAGTCAGGTCACTACCACTGTCGATCAGCAGTATCTTATTACAGGAAGCTCAATACAGTCAGGAAGCGGGAAGCTGGAGGCTGGAAGTAAACCAAAGAACGGTTACGATTTCCATTTGGTTAAATTAAACCAACAAGGGCAAGAAGCTTGGGAGAAATATTTCTCAGGAAATAATCATGATTACTTGTCAGCTACTGTCAGCACTCAGGATGGAGGATTTCTACTGGCTGGAACCTCTTATTCAGGAAAAGGACTGGATAAGAAAGAGGATTCCAAAGGGGGATCCGATATCTGGCTGATCCGAATCAATGAATTTGGCGATGAAATCTGGCAGAAAACATTAGGAACTTCTTCTGATGAAGAAGCCAAAGCAGTCATTCAGAGCACAGATTTAGGATTTTTCGTTGCCGGAAATGTACAAAATTCTTCCAAAGGGTACGGTTCTAAAGATGTCTGGATCATCAGACTAGACAAAGATGGAAAAGAACTCTCCCAACTCGTATTAGGCGGAAAAGGTTTAGACGAAGTTGAGAAAATGATTCCAACAAAGACGGCGGAGCTCTCCTGGGAATTTATTCAAGAAGTTCTGAGGTTCGGGATCCGCGATCTGGAGATCAATCTCGTGAAACCACCCCAAATCCCGAACCTCGCACCACAACCCCCACAGCCCGCAACGCAAAATCCACAGAGAACTTCGGTGAAGGCGACTATTGGATCGTTAAACTGGATAAAAACGGAAAAGTCGAATGGGAAAAGAACTATGGCGGTAAAGCAGACGATCATATCAGAACGCTGGCTTTAACTTCAAATGGCTACATCATTGGTGGTGAATCCAGATCCGAAAGATCAGGAAACAAAACGGTAGGGATTGAAGAAGGAACAGACCTATGGCTAATTGCTCTTAATGAAAGAGGGGATGAACAATGGCAAAAGTCTTATAATTTCAAAAACCGTGATATTCTGATGGGAATGAGTGTGATTCATTCAGCGGATGACAAATCCTCAAAAGGAATTTTGTTAGGCGGTTATACCCAGGCAGAAGGAAGAATAGAAAAAGATGATGAGACCTTCTGGATGCTGTATCTGGATGGAAACGGAAACGAACAATGGCGAAAACACGTGAGTGGAGAATCCAGACAGCAAGAAGAAAGACTTTCAGATTTGAAACTCAATAGAGATGGTTCTATCATTTTAGCTGGAACCAGTGGAAAAGAATTAGGTAAAGAAAACTGGAAGATTGTGAAACTGGGAGACAAGCAGGTAAACGATCTGATCGAAAAATATGACATCAAGATCTATCCGAATCCGGTATCTGATTACGCGTATGTAGAAATTGGCTTTGACTTTAAGGAAGCTGATATTATGCTGTATGATATGAGCGGAAGACAGCTTCAGAACTTCAAAACAAAGAACAGAGTGACTAAGATAAATACCCAAGCCTTGGTACAGGGAGCTTATTTAGTGACCATAAAAACGGATAATAATAAAACAGCGAGTGCAAAGCTGATTAAAAAATAAAAACATAAAACTATGAAAAGAAAAAAAATAATATTAGCAATCCTGGTATTTGTATACTGCATCATTCATGCTCAGGATGTACCCAAGACTCCTCCTTCTCCTAATGCTTATAATTTATACAAAGTAAAAGATGTGGAAATAGATAAAATGGCCGGAACAGCTAATTTCTCTATTCCTATTTTTGAAATTTCTCAAGATGGAGTAAACGTTCCGATTTCCTTATCATATAATACCGGAGGAATAAAAGTGGATGAAAGAGCCGGTTCAGCGGGGCTGGGCTGGGCATTGAATATTCCATTTGATGTGACCAAACAGGTTCATGGTTACGATGATGATAACAAACTGCTTTATTTGCCAGATAAGAAGTATTTTATACCTTCCACTAACCCTGATGCATTTCCTTCGTTTAATTACTCTTACATTAATTTGTCATCTTACACCGGATTCATGCAACATTATAATTTCATAACTGCTTTATTCGAAAATAGTCAGACAGGACAGGTTTATGATAACCAGCCCGATATGTATCATTATAAATTAGGGAGTTTATTCGGAAGATTTTTTAGAGATAGTGAATTCAAACCAAGACTTATTCCTTATCAGCCTATTCAGGTTCTTTCTTTTCTGCCTATGAAAATTCAGGACTTTGAATCTAATATTTATGAGTTTACTCCTACACTAAACTTTGTGATGAAAGACCGATGTTCCAGTTTTAGTCTTTTAAATGATTTTACTGGAACTAATAATTATAAAATTTCTAATATTACAACCAGAAACAAAACCAATATTCTCTTCAAATATAATCAAATGGAGAGTGGTATTATTCGTAATATTTCTGAAACGAAAAATTTTCCAATACCGGGTCCTTCCTCTGAAAATGCCTATCTCCCTGTAGTTGATATCAGCTGTGAAACGTACAAAGAAGAACACCATAATCTCTTAACTGAAATTTCATTTGACCAGGGAAAGATTGTTTTTAAATATAATACTCTCCGTAATGATATGGAACCTTTTGGTAATGCTTCTTCTAAAAGCTTAGATGAAATCATTGTCTTTGACAAAGGGGATAAAGTAATTAAAAAGATTACGCTTTCCTATGGTTATTTTACTGCCTCCTATTTTTTAAATACTAATAGCTATTTGAATAAGCGATTGAAACTTAAATCTATAAAAATAAATGATGAAATTCATGAGTTTGAATATTATGAAGATATGGGAATACCTGCTATCAATTCAAATACTAGTGATTATTGGGGGTATTATACCGGCAGAGGCGGAACGACCCGAATTCCCAACATTTATTTTAAAGGAACAGTATTTGAAAAAGGGGCAAATAGAGAGCCTGATTTTACAGGAGTCTATACAAAGGCAATGAGTCTAAAGAAGATCAAATATCCAACCAAAGGCTCTGTGGAAATTATTTATGAAAATAACGATTATTATGGTAAAAAAACAGTCGTTAGTCAACGGACTTTAGGAATTGAATCTGATATTCCGCCTTTATTTGTGACCTTAAATCCAGAAAAGGTCAATAGAAATGTTTATTTCAATACAGATTACAACAATGTTTCTGGAGGATTTGAAAATGGTATATGCATTGGCAGGATCTGGTGGAAAAACGGCCTTGGGAACTACGAATTGAAGAAACAATTTTCAGATAATGTATCTTATACAAATACTTTACTAGATGATGGAGAATATAAATTTCAGATTGATAATTATGGAGATAAAAAATGTTTTATGAGTTTGGAGTATCTTGAATTAGAAGAGAAAACAGGAACATTTGCTGCCGGAGGACTAAGATTAAAAACTTTAAATTACTATGATTATACCTCCAATCTCGCAAAACAAAGAAACTTCCGTTATATGTCTGATAGTTTAGGATATACTTCTGCTATTATGATGGGTTTACCTTCCTTCATAAGTGATAGGATTGTCAAGGTGAGAGTGGGAACAGGATATCAATATATGCAACAATATTTAATCTCTTCGGATGGTAATTATAGTCAATCTTTGAATCCCGGATCTTCAGTGCTTTATACCCAGGTAGATGAATTTCTTTCAGATAATAGTACTAATCATGGAAGGATAAAATATTTTAATTTTATCAATAGTCAATTTAATTTCTCATCACTAAAAAATGAATTCTCTTATGGATTAATAGATGATTGGAAAAATCATACATCCAAAATCGAATATTATAATGCAGAGAATGCTTTACAGGAATATAACCTTTATTCTTATAAGACGTATAGGATAAAAAATACGTTATCTCCGGATAATTATGGAAAATATATTGGTTACGCGTTGCACAAAGGTTTCTCGCCTGCTATTAGTTCCAGGGAATGACAGTAGATGAGTTTAATGATCTTCCAAACCTTTATGATCTTCTTGGAAATATCAGTTTTTATGTATTTGATTCTGGGATAAGATTCCTTGCAGAATCCCGGAATTATAAAATTTTGAACGGAAAACCAGTTCTTACAAAAGAAAATAAAGAGTTCCAAAATTCTAAAGAATTCCCACATCTGCTTCTCTCAAGTACCACCACAGATCCTGATGGTAGTGTTATCGAATCCCAATATCAGTATGCCCATGAAAAAGGGAATCAATTGATGATCTCAAAAAATATGATTGGAGTTCCTTTAGAAGTCAAAACAAGCAAGACCATGGGAGTTAACAGCAAAATGCTTAGCAAGACAGAAATATTATATCCATTTAATCAAGCGGAAGCGGATATCAAGACATCAGGTCTAGTATTACCACATGCTGTACTTTCAACTGATTTGCAAAATGTAGCATCTACTGATATTACTTATGATAAATATGATTCCAAAGGAAATATCCGACAGTATACCACTAAGGATGGTATTTCAACGGTCATTATCTGGGGCTATAACCAGACTCAGCCTATTGCTAAGATAGAAAATATAAAATTGGAAAATATTTCACAATCATTGATCGACAGCATTGTGAATGCCTCCGATTTGGATGCCTCTGCCGGGTCAAATAATGACGAGAGCAATTTATTCAATGCCTTCAAAACCTTCAGAAGCAATTTATCAAGGTATACGGTGACTACCTACAGTTATGATGCCTTAATTGGAGTAAGAAGCATCACCCCGCCATCCGGAATAAGAGAAACCTATCTTTATGATTCCGCCAACAGGCTTGAAAAAGTGATTGATGCCAATGGTAAAATATTGAAAGAGCTGAAATACAACTATAAAAACTAAAATTGATGAAAAAACTTATAATCCCCATAGGAACCCTTCTATTGATGGGTACTATAAAAGCTCAGGTTCAGCTGCCTAGCGGTTTAGCCGGATCTTCCACTGAAATTATGTGTATACCAGAACCTATCTGGAGGAGAAGAGCCAGAGTGATCCTGCGGCTAAACAAGCTCAGACTGTTCAGTATTTTGATGGCTTGGGAAGACCTAAGCAGGTGGTAAATGTAAAAGCATCTCCCCAAGGAAAAGATGTGGTTATGCATTTCGAATATGATCAGTTTGGGAGGCAGGTCAAAGACTATTTACCCATTCCTCAGTCAGGAACTCAGAACGGTGCTATTATTTCTAATCCTTTATCTAATGTTACAACCTCTTATGGCTCAGAAAAGATCTATTCTGAGAAAGTATTGGAAAAATCTCCCTTGGACAGAATCTTGCAACAGGTTCAGCCAGGTAACGACTGGGCAAATAAGCCTGTAGGATTTTCATATGAAGCCAATCTGGCCAATGAAGTATACCAATATACAACCAAGACAATATGGGAAAACGGAGCTACAAAAAGCGAGCTAAGTGTATCTCCTGCTACAACTTATGCTCCCGGAACATTGTATAAAAATACTGTGACAGATGAAGACGGAAATCCAACGGTAGAATTTAAGAATGGAAGAGGGCAGACTCTGATGGTAAGGAAGGTGAATTCTACTGAAAATGCAGATACTTATTATGTGTATAATGAATATGACCAGTTAGCCTTTGTAATTCCGCCCAAAGCAGTAAACAAGGGAACGGGTGAGCCTTTGCTTAACGCCCTTTGTTATCAGTATCGTTATGATAGCAGAAATCGTCTGGTAGAAAAGAAACTTCCCGGTAAAGGCTGGGAGTTTATGGTGTATGATAAAGCTGATAGACTGATTTTGACACAGGATGCCGTAATGGCACCCAAAGGTAAATGGCTTCTCACAAAGTATGATGTTTTTGGAAGAGTAATTTATACAGGAGTTCTCGCATCTACTGCCAAAAGAGCTGTTTTACAAGATCTGATTAAAGACTTAGTGATCACAGAGCCTCGCAGTACCCAGGGATTTACCAGAAATGGAATGACGATTTATTATGTCAATAATTATTTCATGGTAGATACAGAAACCATTCTAAGTATCAATTATTATGACACTTATCCCGGTTATAATTTTAATCCTCCATTTCCATCCACCATTCAGGGAGAAGCTACTTTAACAGAAACATTGTCTTCAGAAGGCAGAAGCACCAAAGGACTTCCTGTAATGAGCCTGGTAAAGAATATTGAAGATGACAACTGGACGAAGAATTATACCTATTATGATACCAAAGGAAGAGCGATTGGAACGTATGCTATCAATCATTTGGGTGGGTATACGAAGACAGAATCTAAACTGGATTTTGCGGGAGTAGCTCAGCAGGTCATCACCCGACATAAGAGATTAGATACCGATACAGAAAGAGTGATCACAGAGAGTTTTGAGTATGATCACCAGAACAGGCTTTTGGTTCATAAACATCAGGTAGACTCTAATCCTGTGGAAATCCTTACCCAGAATACCTATAATGAAATTTCGCAACTGGCTTCTAAGAAAGTCGGTGGAGTTTCTGTAGGCTCGCCACTTCAGCAAATTGATTATAAATACAATATCCGAGGCTGGATGACCAAGATTAATGATCCTGCTAATCTGAATGGGAAACTTTTTGGGTATGAATTAAGATATAATAATCCTGTCAACACTCAGTCTACCGGGAAATACAACGGTAATGTTGCAGAAATAGACTGGAACAATGGATCAGAGAATTTGTTGAAACGTTACAATTATGAATATGACAACATTAACAGACTGACCAATGCTTTCTATAAAGAACCCACCACAGGTGTTAGTGGGAATTTTGATGAATATCTTACCTATGATCTTAACGGGAATATAAACACCCTAAAAAGAAGAGCTGTTCCCATATCCGGGCTAACCTCTACCTTAGTAGATGATCTTGTTTATCAATATACCGGAACCGTCTGGATAAAGTGGTTGAGAATGCTATGAATGAAACAGGGTATGAAGGAGGAAACAATATGATTGATTATGACCTGAATGGTAACATGATGACTATGAAAGATAAAGGAATCCAAAGTATTGATTATAATTATTTGAATTTACCCAATTCTTATTCCATCATTCAGAATAATCCTCTTGGGGGATCTGTAAGCTTTGGATTGAGTTACCTTTATCGTGCCGATGGGATAAAGCTTCGTAAGATCAATACTTCCGGCGGTGGCGGAAAAGGTCAATCACAGACTAATGATATCACCGATTATCTCGATGGTTTTCAATACAGATTTTATGAAGTTGCAGGATCTTGTCCGTGGTGTAGAATCAGCGTTGCATTTGAACAGGAAGCCTTTAAGGCAGAGAATAATAAGGATGTTTTTAAACCAAAACAGCCAGAATGGGTTCTTGATTTTGTACCCACTACTGAAGGTTTTTACAGTTTCACAGAAAATCGTTATATTTATCAATATAGAGATCACCTTGGTAACGCTAGATTAAGTTATGCTAAAAACAATGCAGGGGCTCTTGAGATAATAGATGCCAACAACTACTATCCTTTTGGATTAAGCCACATAGGTGGAATTAAGGGGCAATTGGGAGGGTATTTGAATTATAAGTACAACGGAAAAGAGCTGCAAGAGACGGGAATGTATGATTATGGAGCGAGATTTATATGCCGGATATTGGAAGATGGGGTGTTGTTGACCCATTTGCAGAGAAATATAGAAGGCATTCACCATATAATTATGTAATCAATAACCCTTTGAGGTTTATTGATCCTGATGGAAGGTTTATTATAGACCCTAATGCTACAAAAGAGCAAAGGATTATAATTCAACGAGCAATAAATATGGCGAAAATGCTACTTCAAAATAGAAATATACTTAAAAGTATGATGGATAAAGGTAACTTAAGCTATTCTCAGATAATGCAAGACTTTACCGATGGAAAAGGTCCAATGCTGAGTTTAAGTAAAGGTTTATTTGGACATGCTTTTGGACAGTATACACCAAATGGGAAAGGTTCGGGGAAATTTGAAATAAATGCAATTACGACTGATAATGCATCAACTTTCTCCGACCAATCACAATTAGATGCAATATTTTTACTTGCAGTTACAATAATGCATGAAGATGTTCATAGAGGAAATGATGCTGCTGGCTTTAATGAACATGAAAATAAGGTTGAACAAGGGGAAGCTTTTGAGCAACAAGCTTTTGGTGAAAGTGTTCAGTATTCTAATTCTGGAGAAATTAGAAAAAGTTATGATAATTATTTTAAAAATGCTTTTAATTCAAAAATATTTAAGAAAAATATAGAATTAGTGAAGGAATTGAAAAAAATAGAAGAAAAGAAAGAAAAGGATAAATTAGATTTTAAAAAAAAATTAGAAGAGAATATTTTAAAAAAGAATAATTAAATTATGAAATTTATTTATTTATTAATAATATTAATGACTTGTAGCCCCAATAGAAAAGAGGTTGCAAAAGAAGATTATTCAAATTTATTTGAAATAGCACTAAATATTTGCCCGGAAATAAAGAAATACTATCATTTTGAAGTCGAAGATCGCAAAGTTATCAATATGTTAATAGGAGAAAGTGCACCTTTAAATCGTTCAATAAAATGTTTTGGTTATAAAGTGAACTATGAAAGAAAATATATTAATGATAAAAGTACGTGGATAGAAATTTGGAATTATCAAAAAGTTAGTTCAAATAAATTTTATTTATTATATAAAATTCAAAATGAAGAAGTATTTGTAGAAACGATAATTGAAAAATCAAAAGGAAAATGGTATATGAAAGAATGTAAAATAGATGTGAATAGATCAAAATAAGTCTGTTTCTTAACAAAAAAGAATATCTATTGTGTCACCTTGGCAACGCTAGATTAAGTTATGCTAAAAACAGTGCAGGCGCTCTTGAGATAATAGATACCAACAACTACTATACTTTGGATTAAACCACATAGGTGGAATTAAGGGGCAATTGGGAGGGTATTTGAATTACAAGTACAATGGAAAGGAACTGCAGGAGACCGGAATGTATGACTATGGAGCAAGGATGTATATGCCAGATATTGGTAGATGGGGCGTTGTTGATCCGTTGGCAGAAACTTCCAGAGGTTGGTCTACTTACACTTATGCTTACAATAACCCAATTAGGTTTATCGATCCTGATGGTAGGGAAGCGACAGGATGGATTAAAGATAAGAGAACAGGAGATATATTTTGGGAGAATAACACTAATAGTCAAAAAGAATTTAATAATAATTATAAAGGCAAAGAAGCTAGTTATTCCTATGCTAGTGATAAAGATGATTCAAATACTTATAATCTTCCTAACGGTTCTGGCTCACTGACAATGAATACTTGGGTTGAAAATAGTACTGAAGACGGAATTATTTCTCCCGAAATATCAATGACTTTTAGTCCTTCAAATAAAAATTCAGATTCTGGATGGTTTCAAACATTTTTATCTAATACTCCTGATTATGATGGAAGTGAAGCAAGTTCAGTTCCTGGTGTTATTGAAGAACGTCTCGATGGAGAAAATCAACGTGAAAAAAACTTTACTTTAGCACAATATTTTGACGTTCCAAAGTCTAACACGTTAAAAGATGCTCCCCGTCGTGAATACTTTGGTGATAAAACAGATAAAAACTCTCCTTCAGCAGTAAAATGGGATGCTCAGTCTTCAATGATTATTAATAGTAAAGCTTCATTTACAGTGAAATGGGGATTTACGCTATTTGGAACAAGTGGTAAGGACCACAAGTATAATTCGCCAAGAATAATTAATCCTAGTAAAGTAACACAAACCACAAAGATGCAGTACAATATCTATCTAAGTAGAATATTTTCAATAGTATTATTATTGATAATCAATTTGTATAGTTCTCAAACGAAAAACTATAGTTTTGGTTTGCCAGACAGTGTGGAATCAGGAGATACTATTTTTTTAAATTTATTCAGACATCAGGATGGACGTTTTATAGATAAAGATCAAATTGATAAATTGGAATTGTTTTTAAACAAAAATGATACTAAAAAATTTGAAATTAAGATTTATATTTTCAAAGGAAACTCTAAGGCAAATTTGATGTACACAACTTATTTGAGTGAAAATCTAAAACGGAAATTAGTAAAAGTAACTAATGTTATCAGTATTGTAGGGTATGGAGATAAAATTCCAATATTTTGTAATGTTACAGATAAAGATAGCTATAAAATAAATAGTAGGATAGAAATTATTTGTCTTTAAATCGGGCCCCCTCGCTGGCGCGAGCATCATGCTCGTGTCCTATAATAAAAAAGCCATTGCTAGATCAGCAATGGCTTTTTTACTTAGCTTAGAAAATAGTTATATTTACCAATATAAAGATCACTTAGGAAATACGAGGGTGAGCTTTGCAAAAAACAGCACAGGAGTTCTTGAAGTTACAGATACTAATAACTATTACCCATTTGGATTAAACTATATATTTGGGAATGTTTGGTGCTTCCAATTTTGGTGGATTATATAGTGACAAGTACAATGGGAAAGAGTTGCAAGAGACTGATATGTATGATTATGGAGCAAGGATGTATATGCCGGATCTGGGAAGATGGGGAGTTGTTGATCCGCTAGCGGAAACTTCCAGACGTTGGTCTACTTACACTTATGCTTACAATAACCCAATTAGGTTTATCGATCCAGATGGAATGCAAAACTATGATGTCATAATTTCGGGAGATCTTAAAGACAAAGCATTTGAGCAACTCCAAGCAAAAGCAGGAAATCTTGATTTAGCAATGGATTCAAAGGGAAAAGTTACTGGAAGTATTAAAAACGGTGCAACAGCAACAGCTGCTGAATTAAAATTGCTAGAGGCAACAAATGATTCCTCTGTTATGGTCAACTTAGATGCAACAAGTTCAAATAGTGTTGATAATACACCGATTTAGGAGGAGCTTTTGGAGGGAGTGAAATAGATGATAATGGTATTGTTCAGACAAATCAAATTATGAATCCTAATCAGGCAGAAATAATTGAGAACGCTACTGGAAGGCCAAAAGGAGGAACTGTGCTACACGAAATACTTGAGTCCTATATTGCAGGGAAAAATAATCCAGGAACACCTGGGTTTGGAATTGGAGGAGATTTGAGTGAAAAACCATACCTTGACGCACATAATGCTGCAAAGCGATTAGATCCTACACATAACAATTATAAGATTTCGCAGAGCACTGACTCTATAGATGCAACGATTGGAGGTACTAAATTTGGAACAGTAACTACTTACATCAATATTACAAAAACAACACCTTTAATTAAAAGTGATGGTACACCTCATAAAAGAAAGACAGTGACAAGCGTTACTAAAGTACCTGTTGCAACAGCAAAAGACATTAGAATAAGAAATTAAACATTGAGTATGAAAAAGATTAAATTGATTCTAGCACTCATTATAAATTTATCTCTATATTCCCAACAAAGAATAGAGATTAGGATTAAGAAAATAATTGAAGTCGAAAAATCTTATGTATTTAAATTTAAAAATATAAAAACAAAGAAGATAGATTATTTCTTTTCCTATAAAAAGGATGCTTGTGATAGCGGGTTGAAAATCCATAAGGGTAAAAAATATAATATAGTAATGTTTGAAGTAACTATCCCTCATCAAAATGATGGGAATACTTATTTAATGGAAGTGGGTGATTTTATCCTTCCTCCTAATCATAGTTTATATTATTCTGAATTTGTGAAGGGATTGTATGTATGTCAATAATAAAATATAGTAGTAGATAGTCCTCCCTCCGCTAGCGCTAGCATCATGCTCGTGCTTTCAATAACAAAGAAACCATTGTGAATCTTGCAAAAGTTTTTCATCTTGGAAAATCGTTATATCTATCAATATAGAGATCACCTTGGCAATGTGAGAATAAGTTTTGGAAGAAACAGCGCAGGCGCACTTGAAATCACCGATGCCAATGATTATTACCCATTTGGAATGAATCATTTGAAGTCAGGAAATGCATTTTTTGGACAGAGTACTTATAAAAATTATAAGTACAACGGTAAAGAGTTGCAGGAGACAGGAATGGATGATTATGGAGCGAGAATGTATATGCCGGATTTAGGAAGATGGGGAGTGATTGATCCGCTGGCGGAAAAATTACGAAGACATACACCTTATAATTATGCTGTAAATAATCCAATCGTTAATATTGATCCTGATGGGATGCTTTCTAAATCATTTATAGATGAAATGATGAGTAAGTCTACTGGGGGAAAAACTACATGGACAAACGATGGAAATGGAAATTTTTCTGATGGAAATGGGAATTCTGTTAGCGATGGAAATCCTCCATACTATAGAGTATTAATGTTCGGTGGTGCAGATTTGGATCCAACAGGAAAAACCTCTTACGGTCAAGTGTCAAGTACAACTAAGTACATTGCAAATAATGTTAAGAAAGACAATACAACGGTTTCTTATGAAAATTGGCCTTATTGGGCTAATTCCAAAACTAAGCAATCAATTATTGATGGATGGGCAAATACACTTCAAGAAGCGTATAATAATGGAGATAAAATTGCATTATACGGCTATAGTCAAGGAGGTGTAGGTATTTTAGAAATGCAAAGAGCGCTTGCAAAAAGAGGTGTTCCTGTTGAAATTTTGTTAGTTGTTGATCCTGCAAACGGGCCAAAATCTGACGAAATAAATACTTATGTTCATTGGAATGTGAAAAATGCCTATGGTTTTTATCAAACTAATGAACAGACCGCTTCATTAAGGTCACATGGTTCTCCTTTGATTACTTCACCTAGAAATTCGACGGTTGTAGAAAATGTTAATGATACTGGACGAGTTTTTTATCCTCCCGGGCAGACTAAATCTTCAGCAGTAAATCATTCAAATATTGATGAATTTAGAAGAGATACAGTCGTTAATTTAATTAATCAATTAACTCAAAAAAGATAATGTTATGATAAAAAATATTCTTAAATATATATCGTGGTTTATATTTGGTTTATTCGTTTTGATTGATGTTGATATATTTCTTGATAAGGGTAATATCTCTATTTTTAATTATTTAGGCATAGGAAAATATCTGTCAGAATTAATGATGTTTTTTTTCGTACTTGGAATTCCTATAATGATTACCTATGCGATACTCTTGTTTTTTAAATTTTCAATCAGTGAAAAAACCATATTTGGTTTAATAATTCTAAACGCCATTTTTATAATGTGGTTTGTTTTAGTTGTTATACAGAAAAATATTGTTTAAAAGCCGGTTACCACACAAAAGGATTCACCCGCTAGCGCATTCTATGACAAAAAGCAATAAAAAAGGTTAAAATTTTAAGAAGCGAATTTGTAGGTATTCACAAATGGACTATTGCGTGCTATTACAGCAAATGCACGACTTATGATTTTACATTTCACATTATTTAATATCAGGAGGGAGTGTTTTCCCTCCTGTTTTTTTCTTTCACAATACGCTTTAATTTCACTATCATTTCTTATAGCAGAAAGAGAAGCTATGTGAAGAATTGATTTCATTTTTTTATCTGCAAAATGGCTTACTCTGCTTTTTCCTTTGATGGAGGATCCCCTCGCTGCCACACGAATCCTTTTGTGTGGCATTTTTGGATAGTGGCTGCATCTCCACTTCAGCAGATGGATTATCAATACAATATCAGAGGGTGGATGACTAAGATCAATGATCCTGCTAATCTGAATGGAAAGCTGTTTGGCTACGAGATAAGGTATAACAATCCGAAAATCTCTTCAAAATCACCAGGCAGATTCAATGGAAATATTGCAGAAATAGATTGGAAAAATTACTCAGAAGGAGTCCTGAAAAGATACAACTATGAGTATGACAGTCTTAACCGGTTAAAAAACGGATTCTATTCTGAACCTGATATGACCAATCCCGCTAATGGTAATTTTGATGAATATCTTACCTATGATTTGAATGGAAATATCAATACATTGAAACGAAAAGCAATTCCGGTATCAGGACAAACCTCTACATTGGTTGATGATCTTGTTTATCAATATACCGGGAATCGATTAAATAAAGTGATTGAAAATGCCATGAATGATGTAGGTTATGAAGGTGGCAATAATATGATTGATTATGACCTGAATGGTAACATGATCACTATGAAAGATAAGGGAATCCAAAGTATTGTTTATAATTATTTGAATTTACCCAATTCTTATTCCATCATTCAGAATAATCCTCTTGGGGGATCTGTAAGCTTTGGATTGAGTTATCTTTATCGTGCCGATGGGATAAAGCTTCGTAAGATCAATACTTCCGGCGGTGGCGGAAAAGGTCAATCACAGACTAATGATATCACCGATTATCTCGATGGTTTTCAATACAGATTTTATGAAGTTGCAGGATCTTGTCCGTGGTGTAGAATCAGCGTTGCATTTGAACAGGAAGCCTTTAAGGCAGAGAATAATAAGGATATTTTTAAACCAAAACAGCCAGAATGGGTTCTTGATTTTGTACCCACTACTGAAGGTTTTTACAGTTTCACAGAAAATCGTTATATTTATCAATATAGAGATCACCTTGGCAACGCTAGATTAAGTTATGCTAAAAACAGTGCAGATGCTCTTGAGATAATAGATGCCAACAACTACTATCCTTTTGGATTAAACCATATAGGTGGAATTAAGGGGCAATTGGGAGGGTATTTGAATTACAAGTACAATGGAAAGGAACTTCAAGAAAGTGGAATGTATGATTATGGCGCAAGGTTCTATATGCCGGATATTGGGAGATGGGGCGTGATTGATAATAAAGCAGAAAAATATCTTTCAATATCACCTTATACCTATGCTGGAAATAATCCAATTGCATTTATGGATCCTGACGGGAATGAGTTAATTCTTTCTTTTGCAACAGATACTGCACGGAAATCCTACGAAGATTTAGTGAGTGCTTCACTTGGTGGCAAATATTCTGCAACTTATACTAAAATAGAAGGCACAGATACATATAAAGTAACTCTTAATATGGTTAATAAAGATACTTCTATAACCAAAGAACAGCAGGCTTTTTATGATAGTTATAACGAAGTTGTTGGAGCAAAAGAAATTGTTAATCAAGAAGTTGTTGAAAATGATAAACAGGCAGATGGAGGAAATTTTCAAACAGGTAAATTAGATATTGCAGATATTTTGGAATTTGACAAAGCTGGAAAAGGAGGAACAAGCAGCGCAGGAGCGTTAACTCATGAACATGTTGAACAGTTAGAAAAAGCAAAAATGGGAATACCTAAAGGTAAGTTGGGAAAAGTAGAAAAAGATGAATCTGGAAACATTGTAAACTTACCTGATTTTAATAAAGCGCATGAGAAAGGCAAGAAAGCAGAAGACAAAGTAAATGGGAATAGAAGGATAGAAACGGATGGTCCAATGAGTATTAATTTGTTTGAAGAAAAAGGTAGAACTAAAACTAATCAAGCTATTTGGCCAAATAGTACAGGAGGAATAACAGTAAAAAAAACAAAACTACCATAGCATGAAACATATATTTTCTATTATAATGTCGTTGTTATTGATTAATTGTGCTAATTCTGTAAAGAAAAGCAATAATGTATCTGTCAATGGAAACTGCGTTGAAAATTTAGACTTTAAAGAAGATTATTTTAAAAATATAGAGACTGTTCAAAATTATATATATCGACAAGGAGACCCTCAAAAAGCAAATCAATCTTTAAAGTTTATTGCAAAATATTCTAAAGTTTCTTTTGAAGATATGGCAAATTATGCAAGAGCTTATCCATTAGGGATTTACGAAAAAGACTATCCGATTTGGCTAGATTGGTATGAGAAAAACAAGTGTAGTAACATTCAGTTTAAGAAAAAGTAACAACAACTAATTTAAGATAATAAGTAGCCTCGTAATTTATGAGGTTACTTATCAATACAAGTACAACGGCAAAGAGCTACAGAAGACTAGCATGTACGATTATGGGGCGAGAATGTATATGCCGGATCTGGGAAGATGGGGTGTTGTTGATCCGCTAGCGGAAACTTCCAGACAAAAGAACAAAAAAAAGAAATGAAATATTATAGTCTTGATACATTGAATTGTAAACTAGATAATTCTATGAATGTAATGCCTATGGAATAAAATTCAAGAAAGGCAAATCGAAATTACAATAATAAATTTCATCATTTTTACATTACAAAAACCATTATATTTACCCCAATTAATAATACTTTTAACCAGATGCGAGATTTTTCCGGATATGAAAAAATGCCTGATTCCTTAAAAAAGATTGGGCTTAATGAAAATGATTTATCAAAGCTAGATAAATTAAAATGGGTTGTTACAGAGAAAATTCATGGAGCTAATTTTAGTTTTTCCTATGAAAACCATACACTTAAATATGCCAAGAGAAGAGAATATCTAGCCTGGGGAGATGATTTTTTTGGATTTCAGATTGTGGTCAATAAACTGGAAAATAAAATAATTAGTTTGTTTGAACATTTAAAAACAGCAATTCCTGGTTGTAGATATACTATTTATGGGGAATTGTTTGGAGGAAAATATCCCCATCCTGAAGTTCCTGCAGCTGAACATTTACAAGCCATACAAACAGGAGTCTATTATGCTCCGGATATTCATTTTTGTGCTTTTGATATTGGAATAGTAAATGACCTGGAAATTAAATATTATCTTGACTATGAAACGGCAGTTTCTTATTTCGACCGGTTTGATGTCCCTTATGTAAACCATTGTTAATAGGAAAGTTTAACGAAGCTTTGAATTTCAGTACCAGAATAAATTCTCCTATTCCTACCCAACAATTTGGACTTCCTGAATTGGAGCAGAATCTCATTGAAGGAGTTGTTATCAAGCCTTATAATCTGAGAGATCATGAATTAGTATCCAATCGACCTATCATTAAACTCAAAAATCCCGAATTTGATGAACAAGAGAAATTCCATAAGGCAGAAAAATGGTCGTTTGTTCCCGATGTTTCGTCAAAATCGGAGAGTCTTTCCTTTATTATTGACGAGTTAAGAATGTATGTATCACACAACCGATTAGAAAGTGTGATTTCTAAAGTTGGAGCCTTGGATATCAATAATCCACTTCGTATTTCTGAGATTAAGTCAGAGTTCTTACAAGATATTATAACTGATTTTAATGAAAATAATGGAGGTTTACTAAAAGAGCTCTCTCCAGAAGATCAGAAATGGAGCATTGAAAGGCTTAATTCTGAAATTCAAAGAATAATAACTTTAGCCACAGAAGAAAAATAGTCTAAATACATAAAAAAACAGAGCAAATAGCTCTGTTTTTTGTTAATGATAGTTCTATCTTTCAATCATAATATTTTTAACGAGGGTTTGATCACCCACTTTTAAAATTCCAACATACACGCCTCTTTCCAATGCCGAGACATTAATTTTGCTTTCGTTATTGACTTTCAATAAAGTTCTT
Organism: Chryseobacterium tructae; assembly: GCF_030409875.1. NCBI lineage: Bacteria > Pseudomonadati > Bacteroidota > Flavobacteriia > Flavobacteriales > Weeksellaceae > Chryseobacterium > Chryseobacterium tructae. The sequence continues at coordinate 2,795,218 of NZ_JAUFQR010000001.1, read as the reverse complement.
CCTGATATATTTGTTATTTCAAAACTGAAATTCACGGTCTTATCTGGTAATTCAATATTTAAAACATTATTGGCAGGGTTAGGGTAGAGCTTCACATCCTCCAAGCTGTTGGGTGAAAAAGATTTATTGGCAGCCAGTGTAGTGGAAGCACTTGCAAAATGCTGTAAAGCACCCACTGTAGCCTTTCCTATATTGTATACATACACCGGATCTACATTGGCAAAAGTATCTTTGCTTGTATGTGGATAGTTACTTCTTATTCTTTCAAAAAAGCCGGTGATAACTTCTCCTTTCTGCTCAAAAGGAATATAGTCGGTGGATTCTGCAGGATCTACAGCGGTCTGTAGTGGCGAATAGAGAGCCGTGCAATTTCTAAGTTGTTGTGTTACTGCAGCAGAGGCAGCATTATTACTGGACATTCCACCCTGATCCTCATCACAATATACCGTATTATTGTTATTTCCTTTTACACCACCAACCTGATCCAGATTAAAAACCAATTTAATATCAAGCTTACGAACACCTCCTTGATAAGCAACATTATTTACATAATGAGTACTTCCTATCAACCCTTGTTCCTCTCCGGAGAAGTGGATAACTTAATAGAATATTCCGTCGGAACATTCTTCAATATTCTGGCTGCCTCAAGAATAATAGAAGTACCACTGCCATTATCATTCACACCTGGACCGGTAATCGTATCAAAATGCCCACAGATAATGACATATTTGTTGGGATATAATGTTCCCGTCTTGGTAATAATAAGGTTTTTAGAGCTTGTTGTTCCAAAAGTAAAAGGGCTTTCTTCAATCTGACTGGCCGTATATCCATAAGAAAGATATTTGTTTTTAATCCAGTTTAGCGTATTCACATTGGCTTGAGAACCTGTTTTTTTGATACCCAGATTACCAAAATCCTGAAGGTTTGCCGTAATATTTGTCTGAGTTACCATATTTGCTCTGTCTTTATAAGCCTGAATAAACGTTTGAGCACTCATACTCTGAATAATTAAGGAAGCACATAAAAATGTCGTGATTTTTTTCATATAAATAATTTTTATTTGGTATGACGAATGTAGTAAATAAATCACAACGAAGTGCGTAATATTTTATGGATACCATACATATTTGTCGGAAAATATGAAAAGCAGGGTGGTATTCAGGTATATATTTAAAAATAGAATGTATTGAACATGAAAAACCCTTCTGAAATAGATTAGAAGGGTTAATTATTTATTTTGGAATAAAATTATTTAGCGACAATAACTTTCCTGGCTACAGTCTGATCTCCTGTTTTAAGAATTCCGATATAAGCACCATTTTCAAGTTCTGAAATATTTACCTTTTTTTCATTTGCTACTTTCAATAAAGAACGTCCCTGGAAATCTGTGATCTCAAAACTGAAGTTTTTTACTTTAGCATCGGGAAAATCAATATTAATCAAATTCTTGGCAGGATTAGGATAGATTTTTATGCTTTCTAAAGTATTTTTTGGAAGAGTTTCATGGGTTCCTAGCGTTTCAGAAGCAACAGCAAAATGTTGTAGCGCTCCTAGAGTGGCTTTTCCAATATTATAAATATATACAGGATCTGTATTGGCAAAAGTATCATTCGCAGTGTGTGGATAGCTACTTCTTATATTTTCAAAGAAACCGGTAATAACTTCACCTCTTTCTTCAAAAGGAACATAATCCGTATCTACAGCAGGATCTACATCAGTCTGAAGTGGTGAATACAGAGCTGTACAGTTTCTCAGCTCTTGAGTGACAGCTGCAGAAGCCGCATTATTGCTCTGAAGCCCGCCCTGATCTTCATCACAGTATACAATGGTGTTGTTGTTTCCATTTACACCACCCACCTGATCAAGATTGAAGACAAGTTTAATATCCAAAATACGATTGCTGCCTTGGTAAGCGACATTATCTACATAATGCTTACTGCCTATTAATCCCTGCTCTTCTCCGGAAAAATGAATAAACTTAATAGAATATTCCGTAGAAATTGTTCTTAAAATTCTAGCAGCTTCCAGAATAATAGAAGTTCCACTGCCATTATCATTTACTCCAGGCCCAGCGATAGTATCAAAATGACCACAAATAATAACATATTTATTAGGATAAACCGTTCCGGTTTTGGTGATGACTAAATTTTTGAGCTTGCATTACCGTAAGTAAAAGGATCTTCTACGATCTGACTGGCAGTATACCCGTAGGAAATATATTTATTCTTAAGCCAGTTAAGTGCATTAGCATTAGCTGGGGTACCCGTTTTTTTTATTCCCCAACTGGCAAATTCCTGCAAGTTCGTAATAATATTCGTTTGAGAAACAGCATTAGCCCTGTTCTGGTAGCTTTGTACAAAACTTTGAGCTCCTATAGAATATGTGGCTATAGCAGTTAATAAAAAAGAAGTAATTTTTTTCATCGTATGAGCGTTATAAAGCTTACTAATACAGTTTAAAAGAATGCAAGCTGATTATTTATCAATGATTATTTTCTTAGTAACACGATTCTGGGCTGTTTTTACAGATACCATATAAACACCATTTGTTAAAGTAGTAATATCTATGTTTTTTTGATTTTCAGTACGCATTAATACATTTCCGGTCATGTCAGAAATTTCAATATTGAAAGATTGATTCTTTTGAGGAAAATCAACCATTAATTGATTTTTAGCAGGATTAGGATATATATTGATGACATCGGAGTTATTTTGTGTAACCGCCTCATTAATTCCTAAAATGTTATTTGTAGTAGAAGCAATGGCAAAATGCTGTAATGCTCCAACAGCAGCTTTACCTACATTGAAGACATATACAGGGTCTATATTGGCAAAAGTGTCATTTGGACTGTGTTCATTCTCACTTTTGATATATTCATAAAATCCGGTAATGGTATATCCTTTAGCTTCAAAAGGGATATAATCCGAGCTATAAGCATTGGAAATAAAAGTTTGAAGGGAAGAATAAAGTCCGGTACATATTGCTAATTCCTGTGTCGCAGCTGCTGAAGCGGCATTGTTTCCAGAGAGTCCGCTAATATCTTTTTCACATACAATGGTAGTGTTGTTATTTCCCAACTGGCCACCTACCTGATCTATATTAAGAACTAACTTTATATCTAATTGGCGTGTATTTCCTTGATAAGCAACATTATTTGCATAATGATAACTTCCATACAACCCTTGCTCTTCTCCGGAAAAGTGTATAAATTTGATTGAATATTCAGTAGGAACATCTTTTAGTATTCTTGCTGCTTCTAGAAGAATAGAGGTACCACTGCCATTATCACTTACTCCAGGGCCAACAATAGTGTCATAATGCCCACAAATAATGATATATTTATCAGGATATACAGTTCCCGTCTTTGTAATAACCAGATTTTTAGAGTTTGTACTTCCAAAGCTAAAGGGATCTTCAACCATCTGATTGGCACTATATCCGTAAGAAATATATTTATTCTTCAACCAGTTAAGCGTATTCGTATTAGCAACAGATCCAGTTGTTTTTACACCCAGACTTTCAAGAGCCGTAAGATTGTTTGTAATATTAGCTTGGGAAACCATATCTGCCCTGGTTTTATAAGCTTGTATAAGTGTTTGTGCTCCAATATTTTGTAGAGCTAAAGAGGTGAATAAAAAAACAGCGACTTTTTTCATTTATTCAATTGAATTATTTTCAATTGCTAATATAAGAATTAATCACTATTTAATCTGGATAATTACTACTGTTAATTCCTGTTTAACCGATTTTTCAATAATAAAATAACTTATTATAGTGTTGATATTGAAATTGATTTTAAATTCATTTATTAGCTAATATCTCTTAATTTTTTTCAACTGAATCTATTGCTTCAGAAGATGATCATCAAAATATAAATAATAAGACTGCTCCAAAAACAGCCTTATTATTTAATAAACAGTAATTTAGAAAAAGTAAGTTAGATCTTTACAACAAAAAGAGTGTTTAACAGAAAAGATCCAGCCCAGCTGTTGAGCATATTTTCAGATCGTACAATAGATACTGTCATTCTTGTTTTACCGCCTACAGTTTCCAGCTTTATAAAAGAAGGATTATATACATCAGGATAACTTAGGTTATTTCCTGTTGTTAGCTGTGGATAAATTTTTCCAGGATCAGCAAAAGCATTTCCCTGATATTCGTACACAACAGTCATTCTGGCTGGGGTAAGGTTAGTAGCTGTTGTTGTGTAAGGACTACTGCTCCCTGTAAAACCACTTCCTGTCGTGGTAAAAGTAGCACTTGCTGCTGTAGACGTTTAGAAATGACCCACCAACCATCAGAATCATAAGCTGTACTGGAATGATTGGTAAAGTCATTAACGAATTGGTTATGTGGCGGAATAATTAACTGAAAGGAAGACACAGAAATAGAGGAGTACCCCAGAGTACCATCTGCTTTGGCAACAATAGATCTAGGGAAAGTAACAGCATCACTACCGTTTATTAATCCTCTGATACGGACATTGCCATTCACATCTAATTTCTCTGTAGGAGCATCAGTTGTTGCAATCCCTACATTTCCAGTAGATTTAATAATCACTCTGTCTTGTAGACCATTGGTATCACCACGGGTTTGGAGGCTTATACCACTGAAATTATTGGTAACATCTCTGTCAATTCCTTTAATAGATGCTCCAGACAATCCGGTTGAAGCAGACGATGAAACAAAATCAATGGAGCCTGCACTGCTATTGGTTGGATTATTATTATAAATGACAACATTTCTGGCATTATTTTGCCCACAAGGAACTCCACAGTTATTGATTCCAGCAGCTATTACGTCTGTTAGATCACCGCCAGTAGGATTTATGGTATTAAGAATAGAACTAGGAGAAGAAGCATTAACACCCACTCGATTATTGACAGCATCTACATTCAATGTAGAGCCATCCACTGTAAAATGACTGGTTCCCGTGGTTGCCGCAGAGGTAAACGCTAATGTCTTATCTGCCATAGTAACGATTCTGTTAGTCGTAATAGTACCGTTGGATGTATAAATATTATTAGGATTACCATTATTTACTTTCTGCCATAATGCTCCATCAAAGAAATAATAAGCGATAGCATCAATATTAACTCTAGTTCCATTTTTATTTCCGGTACTGATATCAGTAATATAGATAAGAGCTCCTTTTTGATCAACTCCATAAGTACCGGTATTGGCGGTAAGCTCTCCAAGGGTTAATCGTGGTGCTTGTAATCCGATAAGCTGTGTATTATCTGTTATATTACCAGTATTATCCCTTTTAGCACTTACATCCATTGTTGTTTTAGGGTTGCTGGTGTTGATCCCTGCTTGGGCATTTACATTTGAGACAGCTATCATTATAATACCTGCTGATAAAATAATTTTTTTCATAGATTGAGATTGTTTATGTTTTTATAGTTATAAAATGATGGTGTAAAATTCATCATTTATTTTATAAACAAGAAAAAAACAGATCCTACAAAAATCCGTCAATACATGTAATTAGTTGATAATCAGTGTTGTTAATTTAAAAGTAAAGGGAATGATATAAAATGAGATCGTATTCAATTCACAGAATTGGGAATAAATAAATTAAACTTCCTATTTTAATAACAAATAAGATTACTTGCCAAATAGTATGGCATAATAAAAGGAGAGGGGATTGAATTTCTTTGTCTTTACAATAGAAATCTCAGTAAAACAAAAAGTCCTGAGCAAAGCCCAGGACTATATTGATAACAAAAATTGTATTCTACATTATTTTACTTGATCTACAACAGCTTTGAAAGCTTCAGGGTGATTCATTGCTAAATCTGCTAAAACTTTTCTGTTAAGCTCAATGTTGTTCTTTTTAAGAGCTCCCATAAATTGAGAGTAAGACATTCCGTGCTCTCTAGCTCCCGCGTTGATACGAGTGATCCAAAGTGCTCTGAAGTTTCTTTTCTTCTCTTTTCTACCACGGTAAGCATATTGCATTGCTTTTTCTACCGCGTTTTTAGCTACAGTCCAAACGTTCTTTCTTCTACCGAAAAAACCTTTAGCTTGCTTAAAAATTTTCTTTCTGCGAGCTCTTGAAGCTACTGCATTTACTGATCTTGGCATAATTTAAATTGTTTTTTTGAAAAGGGCGGCAACTGATGTTACTCTTATTTGCACCGTTTCAGGGTTAAAATTTTGAATTTGTTTTTGAATTCTTATAAACCGAATATAGATTTATAAAAACTACTTAATTGCTAATTGACGTTGAACGCTTTTCTCATCCACTTTAGCTACGTAAGAAGTGCTAGTAAGATTTCTCTTCTGCTTAGTTTCTTTCTTAGTTAAGATGTGGCTTTTGTAAGCGTTTTTTCTTTTGATCTTACCTGTTCCAGTAAGAGCAAAACGTTTCTTAGCACCTGATTTCGTTTTTAATTTTGGCATTGTTTTGCTTTTTTATTGTTTTTGTTATCAATATCTGTTTTGGCTACTCCTAAAGACGTTAGGAATAATAGTGTGCAAAAGTACGAAAAAAAAGTGACACCCAAAAGGATTTTTTAAGTTTCAGAGGAAGTCTGTAATTATCGATGCCAGGAATGTCTAAATAATTTATATACAATAAAAGAGCTATGTCTCTATGTTGTTAAAAAAATAAACAACATAGAGACATAGGATAAATTTGTGTGATATAAATCTTTAAGATTTGATAAACTCCAAAAGATCTCTGTTGATCGTTTCAGCTTCTGTAGTAGGCATTCCATGAGGAAAACCTGGATAAGAAATTAATTTTCCATTTTTAAGTAGAGTAGCAGCCACTTTTCCCGTGGTTTCAAAAGGGACGATCTGATCATCTTCACCATGCATCACCAATACAGGTATTTCCACACTTTTAAGGTCTTCTGTAAAATCAGTTTCAGAAAAAGCTTTTACACAATCGTAATGTGCTTTAATAGAACCGCTCATTCCTTGTCTCCACCAGTTTCTCTGGATTCCTTCAGATACTTTTGCTCCTTCTCTGTTGTACCCGTAAAAAGGGAAGGTAATATCAATAAAGAACTGTTGTCTGTGGTTGGCGGTATTGTTTCGGATATCATCAAAAACAGCAATAGGAACTCCGTTAGGGTTGTTTTCATTCTGAACCATAATGGGCGTTACCGCACTTACCAAAACCGCTTTGGAAACTCTTCCTTTTCCATGTTTGGCAACATATCGGATCACTTCGCCACCACCTGTGGAATGTCCGATGTGGATAACGTTTTTCAGATCCAATGCTTCTACAATTTCTGCTACATCTGAAGCATAAGTGTCCATATCATGGCCATAAGGGGTTTGTTCAGATCTTCCATGTCCTCTTCTGTCATGGGCAATAACCCTGTAACCTTGCTCCAGGAAGAAGAACATCTGTGCATCCCAATCATCACTGGATAATGGCCAGCCATGATGAAAAAATAAGGTTTCGCCTTTCCCCCAGTCTTTGTAATAGATTTCTGTTCCGTCTTTTAGTTTTAGTGTGCTCATTGTTTTTATTTTTAGATTAGTTTATTCAACTTTTTATATTCACAAATGTAGATAGGAAATCTTCAGAATACATTGATCTAAGATAATAATTGATCGGAATAAAAAAAGCAGACAAATCTATCATTAACGTTAATTTAACACGCTAGCCATCAAGAAGCAAAGTAAAAAAAAAGGGAAACAGGAATCCCCTTACTTGTTGTAAAATATGGCTGATAATCGGGATTGTATTATGTTTTACACCTCTTTAATATTGATGAATATTTCGGAGTATGAAAACAATAGTATATAGTGTCTTTTTTATGTTAACCTCGGTTATGGCTTGTACACAGGAAAAAACAGACAAGTCTTCACCCAATCCTTCAAAAATGATAAACATAAATAGTGTCCCATTTTTAACCGGACAGAAACTTTTTATTTACGCAGATAAAATAAGTCTGAAACCTGTTATCAATCAAAAATTCAAAAGCGCATCAATGTTTACTCCAACAGGTTTTGCCATTGTTATAAATGAAAAAAACGAATATGGAGTCATAGACGGGAACGGAAAGATCGTAATAGGCTTTTCAGCTGAGGAAATCAATTTAAATGTTGTCAACGGGCTTACATTTTATAAAAAAGATATTGAATATGAGAAGAAAATGCCGGTCTGGAAATGGGATTGGAATATTATGGGAAGTGGCATTAAAAAAGAACAGACCTATCACAAAATAGAAATTGGAGTAGTAGAAAGTCTACAAGTGCTGCTCAACGAAGATGTTCCCTACTTAGAAGATAATTATTATCTCAACTTCATTTCTGTGGACGAGACCCATGTATTTTGGAACGAAACTCTTTATGAAGTTAAAAAGAACCGCTTACATAAAATTGAAAACAAAATTGCAGAGCTGTTAGAAAATAAACGATGGCTCAAAGGCTCGAATCCAGAATTTTCAATGTATGAATTGAATCAAAAAAAAGCAATTCACAATGGCTTAAAAGGTACAGCAACTCTTTCAATAAAGTTTGGTAAGGAAATCATTACTCTAAAAGACATCAATAAAGAAAGGTATGAGCCGGAAATTCCTAAACTTTTAGAAGACAGCAAAACCAACAATATTTATCCTTTTCCACAATATGAAAAGATATTTCCAAAAGAAATTACAAAAGCTACAGCTTCACAGATTGATTTCATAAAGAAAACATCTTTGGTATATTCTATCACCAATTCACCTTATTTCTTACTGGGTGTATTTAATTATGATCATGACATTTGGGCGTACGATTGGCTTTATATTGATACTAAAGGTAATGTTGTAGATTCCATTGGTTTTTATGATTTTAAGGTTTTGGATCAGGTTGGTTATCTGGTCTGGCCCGATAGAAAAATGATAATCCCCGATCAATACATTGACCAAAACTGGAAATTCGGAAAAATAAATTCTTATACCGGAATGAATGATCAATACCTTATCAGGATTGAAAACGAAAAACAATTGAGAACCATGGGCTTGTGGAACAGTCATGAAAAACGCTGGGAGATAAAGCCTGAATATTATGATATTTCAGTATTGGATACAGGAAAACAAATCTATGCACTTCAAAAAGAGCAAGACGGATTGTATACACTTTTGGACAATAAGACTAAGAAGAGTATCGGATCAAAAGCTTATAAATCTATTAATTCTGAAGGGCTGGTGAGTGTCAAAAATAATTCAGGAGAAACTGTGTATTACTATATTGATTTGTATTCCGGAAAAGAATATAAAGAATAATAAATACTGATAGAAGCTGGAAGTTTCTTTTGGGGTATAATTTATTGATTAAAAATGTATTATTAAATTACTTAAAAAGATAAATGGTTATTTTATGACCTCCATAACTTCCCACTTCAGGCACCCAGCTTCCAGCCCTTTTAACTTCTAACTTTAAATATTTAAAATATGCTTTCATCTGCAGATTTACATTTAGAAAGAGCATTGTTAATTGTTGCTTTAATGATATTCTTCGGAGTAGGATTTTTCTGTATGTTTCTTGTTTTTATTATTAATTCTATTCAAAAGAAAAATAAAAGTGGACATTATTACTTCTTTTTGTTTCTGATTTCAGGAACTATAGCTCTAAGTTTAGCAGCTTTTTATTTTTCTACGATGCTTATGAATTAGGTGAAAATCATCTATAAAAACCACCGTTATCAGGGATATCTGTATCCATTGTCTTTTGTTATCTTTAATTCGAAGATTTATATAAAAATAAGAGGGTGAAACATTTTATGATCTTAACTTCAGTTTTAGCACTGTCGGGATGCAAAAACAATGTTCAGGAATTGAATATTTCTACCATTTACACTGAGCCAAAAAGGGTGACTAAAGAGGTACCGGAAACGGGATCTATCCATACTTTTACAACCAGAAAGGAAGTTACGGAACGTCTTGATCCCGGAGTTTTCATGCTATCCAAAAACGCTGAAATATTGAAATTCCGTATACAAGGAAATATCAGCTCCGGTGGTCATACCATTCAGCAGGTGAAAAAAATTCGTTTTGAAAAAGGAGAACAAGATGGCAATACCACTACACTGAAATATTATGTAGAGATCAAGAGGATCCCGGGTAAGGAAAGCGCCAATATAAGAGGGTATAATTATACAAAAGAGGAGACGTACAAAATACCAAATGATGTAAAAATCATAAGAGTTGAAGTATATGAAGATCGGATCAATGGTGTATCAGACACCCATCCCCAGCTTATTGCTCAAAAAACTTTTAATTTCTTTGCAAAGATCTGAAATCCTGAAAATAAAGGACAGTCATGGATGTATTTGAATTAATAAATCCGAATTTGATAAGAAGTCGTGTTTTTTAAGTGAGGAGAACACGAATTACGGAACATAAATAAGAAAAGACTATGCTTGAACAATTTAAAGAACTGATCAAAAAAGCTGAAAAACTGGAAGAAAAGCCAGAGTTTTACGGATCCAATTCAGAAGAAAATATCAGCAAAGTAGAACATGCTTTACAGCTGAAGTTTGATGTCTTTTTGAAAGCTTATCTCCTGGAATTTGGTGGTGGCGGAATTCCTGATCTACTACACACAAATGGGATTTTGTCAGAAAATCCCTTGAGTGACCATATCTACACGCTTTATGGGGCTACTGTTTATGCACGACAGGAATTTCAATTACCGGATAATTTTTTGGTTATAAATTCCAATTTCCGTCTGATGTTCTGGTTTTAGATACCAATTGCGGAATCATTTACAATTATGAGATGTTCTCAAAAAAGAGAAGTTCAACACTGTTCCCCAATTTCGAGAATTATCTTTTAACGGAGTGGAACGCTCTTATTGAAGAATATTAAATCAAATTTAGGTACACATCCATTAATATTATGAAAAAAGAATTATCAAATCCACCATCAGATGAGCGTGAACGTGAACTGTGGATGCAGCATGGAGCAGGGTATGTTGTTTTTGAAAATATCCGGAAATATGCAATCGGTAAAATACCGTCAGAGATAGATGAAACCCTTCGTGAAGCTCATTTGAAGGCTATTGACAATACCATTTACGGAATGATGATGCAAATGGACGGAATTTTTAATCCTTTAGAAAATGAAAACTATCGTCTGGCCTTAGAATCTCATATTGTCCTGTATAAAGAAGATGAAATAATAAAAGAACTGAACACTATTGATGGCGATGGAATGTGCATAGGGTTTCATGGCTGGATGGAAAACGATTTTGGAAGCGATGAAGTTGTAATTCCAATACCTGAAAAATGAATTCTGATTAAAAAAATTGGCTACAGTAGTCAGTCACTAAAAAAAATAAGATGTAATGATTAATCTTACTTCAGAACAACAAAATTTCATTAATAATAATTTCCATGAAGGCATTCTGCAAGATGAGTTGGATGAGTCAAAATTCAAACAATTAAAAACCCCGGAAGAATTGCATTATCTTGCTACTCAACATAACTGGGATAATGGGATGAAAGTTTTACAATGGATTGCAGAAAGCCCTGCTTGCTCTGAAGCAACTGCTTTGGAGTTATTTTGGTTGGCACAGCCGCAGGATTTTCAACAATATACATTCGATAAAACACTCAAGAATGAATCCCAAAATGAGGTATTTACTCTTTTGAAAATACTTCTGAAAAATTATCCTAATCACTTTTATCAAAAAACAGCGATTAAGTTTGATCCTACATCATTTTGTGACAGTGAATTTATCATTCCAGACTGGATCTTTCAAAAAACAAAAGGTGAAGAAAGTTATATATATTACGAAGAAGATGATCTAGAAGTATGGTTTGACAGGGAGTGGAAAAACAATATCAGGTGGGCAAAATCTACAATTGAACTCTTCAATATCGCTTATTTCATGAAAGAACCGGAACATGCAGCATTGATATTACAGAATCGGCTATGTGACAAAGGAACTGCAGTACTGGTATTCTGGCGATTGTATACCGAGTGTTCTCTTTATAGCTGTACAAACACAATGTTACAGGCAATTATTAATAAGGTTGAAAACAATCATTATCCCGAAATACTGAGCTACAACCCTCAAACTGATGAAAAAGTAGATTATAAAAATAAAAAGACGGTATGGGAAATACCCAAAACCTTCAGGATGCCTGTTTAAAACAAATGAATATGAATACTTTAGAAGACTTAGAAAAAGAATATAATTTTACCTATCCCGAACTCTATAAGCAATTGTATGATGATAAAATGCTCGATTGGGGTACAGAAGGGAATGGATGGTATACGAATGTTTTTCCTACTCTCAAGGAAAACCCACCTTTGCTTTTATTTGGAAACGATATTGAGATCTGGGATCCCATTGCTTATCGTCACGGAATCAGAGAAATCATCAACCATGAAGTTTATGATATTCACCCTAAATACAGGATGGTTCCTTTTGCTAAAAATGGGGCGGGGGATTTGTATGTTTTTCAGTTCGATATGGAGTTCCGTGGTGAAGTTCCCATTACTTTTTTTGGTCATGATTCAGAAGCTGAAATTCTAGCTAAAAATCTTCAGGACTTTATTTTCAGACAACTTCTGGAGTCTTTGACAGAAATGGATGAATATTCTATGTTTGAAGGAGATTCTGAAGAAGAAATTAAGATTCATCTGCGAAACCAATTAAGCACACATCGGAAATATTTAACTCCAAAACAAGTTGAAATTTTAGAAGAGATTTATACACGGGATATTCTTGAATACACCTATAAAACGCCTAATGGTGGAGAATTTGAAGCTAAAGGTATACTGACTTTTGATGAACTTGAAAAAATTATTAATCAGGAAATTGCCTTTGAAAAATTAAACGAAAAATTCGATTACCTTGAATAAACACCTATAAAGACCATGGCAATGAAAAAGATTTTTGTCTTCCCATTTTTGTATGCTGTTTTAATTGCGGTATTCAGCTGCAAAGAACCTGAACGAAAAAAAACAAATTTTCCGAATTATCTGAAAAATACGGAGTGGATTGTGAATGAAGGCGGACTTATCACTCCGGATGGTGGGAAAAACTATGATCTGTCTCCAAGAGATACGGCATTGATCTTCAACTTTCATGGGATGAACTTTTCAGATGCAGAGCACTTTAACAGTTATGATTCCTGGGAATGTGGAAACGATTGTTTTACAGAAATATGCGGAAAGTATTATTTTACAGGAAAGAACCAAATACAAATGGAAATAGATAGTATTAGGAAGTCTGAGTTTTGTGATGCACCGACACAGGTTTTCAAACCATCAAAAAATATGACTTTTGACCTTACAAAAGAAGGAAAGCAATTAAAACTAATAAGAAAATAAAATGACAGATTTAATAAAAATTTTTCCGGAATATGAAGATGTATTCTATGATGATATTGAAAATCATAAAAAATATTTTCTTCCGATTTGTTCAATTAATTTAAAACTTCTGAATCCATTAGAAGATCAATGGCTGCATATTGTTTCTGTAAAGGAGATTTACGATGGCTGTGTTGGAGAAGATACACCGGAATACCATACAGAATATACAAAAGCGGATATGTTTGGTTTTGATGTGATTGATGGTAAATATAAATTTGATGCAGATTGGAACTATTTCTCAGCACATACCGAGATTTCTCCTGAAGATTATGGAAATAAATATTCAGATCTAGAGATTGAATACAACATGAATGCCGCTATGTATCAACTGAAAAAAGAATACTACCAAAAACATAATAAGCTTTATGATAAAGATTTCAACCGGCCTGGTTTAGAGGTTTACGACATTCGCCGCTTAGAGCGTTTACGTAAGCTTACGGTTGAAGATCTGGAGAAAGATGATTACTCGGAATACCTGGAGGAACGTTTGCAAAAGAAGATTTTCGGTATTTTTGAAGAACTTAATACCAATTCGCTCCCCTTAGAAGAATGCAATTTCGGAGGTGAAAACCTCATTGAAAAACCCTTTAAACCTGACGGGACCCTGATGGATTATATTGCATGTTTGGAAGGCTATGATTTTCAACAAAATTCAGCAGACCAAGTATTTTTATTTTATGACAAAGAACTTAAAAAAGCGGTCATTTGTTTAGAATACACGTAATCTATACGATTAAAAATAAAAATAGATACTGTATACAGAAATATCTTTTAATTCATAGGAGAATAGTGTATCAAAATAGAAAGTTTTCAATACTGGGATTAATAGTTAAGTAACCTATCCTTGTCAAGGATATTACAATAATAAAGATCTGACATTTAAAATGAAAAAATCAGAAATGGGAATTTTTGCTGATAGGGCTTAGAAATTAAATAGAAAGTATTTTACCTATATTTACGTTCTTTAGGATACTAAAACTTAATAAAGAGAAGGGTTTGAGGCACAGGTTATTATTTATATTTACGTTATTTATTTGTCCGTTTTTTGTACAGGCACAAGATGTTTTAAGCAAATTAGAGAAAGAATACAGCCATGCTTCAGACAAAACAACAGAGCAGCTGAATCTGGCTCCTAAATATGCTACGGCTTTATTTTTCCATAATTCTAAACCGAAATCCTATCAGATTTTAGCTTATAATATTTCCACTGCAACAAAACAGGCTGATGGAAAATACGCCACTATTCTGTATGCAGTTCAGGCCATGAATTACAGACTTGACAATAAACAAGCTGAATCCTCAAAAAGTCTGGATATGGCCAGAATCTATAGCTTAAAAACGAATAGCAATGAAGCGAAAGGATATATGGAATATGCAAAAGGCTGGATTCTTACCCGTAATAATAAAATTACTGATGCCGTTGCTGCTTATCTGAAAGCGATTAATTATTACGAAAATTCGCCCACAACTTCTACACTCTACGGAAGATATGGAAATACAGCTAAAGAACTATCTGCGATTTATGCTGACCTGAACGAATATCAGCTGGAAGAAAAATACAGCAAGCAATTTTTGCTGTTATCATCTAAACAAAATGATCCCAACCTGATCTTCGATGCCTATATGAGAATGGGGTATATGTATGAACAAAAATATGTTCAGAATCCATCTGATATACAGTTTAGAAATAAAGCAGAACAATATTATGTGCAGGCGATCACAACTTTCAATAAAAATAAAGGGTCTATGCTTAATAAGAGCAACCTTTCTTATGCGGCCATTAATCTGGCCAATTTGTATACTGAGTTTGATCCGGATAAAGCCATGCAATATGCTCAATTAGCCAACAAGGTGAGCCTGGAGACTGGTGATGCTATTCATATCGCATCTTCGTTTGGGATTTTGGCAGAGCTGGCCATTCAGGAAAAAAATTACGATTTAGCGAAGTCTTATTTCCTGAAAGCCTCTATGGAAATCGGGAAAAGTCCTGTTAGAAATCATAATATAGAACTCTCTATTCTTGAGTCTTTATCCAGAGTGAGTGAAGAGCAGGGTAACTATAAAGAAGCATTAACGTATTATAAAAGCTATGTAGATAAATACAAAAGTGTTTATGATCAGGAAAAGCTGGATATTACCAAAAGATTAGAATCTCAGTTTGAGAAAGAAAGACAGGAACAAAAGTATATAAAATTGCAGCTGGAAAGTGATAAAAAAGCACAACAGATTAAGCTGATCAACATTCTTCGTGCACAGCGCGAACAGGTATACAATAACTTAAAGCTGGTAGAAGAAAACCAACGGGAACGATTGAAGTTTTCAGAACTTGAATCCGAGAAAAAAGAACAACAGCTTCGTTTAGCAAAACTGGAAACCCAACAGAAAAATAACGATATCAACAGCTATAAAAAGCTACTGGCATTCAAAGAAAAGATCAACACCTATTATATTGTCTTTATTTTCATTTTTATCATATTGATCTTCCTGTTGCTATATGCTAATAAACAACGTGTAAAATCAATTAAGCAAAGAGATGAACTGCATGCTCTGGCCATGGAAAAGGAGAAACAAAACTCTAAAATATCTACGCTTACTGCATTGCTGGAAGGTCAGGAAAAAGAACGTGGCCGTCTGGCTCGGGATCTTCACGACGGATTAGGAGGCTTGCTTTCAGGAACGAAACTTCAGTTGTCTATTTTGAATCCTAATCAATCTGAAAACATAGAAGAAGGGATTTCAAAATCAATTAATCAAATTGATGGTGCTGTAGAAGAATTGAGACGCGTAGCCCATAATTTAATGCCCGATTTATTAATGAAATACGGTTTAGTGGCAGCCATTCAGGAGTTTGCTTCCAGAATGTCCAACAGTGCTTTAAACATTCATACCGAATTTATCAATTATAGTAACTCCATATCAGAAGAGAAACAGTTGCTTATTTATAGAGTCATTCAGGAATTGGTTAACAATGCTATCAAGCATGCCAAAGCCTCTGAAATCATTATTCAGATCAGCGAAGAAGAAAATATATTAAACCTTACAGTAGAAGATGATGGGAAAGGTTTTGATCTCGCAAGCTTAGACTTTAGAAAAACAGCAGGTTTTCATAATATAGAATCAAGAATCCAATTTTTAAAAGGAACAATGAATATCAACTCCCAATTGAATATTGGTACGAGTATAGAACTTCAGATTCCTACCCATTAAATATGATAAAAGTAGCCATAACAGACGATCATCCGCTTCTATTGGAAGGGTTGAAAAATATTTTAGGAAATAACGATAATATAGACGTTGTAGATTGCTTTAAAAACGTTGCAGAAATGAATGCAGGTTTGAAAAAGCAGGCTGTCGATATTTTGTTATTAGATATCAATCTGGCAGACATTAATAGCATCGAATTGATAAAGCCTTTAAAAAGAAATATGAGAACCTTCAGATTATTATGCTGAGTGTTCATAACGAACTGCCTGTCATCAACAGTACTTTGGCGGAAGGTGCTTTGGGTTACATTCAAAAAAATGCTTCAGTTTCAGAGATCCTGGAAGGTATTCATGCTGTATATTCTGGAAACAAATTTTTATGTTCACAGACTAAAACCGTTTTGGAAAAAAAATCATCAGATGGGCTAAGCCAAGTTCCTAAATTAACCCGTAGAGAAAAGGAAATTCTTGCCGAAGCGGCGAAGGGATTGACTACCAATCAGATGGCGGAAAAGCTTTTTATCAGCCCTCACACCGTAGAAAGCCACCGGAAAAACCTTATCGAAAAATTTCAGACTTCTAACCTTAGCTCAGCCATTAAGCTGGCTATAGAATACGGCTTGATAATAGAATAAAATAAGCAATTGATTGAGTAGGGACAACATTTTTTAGCTCCCACAGATCATGCAGATAAGGTAAGTTTTATCGAAGTTGAATTTAAAGTACTGATTGATAAATAGCTTTAGCGATCCCCTTACCTTTTCTTATCCTCTTAAAGAGACCTTAATGGGTTAAAATATTCAGAGTATTAATACAACAAAAAGGCCTGCTTACATCGTAAAAGCAGACCTTTTCTATATATAATCAAATAATTAGGTGTGTAATCTTTAGTCTTTGAATCTCAACGCAGCCTGGAACAGGTTTTTCTTTCCAATTAAATCATATTCAGCGTTATATTCTGGCTGATACATCAATAGATAAACGCTCCCGTCAAAGTCTTTTAAATTAACAGGCTGATCTACCATCACATCATAAAACCTTGTAATGGTACGCGTAGCTGTCCACTGTTTTAAGCTGCCTTTAGGATTTTTATCAAACCTGTGATCTTTTACATCTGTAAAATACCAGTATGATGGTGCAGAATCCATTAATAATAGTTCTTTATCCTTGTTATAAAGTTCCTCTGCCATTCCTGTGCTCTGAAACCATGGAACCTCGGTATTGAAAAGCCCTAAAGCTCCTGCATAGATATCTTTATTTGTTGTTGCTCCTACTAAAAAACCTTCAAGATTGGTAGTCGTAAATTCAAATACAAAAGGTGATTTTTTAAGATCATAAACATCATTTACAGGTTCAATTACTTTTCCGTCCTGTTTAATCACTACTTTTAATGCTTGTGCAAAAGACATAAAACTTAGTAAACAAAAAAGAAATGTTAAGCTTATTTTTCTCATGGTATATCTTTAAATAACTGCTGCAAAGATATCGGTCTTTACCAGTATTCACACTGGCTGGTTTCAGGGGTTTTTATCTCATCCCAAGCCAACTTTATAATAGATTAGCCTTTAATTGGATTTTTATGAAAGCTGTCTTTTGCTTTTTACCTTTCGATGGAGCTGAATTTACAGGGTACACTTCAGCATAGAACGTTTCGTTATTCGCCCAGAAAGCTTTTGTTTCATCAGCAATCTTGAAATGAGTAAAGTTGATATACAAAAGGTTTTCCTGATTATGGCTTTGCTCTTTATATTGATTGATTTCAAAATTACTTCCTACCTCACTATTTGAAGAGATAGAAGAGATCCAATTCTTATTGGGAATAATCTGTGGGTATCCTCCTGTAAACAAAGCAAAATCTGCTGTTGACTTTACAGTATAAAAAGAGTAGTATACATCTGTAGTCTCTACTGAGTTTTCCCTGAAAACCTCCAGATGTAAATAAGGCGACTGTCCAATATATTCATTGGATAAAGTTCCGTCTTCTGTAGATACATTTTCATGTTGTGTAATCACGGTCTCTTTGGCATTTTCTGTAGAGATCCAGTTGGCTCCTTTTAATTTAACCTGAGGATTTTTTACCAAAACCTCATTAATTCTATTTTTAGAAGCTGTCACAAATTCCTGTTCAGAAACTTCAGTTATTGTTCCATATTTACTGAATGATTTATTTTTTGAATCATGAGCTCCCTTGAAGGTACTGCTTCTGATCTCATCAAGATCTACACCTTTTAAAGTCATGTCAAATGCTGCAGTGAATTCTGATTTCAATACAAAAGCTTCAATGCTGTTCGAAATAGTATTATTGATGCTGTAATGAATAGAGTAGAAGCCATCAAACTCTTCAAATCCGTAATAATTATCAAATTTATTATAAGCTATTTTCAGATGGGCGGCATCCTTATTGGGGGACACAAAAAATTGTACAGAATCCAGTTGGGTAGATAATTCAAAAGGTACATCCTGTACATTCTCTACTCCTTTGATCTTTTTGAAATCAGCAAATGTTATAGTCTTCTGCGTAGCTTCAGTTTTTACCTTGTTTGTTTCCGAGGTTTGACTTTTAGAATTACATCCTGCAAAAACAATCATAGAAGATATAAAAAATTGATTTAAAACTTTCATTTTATATTTTTTGGCAAATGTATCAGTATTCAAAACGGTGGCCAACAAAACCCCTGAATATGGGCAATAAATAGCTGAAAACAGGGATATTTTAAAAGCTATATTTTCGACAATTTTGCCCATGATAAAACTAAGTATTGATAGTAGATGAAAAAACTAATAACCAGCTTTTCAGTCGCGATTGTTTTACTCTCTTCCTGTTCACCAGCAACAGATAAAACAGATTCTACGGCTGTAGTAAAAGATAGAGTTTCTAAACCTGTACCGGAAAGTAAAACTATTTCAAAAATAGAGATACCAGGCGATTTCTCAGCATTGGTTCCTATTGATATTTTAGATACCAAAAGTACAGATGTATATGAAAAGTATGGAATAGAGTTTTCCGGAAACTGTTACTCATGTGATTTAGCAGGCTTATCCGTAACAAAAGATAAAATGGTATGGAAGAATATCTGTGATGAAAAGGATGCCTTTGAAATTAATGATTTCTCTGTATCCGGCGAAGAAAACAAAACGATTTTGAAAACATCAGAAAGGACTTATATCTTAACTCAAATCGATAAAGCACCGGTCTATGAGTTGACGATAGAAGGTCAGAAACTGGAATTAAATAATAAAAGAGTCACCAAATATTTTACAACAAAAAAAGCATTACCTCTTTTTAAGGAACATGAGTGTGGCGAATTTGAAGGGTAGAAACTAATAATAAAAAATAACCTGTAGACAGAGGGAGTGATGAAAGAAAATTATTCGAATACAAATGAAATCTGAACAACCCCTCTTTCTATTTCTGATGAAGACCATGAAAACGTGTACAAAAAAAACCTCAAAGTAATTTGAGGTTTTTTTATATAAAATAATGGTTGAATTATTTTGCTGGTTTTTTAGGACTCATCATCATAATCATTCTCTTTCCTTCAAGCTTAGGAAGCTGATCTACTTTACCAACATGCTCTAGTTCCTGAGCTAGTTTTAAAAGCAAGATTTCTCCTTGGTCTTTAAAGATAATCGAACGTCCTTTAAAAAATACGTAGGTTTTCAATTTTGAACCTTCTTCAAGGAATTTCTCAGCATGCTTCTTTTTGAATTCATAATCATGATCATCAGTCTGAGGCCCGAAACGGATCTCTTTTACAACCACTTTTACCTGCTTAGCTTTAAGTTCCTTCTGTTTTTTCTTTTGCTCATATAAGAATTTTTTATATTCCAATACTCTTGCAATAAAAGGTTCTGCCTTGTCAGAAATTACTACTAGATCCAATTCTTGTTCCGCGGCAATCTGTCTTGCTTTGTCAATTGGATAAATTCCCGGCTCTACGTTATCGCCCACCAAACGAAGCTCTCTCACACGAATTTTATCGTTGATCAAGTGTAAGTCCTCCTGTACAGGACGTCTTTGTGGGCCCCTGTTGTTAAATCTTTGTGCTATTGTATTATAATTTTATTGGTTAACTACTTATTTATTTGATTAAAGTATTGAGAGATCAATAATAAAGCGCTCAATACTTTAATTTTATTTTTTATTAAATGGCTGCTTCTTTTTTGAAGTAAGCTGTAAAATCTTCTAAATTCATCACTCCAAGATCTCCTTCACCACGTCTTCTTACAGAAATTGTGCCTTCTTTCTCTTCATTTTCTCCTACGACAAGCATGAAAGGGATCTTCTTTAATTCAGCATCACGGATCTTTTTACCCGTTTTTTCGTTTCTGTCATCAATCTGACCGCTAATATCGTGATTTTCCAAAAATTGTGAAACTTTTTTTGCATAATCTACGTACTTTTCACTAATTGGAAGAATGATAAACTGATCAGGGCTTAACCATAATGGGAAATCTCCTGCAGTATTCTCCAATAAGATAGCGATAAAACGTTCCATAGAACCGAAAGGTGCTCTGTGGATCATTACCGGTCTGTGCTTCTCATTATCATTTCCGATATAGTGAAGATCAAATCTTTCTGGTAAGTTATAATCTACCTGAATCGTTCCAAGCTGCCATTTTCTTCCTAATGCATCTTTCACCATAAAGTCAAGCTTAGGTCCGTAGAACGCTGCTTCACCATATTCAATTACAGTTTTAAGACCTTTCTTTTCTGCCGCATTGATGATTGCATTTTCAGCTTTTTCCCAGTTTTCATCAGATCCGATATACTTTTCTTTATTGTTAGGGTCTCTTAAAGATACCTGAGTAACAAAATCTTCAAATCCTAAAGACTTGAAAACATAAAGTGTTAAGTCAATTACTTTTTCAAACTCTTCAGAAAGCTGATCCGGAGTACAGAATAAGTGAGCATCATCCTGAGTAAATCCACGAACTCTGGTTAATCCATGAAGTTCTCCACTTTGCTCATATCTGTATACAGTACCGAATTCCGCATATCTTTTCGGAAGATCTCTATAGCTCCATTGTGAAGTCTTATAGATTTCACAGTGATGCGGGCAGTTCATTGGTTTTAATAAGAATTCTTCTCCTTCATTAGGTGTTTTGATAGGTTGGAAGCTATCCGCTCCATACTTATCCCAGTGACCTGAAGTTACATACAATTCTTTAGCACCGATATGAGGTGACATAACGAATTCATACCCCCCTTTTTTCTGAGCATCAGAAAGGAAATTCTCTAGTTTTCTTCTTAAAGCAGTACCTTTTGGTAACCAAAGTGGTAAACCAGCACCTACTTTTTCAGAGAACGCGAAAATTCCAAGTTCTTTACCTAGTTTTCTGTGATCTCTTCTTTTAGCTTCTTCTAATCTTTCAAGGTATTCAGTAAGGTCTTTCTGTTTAGGGAAAGAAATACCATATACTCTTGTTAATTGAGGGTTATTTTCATTACCTCTCCAGTAAGCTCCTGCTGCATTTAAAATCTTCACAGCTTTTACAATTCCTGTATTAGGAATATGTCCTCCACGACATAAGTCGGTGAAGTTATCATGAGTTACAAAAGTGATTTCTCCATCATTAAGATTAGAGATCAATTCCACTTTGTAAGGGTTATCTGCATATGCTTTTAAAGCCTCTTCTTTAGAAACCGGGTATAAAGAGAAAGTAGAACCTTTCTTTGCATTTTCAAGAACTTTCTTCTCAATCTTTTCAAAATCTTTTTCAGATAAACTTTCATCCCCGAAATCCACATCATAGTAGAATCCGTTTTCAATGGCCGGCCCGATAGTCAGCTTAGCATTAGGATAAAATTCAAGGATAGCCTGCGCCAAAAGATGGGCAGAAGAATGCCAGAAAGCTTTCTTTCCAAGATCATCGTTCCAGGTCAAAAGTTGTATCGTAGAATCCGTGGTTATAGGCGTGGTTGTCTCTACTTGTTTGTCATTAACAATTGCGGAAATGGTGTTTCTAGCCAATCCCTCGCTTATAGATTTTGCCACATCAAGGGGAGTAACTGCTCCCTCGAATTCTTTGACACTATTGTCTGGAAGTGTAATTTTTATCATTGTTTACTAAGAAATTTTAAGATGCAAAAATACGCATTTTTTACATAAAATACTATATTAGCAACTATTTAGAATGAGAATTAATATTAGTCATGAAAAAAGTACTGTTCATTTTAGTTTCATTAAGTTCTACATTGGGTTTTTCACAAAAAAAAACATCCAAGTTTTCGGTTAATTACAATAAGAATATTGAGACTTATTTTCTCGCGGAAATTCTTTCAGCAGAACACAGAAAAAATAATAAAGATTTTGAACTTTATAAAATAAAAGAATGTTCTGTTTATCAGCCTATTGTAAATAATGCGTTGAAAAAATATGAGTATTTAAAAGACTCAAATATTGCCATTGAAACGGCAAAAATTAATGATATTTTAATGGATAAATATGGTCAGGGGAATGATATGCTCATGACTCCTTTAATATATCATCAGGAATTTCCGGCCACAGAATGGATCAATGATTATCAGTTTAGCAGCAATAATTTGACTGAAGTGCAGAACAAAGAAATTACTCAATTAATTAAAAATTACCTCTCCGAACTTTCAAAATTTTATACTAAAGAAAATATTAGCCAGTTTTTTAATGAAAATAAAGACTTTTATAAAGGGGGCGAAAATGAGTATAACAAACATATTCCTGCTGGATTTACTGATGCTATGGAGCAATTCTATGGAGAAGGTTTTCATTCCTATACGATCTTGATCTCTCCGATGATGATGTGGCCTATATCAGATGGAGAAGGAAGAGGAATTGGAGCCAATGTAATCTCAAAATCAGGCAATACAGATATTTATGAAATAGCAAGTCCATTTGTGAAAGCTGAAAAGAAAGGGCAGTTTGGATATGACGAAGAGTTTCAGGCAAGATTTTTAAGTGTACATGAATTTGGACACTCTTTTGTCAATAAGGAAGTATATCAGCATAAAGATAAGCTTGAAAAGTTTAAAGATCTGTTTGAAAAATCAAATTTAAAAGAAGTCATGATCAAAACAGGAGGGTATGGAGACTATCAAACTTGTGTTGCTGAACATTTGGTGAGATTGGGTGAAATTCAGACTGCAAGAATTCAGAAAGATTTTGAAAGAGCTAAAAGACTGGAAGAATATCATTTAAAAAATAATTTCATCTTCCTTCCCTTATTAGAAGAAAAAGTAAAAGAGTATAATTCCAATAGAAAAAAATACAAGAAATTTGGAGACTTTGTTCCTCAATTACTGAAGGTTTTTGAAAATTCAAACATTGAATTTATCAATAATGCATTGGATCAGAACAAGAAATAAA